>NZ_JBIMKV010000009.1:107617-163590 GCF_051860985.1 Nevskia sp. | reverse complement strand
ACTATTCACAAACCCAAGAGCTCGCCATCGCGGCGTGACTCAATCGAAATGGCCTCCGGGAAAACCGGGGCGGTTCAAGTCGCTAGCGAGAAGCATCTTGATATGACGTATTTTTTCCTGCGAACTCTCAACGCTCGGATGCTCCTCTGGATAAGGAACGGCAATCAGTCGGTCTAGATCCTTATTTTCAGGCGTCTCTAGTTCCGCAAGATTTGGCGCCCTAATTATGAAATCTCCATCTCCTTCAAAATATCCATAGTGCGGCGTCTGATTGGAATTTCTATCTCCGGAAACTTTTCCGTATACATATGCCATTAGTCCGCTAGCAGTGATGATGCCTTCTGGAGTTGCAGCATTGCCACGCAATCCCTCAATGAGGTGTCCCGTAAATACTGAATGATTAGGTATCGGGCCTCCCGCATCAGCGACCACTTCATCGGCTTTTCCGGCGGTGAGTACTTGTCTCGAATGTCGCAGCATCATGTCCTTGACGAATCTCACGCTGCCGGGTTGTAGGTGGCGTGTCAACGCGAGGCCGCCGTAACAAGCATCCATGATAAAAAGAACGTGCTTAGAGCGGATGAGCTCTGAGTTTCGCGTCAATTCGTCCCACCGAATGAGTGTCGCAAGGTCCTTAGTATCCGCATCGAAGGGAACTAAATAACCGATCTCTCCTCGGCTACCTGACTTGGTGTGACCATGTCCAGCGAAGAAGACAAGTAGACGCTCATCTACATCGATGTCATCGCGGGCGAAACGAAGGTATGCTTTTAGGATGTTAGATCGCGTCGCCTCGGCATCGGTGAGGTATGCGACATTCTCCTCTGGGAATTCGAGCTCGCCTACGAGAATGGAGCGAACTTCACTTGCATCACTCACTGCATACGAGAGCGGCGAGACTTTCTCGTACCTGTCGATTCCGATTATCAGCGCGCGGCTATTCGTGTAGTGAGTCTTGAGAAGAAATCGGAGGTCGCGCATCTTCACACTCTTGGCTATTGGTTAGCGGGAGCATAGCGGACGGAGAGGCCGAGGATCGCTCGTTACCATACTGTTCTCCAGGAGTGTTCCGAGCGTCGCCACGATCGCTACGAGCCGATTGCTGCCATTCGACGTTTGGCTGCGAGTTCAGCCCGCTTTAGGAATATCGATCAGTTCCTGCGCCGATGTCACATCAGAAGCACCAGCAGCCCGACGACTACCGGCTCAAAACAAAAAGCCCGCTGACCCCGATCCCCATCATCGGTCGTCAGCGGGCTTTCGCATGCATGCAGCGCACGCGTGCCACGGCAGGCCGCTGCCGCTACATCGTCAGCAACACATCAAAGGAATTGCTCGGCCCCGACCAGCCCGACCTTGGTCAGCCCTTCGCGCTGCACCGCCGCCATCACGCCGGCAACGACTCGGTACGGCACCTTGGCATCCGGGCGGATATGCAGTTCCGGCTTGACGGGGCTGGCGGCTGCGGATTTCAGCTGGCTGTCGAGCGCGGCGGTATCGGCCAGCGGGTCGCCGTTCCAGCGGATGACGCCGCTGGCGTCGATGTTGATGCGCACGATCTCGGGCACGGTCAGCGGTGGCGGCGGGTTGCCGGCCGGCAGGTCCAGGTTCACGGCGTGCAGCTGGATCGGGATGGTGATGATCAGCATGATCAGCAGCACCAGCATCACGTCGATCAGCGGCGTGGTGTTGATGTCGGCGATCACGTCGGGATCGTCATCCGATCCGCCCGAAGCGATGTTCATGCCCATTGCGATTCTCCGGGTGGTTCAGCCGCGCGGTGGCGGCTGGGTGATGAAGCCGAGCTTCAGGATGCCGGCGCGCTGGCTGGCGACGACGACGCGCCCCACGTGCTCGTAGGCGGCGCCGCCATCGCCCCGGATCTGCACTTCCGGTTGCGGCTTCAGCACGGCCACTTCCTTCAGGCGGTCCACCAGCTCTTCCTGGTTGCCGATCCGCTGCTCGTTCCAGTAGACGTGGCCGTCGACATCCACTGACAGGTTGATGTTCTCCGGCTTGGTCACCCGTGGCTGGTTGACTTCCTTCGGCAACTCCACCGGCACCGCGCGGGTGACGACGGGAATGGTGATCAGGAAGATGATCAGCAGCACCAGCATGACGTCGACCAGCGGCGTGGTGTTGATGGCGGCGACGAGTGCGTCTTCGTCTTCGCCGGTCTTGAAGTGGGCACCCATGTTGGCGTGCTCAGGCGGCGGCAGCGGCGCGCTGTTCGCGGCGGCGCGGGCTCGGCACTTCCACCGGGCGCGACGCCTGCGCGCCGAGCAGCACGGCGTGCAGTTCGGAGCCGAAGTTGCGCACCTGCTCCAGCGCCGACTTGTTGCGGCGGACCAGCCAGTTGTAGCCGAGCACGGCTGGCACGGCGACGGCCAGGCCGATGGCGGTCATGATCAGCGCCTCGCCGACCGGCCCGGCCACCTTGTCGATCGAGGCCTGGCCGGCGATGCCGATCGCAGTCAGCGCGTGATAAATGCCCCAGACCGTGCCAAACAGGCCCACGAACGGCGCCGTCGAACCCACCGTTGCCAGGAACGCCAGGCCGCTCTGCAAGCGGCTCTGCACGGCGTCGATCGCGCGCTGGATCGACACCTGCGTCCATTCGTGCAGGTTGATGTGCGCGTGCAGGCCGCGATGCCGTTCGGTGGCATCGGCGCCGGCGCGGGCGATGTAGCGGTAGGCACTGTGCGCGTCGAGCGTCTCGATCGCCTCGGTCACGCCGCCGGCCGACCAGAAGGTTTCGCTGGCGCGCTGGCCCTGTCGGTTCAGGCGGGTCTGTTCCCAGAGCTTGGTGAACAGCACGTACCAGCTGCCGACCGACATGATCAGCAGGATCGCCAACGTCGCCTTGGCGACGATGTCGCCGCCTTTCCACAGCGCATCGAGGCCATAGGGGTTGTCGACCGATTCGGTGCTGGCAGCCGTCAGCGCGGCGGCCGGTGCGATGTCTGCGGGGGCGGAGCTGGCTGCGGCGCTGCTGCCAGTAACGACTGGCGCGGCGGCATCGGCCGTGGCGGCTTCCTGCGCGTGCAGGGTGGTGGACGCTAGGCCCAGCAGCAGCGCGGCGACCAGGGTGCGGGAGGTGCGGGAGTGGATCATGGTGTTTTCTCTCGGGATGGGGCGGGGAAGCCGTGGCGGCTGCAGCGGAAGGCTTAGCCGAAGTTGAAGGCGAAGGGCACGCGCACGCGGACATCGCGGCCCTGGCCGTTGCAGCGGAACTCGGCCACCGCGCGGGTGGCCGTGCTGGTGAAGATCGAATTGCTGCTGCTGATCGCGGTGACGTCGCGGACGCTGCCGTCGGCGCCGACGGTGAACTCCACCAGCACCTTGCCGGACAGGCCCATGCGCTCGGCCTGGGTCGGGTACGGCACGCGGGCGCGCACCTGATCGGAGTTCGGGCAGGCCACGGCGGCGTTGACGATCGGCGCCGGCACCGGCACGGCCGGTGCGGCCGGCGGCGGCTCCGGTACCGGTTCCGGGCTGCTGGTGATGGTGGCGGTCTGCACCGGCGCTTCGACCACCACCTCGGCCGGCGGCACGTACGACGGCGGCGGCGTCTGCGGCTGCACGCGCACCTGCTTCGGTGGCGGCGGCGGTGGTGGAGGCGGCGGCAGCGGCTTGATCTCCTCGATCACGCTGACCGTCAGCGGCGCCTTCAGCACGTCGACCACCTTGTGGGCAAAGCCGGTGGCCAGCGCATAGGCCACCACCAGATGCAGGCCGACCACGGCGGCGAGGCCGGCAAGATTCTTTCGGGGTTCGGGATAGGCGGTGTAGTTCACGGGACTTCGGGCTCGGATTCGACAGGAACCGCCGGCATGGCGGCAGTGGCGGGCCCGGATGCACCGAGCCGTCACGCCAGATTGAAGGGCATAGGCCATGCCAGCGTCTGGAATGGAGTCGTCGTCCGGTTCAAGTGATTGACGGCGGATGGATTTGTCATTGATGCCGATCCATCTGATCGCCCAGTCATGCGCGCCAGCCATGCTGGCATTACAGCAATCTGCGGCAGTGGACTGTTGAAATTCCAGCAGCGCTGCGCTTTCGCGGCTGGACTGATGCACGACGCGTGCAGCTGCGAACACGGCTGCGGCAGCGCCGGCATTGACCGAAAATTGATTGAGAAGTGCTTGATGGAACAAGCAAATACGAAAATCGCCGGTCGCCGTGCCGACTAAGCAAATGCGAAATGTATCCATTGCCGCGCGCGGCACTGCTGGATAATCGGCTCGACGACAGGTTTGCACCGGCATCGGGAATGCCCGGCATGCAGGCCGCTGTTGCGTCGCCCCCGGAACAGTGGATTCCGAATTCTTTCGTTATGCGCAGCGGTCGGACGTAGAGTCCGCCGCCGTCAAGCCGGGTTGGGCCGTGTCACCAGGGAGAGCGGAACCATGAGCGAGTCGTACTATGCCGAGCCGAAGGTTCTTCAGCTCACGGGCAGCAATGCCGAGACGGTGACCATCCGCGCCAAGGCGCTGGTCTTTGTCGATCCGGTATCGCAGGGGATCCTGCAGCAGCTGGAGCAGATCGCGCCCAGCGAAGCGCCGGTGCTGATCATCGGCGAGACCGGCACCGGCAAGGAGCTGGTGGCGCGCCACATCCATGAACGCAGCGGCCGGCGCGGGCCGTTCGTCGCGGTGAACTGCGGCGCGATCAGCGAGCAGCTGGCCGACAGCGAACTGTTCGGCCACGAGATCGGCGCGTTCACCGGCGCCAGCCGCCGCCGTGAAGGCTGGTTCGAGGCGGCCAACGGCGGCACGTTGTTCCTCGACGAGATCGGCGACCTGCCGCTGGCGTTGCAGGTGAAGCTGCTGCGCGTGCTGCAGGAGCGCGAGGTGGTGCGGCTCGGCTCGCGCAAGTCGACGCCGGTGGACATCCGCCTGGTGGCTGCCACCAACGTCGATCTCGGCGATGCCGTGGCGGCCGGCCATTTCCGGCTCGATCTGTTCTACCGCCTGAACATCGCCCAGGTGCGCCTGCCGCCGCTGCGCGAGCGCCCGGGCGACATCCTGCCGCTGGCGACCCACTTCCTGAACGTCTACAGCCAGCGCCTGAAGACGCGGCGGCCGGAGTTCACCGAGGCCACGCGGCGGGCGCTGGAAAGCTATGTCTGGCCCGGCAACATCCGCGAGGTGGAGAACGTCATCCACTTCGCGCTGCTGGTGGCCGACAAGGGCGAGGTCCGCCCGGAGCACCTGAAGCTCAACAGTGTGGCCGCCAGTTCGCCGCACGGGTCGCCGTCGGCGCGGCTGTCGCCACGCGAGCAATTCGCCGAGGCGACTAGGGCGCTGCTGTCCGAATCCGGCGACAACCTGTTCAACGAGCTGGAGCGGATCATCGTCGACGAGGCATTCCGCCACAGCCGCTACAACCAGGTGCGCTCGGCGCAGGCGCTGGGCATCTCCCGCAACGTCATGCGCACCCTGCTGAAGAAGCACGGCCATCTCGGCGACAAGCTCGATGACGACGGCTTCGACAGCGCCGTGGCGGCCTGAGCGCGTCGCCACGCCGTCTTCCATCCCGCAGCATTCCGAACCACAAGGACCCTTTGCGATGAACCGTCATCTCCCGTCTGTGGCTGTCTGGCTTTCCACTGCCGCCGCGCTGGCATCGCCGGCCCTGTGGGCGGCGTCGCCGCAGGCCCCCGCCGTGCAGGCCGCCGCGCAGGCCGAACCGGCCTGGAAGTACAAGGTGCAGCGGCTCGATCGCGGCCAGCTGGATGCGCTGCTGGCTCGCCCGGACCAGCTGCTGCTGATCGACGTGCGCCGGCCGGAGGAAGTGGCCAGCAAGGGCCGCTTCCCGGTCTTCCTGAACATCCAGGCCGGCGAGCTGGCCGACAGCCTGAAGTTCATTCCGAAGGACCGCGCGCTGGTCACCGTGTCGAACCATGCCGGCCGCGCCGGCGCCGCTGGCGATCTGCTGGCCGCCAAGGGCTTCAAGGTGGCCGGCGCGATCGGGGTTGCCAACTACCTCGAACAGGGCGGTCACTGGGCGCTGGCCGCGACCGCCGAACAGGCCGCCGTCGCGCCGGCCGCGCGCTGATCCGCCGGGGCGCGTCAGTGCCGTGATGGGCTCCGCCCGGTCGCCCGCCGGGCGGTGCTACCGTCTGCGGGTTCCAGCCCCGACGAGCACGGCAATGACGGCCCCGACCTCCTATCCCATCGGCACGCCCGGCACCCCCTGGGGTGCCCGCGAGATCGCCGCCTGGCGCGCCCAGCAGCGTATCCAGCGACGCTATGCGGACGATGTGCTGCCGGCGATCGAGTGCCTGCGCGCCGGCCACGAGGTCGTCGAATACGGCCGGCTTGATCACGATCCGGTGCGCTACCCGCTGTTCGCCGTCCGCAATCGCGACTGGCATGCGCAGCGGCCGACCGTGCTGGTCACCGGCGGCGTCCACGGCTACGAGACCAGCGGCGTGCACGGCGCGCTGCGCTTCGCCGAACGGCACGTGGCGGCCTATGCCGGGCGTATCAACTGGCTGATCGCGCCCTGCGTCAGCCCCTGGGCCTACGAAATGATCCAGCGCTGGAACCTGCAGGCGGTCGATCCCAACCGCTCGTTCCGCGACGGCGGCACCGCGCAGGAAGCGCTGGCGCTGATGGCGCTGGTCGCGCCGATCCGCGAGCAGGTGGCGCTGCATGTCGACCTGCACGAAACCACTGACAGCGACGAAAGCGAGTTCGGCCCGGCGCGCGATGCCCGCGACGGCAAGCCGCACACGCCGGGCGTGATCCCGGACGGCTTCTATCTGGTCGATGACACCGAAGCCCCCGAGCCTGCGTTCCAGCAGGCGGTGATCGACGCGGTGGCGCGGGTCACGCATATCGCCCCGGCCGATGCCGGGGGCCGGATCATCGGCTCTCCGGTCGTGTCGCCGGGCGTGATCCGCTATCCGCTGCGCGCGCTCGGCCTGTGCGCCGGCATCACCACGGCGCGTTACCGCACCACCACCGAGGTCTATCCGGACAGCCCGCGGGCGACGCCGGAGCAGTGCATCGCCGCGCAGGTCGCGGCAGTCTGCGCGGCGATCGACTACCTGCTGGACCCGTCACGCTGAGCCGAATCCGGGCCGGACGATGAGTGCGGTGATCGCCGTGCGGGAACTGTGCGAGTTCGCCGCCAAGCGCGGCGATCTCGACCGCCGCTTCACGCCGGCGCCGAGTGCCGCGCAGGGCATGGCCGGCCATGTCCGCGTCGCCGGCCGCCGGGCCGGCGACTACGAACGCGAGATCAGCCTGAACGGCACGATCGGCGGCCTGCAGATTCGCGGCCGCGCCGATGGCTACGACCCGCAGCTGCAGCGGCTGGAGGAGATCAAGACCCATCGCGGCGAGGTCTCGCGGATTCCCGACAACCACCGCCAGCTGCACTGGGCGCAGCTCAAGGTCTACGGCGCGCTGTTCTGTGCAGCGCGCGGGCTCGAAGCGATCGCGCTGGCGCTGGTCTACTTCAATGTCGACGACGAAGCCGAGACCGTGCTCGATGACCAGGCCACCGCCGCCGAGCTGAACGCCTGGGTCGAAACGCTGGCCGCTGACTATCTGGCCTGGGCCGCGCAGGAAGCCGCGCATCGGGCGCGCCGCAATGCCGCGATCGACGGGCTGCGCTTTCCGCACGCCGCGTTCAACGCCGGCCAGCGCGGCCTGGCCAACGCCGTGTTCCGCGCCGCCCGCCACGGCAGCGCGCTGATGGCGCAGGCACCGACCGGCATCGGCAAGACCGTCGGCACGCTGTTCCCGGCGCTGAAGGCGATGGCCCATGCGCCGATCGACAAGCTCTACTTCCTCACCGCCAAATCGCCGGGCCGGCAGGTGGCGCTCGATGCGCTGGCGCTGATCCAGCCGGATGACCGCGAACCCGCGCTGCGGGTGCTGGAACTGCGCTCGCGCGACAAGGCCTGCGTGAACCCGGACAAGCGCTGCAACGGCGAATCCTGCCCGCTGGCCAAAGGCTTCTACGACCGCCTGCCGGCGGCCCGCGCCGCCGCGGTGGAGGTATCGCCGCTGGACGAGAACCGCCTGCGCAGCGTCGCTGCCCGGCACAGCGTCTGCCCGTATTACCTCGGCCAAGAAATGGTCCGCTGGGCCGATGTCGTGGTCGGCGACTACAACTACTTCTTCGATGGCAGCGCCATCCTGTCGGCGCTGCAGCAGCTCAACGAATGGCGGGTCACGGTGCTGGTCGACGAGGCCCACAACCTGGTCGACCGCGCCCGCGACATGTATTCGCTGACGCTCGACGAGGACGCGCTGCGCGCCGCGATCCGGGTCGCGCCGGGCAGCCTGAAACCGTCGTTGCGGCGAATCGGCAAGACGCTGTCCGATCTCGCCAACGGCGAGGGCTTCATCGATGGCGGCCAATACGCGGTGCTCGACGGCGTGCCGGACAGCCTGAACGGCGCGCTGTCCGAGTTCATCGGCAATGCCAGCCGGCTGCTGGCCGAATCGCGCGACGAATTCGCCGCCGAGCTGCAGCAGTTCTATTTCGATGCCATCGGCTTCACCCGGCTGGCCGAAGTGTTTGGCCGCCATTCGATGATCGACGTCACCGTGGAAGCACCGGACGTGACGCGGCTCGCCATCCGCAACATCGTGCCGGCGCCGTTTCTGGCGCCACGCTTCGAAGCCGCACATGGCGCGGTGATCTTCTCGGCCACGCTGAACCCGCCCGCGTACTACCGCGATCTGCTCGGCCTGCCGGCCGCCGCAGCCTGGCTGGACGTGCCGTCGCCATTCGCTGCCGATCAGCTGGACGTCCGCATTGCCCGCCATGTCTCGACCCGCTTCGATCGCCGCGAAGCCTCGCTGGCGCCGATCGCCGCACTGATCGCCGGGCAGTACGCAGCGCGGCCCGGCAACTATCTGGCCTTCTTTTCCAGCTTCGACTATCTCGAACGGACCTTGGCCAGCCTGCGCGCGGCGCATCCGACGCTGCCGGTCTGGGCGCAGGCGCGGCGCATGGACGAGGCCGCGCGCCAGGCCTTTCTCGACCGCTTCGCCGCCAGCGGCCAGGGCATCGGTTTCGCGGTGCTTGGCGGCGTGTTCTCCGAAGGCATCGACCTGCCGGGCCAGCGGCTGATCGGGGCTTTTGTGGTCACGCTCGGCATTCCGCAGGTCAATCCGGTCAACGAGCAGATGCAGGCGCGGATGGAAGCGCTGTTCGGCGCCGGCTACGAGTACACGTACCTCTATCCCGGGTTGCGCAAGGTCGTGCAGGCGGCCGGCCGGGTGATCCGCCATCGCGACGATCGCGGCGTCGTGGTGCTGGTCGATCCGCGCTACGGCCGGCCCGACGTGCAGGCGCTGCTGCCGTCGTGGTGGCAGCTGCCGGCAGCGCTATAGCCGGAACTGACTGTCGAAGCAGCGCGCCTCGCCGCTCAGCGGATCGGTGAACGCCAGGCGGCGCGCCAATAGCTTGAGCGGCCGGCTGTGGTCGTCGATGCCGTCATCGCACAGCACGGGATACCAGCGGTCGTTGACGATCGGCATACCCAGCGCGGCCATGTGCACGCGCAGCTGGTGCTTGCGACCGGTCAGCGGTGTCAGCCGGTAGCGGCTGATCGCGCCGAGCGTCTCGATCCGTTCGATCCGCGTCTCGCTGTTCGGGGCGCCGTCGGCCTCGGCCATCCGGAAGAACGGTGCGCTTTCGACCATGCGGCTGCGGTGGGTCATCGGCAACGACAGTTCGTGGCGGGTCGGCGCCAGTGCTTCGTAGGTCTTGTCGATGCGGCGCTCGGCGAACAGCGTGCTGTAGGCGTGGCGCGTCGCCGGATTGACCGAGAACAGCACCAGCCCAGCCGTCTCCCGATCAAGTCTGTGCAGCGGGATCAGCGCATCGAGCCCGGTCTGCTGCTTCAGCCGCACCAGCAGCGTTTCGCGCAGGAAGCGGCCGGACGGAATGGTCGGCAGGAAGTGCGGCTTGTCGGCCACCAACAGATGCGCGTCGCGATACAGGATGGTGGCCTCGAACGGGATCGGCGTTTCGTGGGCGAGGTCGCGGTAGTAGTGGATCAGCCGGCCGGCCCGGTACGGCGCGCTGGCGTCGAGCGGCTGGCCGTCGCTGTCGTGCACGCGGCCGGCCTGCATCCGCGCCTGCCACACGGTGCGCGAAATGCCGGCGAAGCGCTGGCTGAGGAAATCGAGCAGCAGCGGCCAGTCGCCCGGTGGCAGCCGGACGCGGCTGGCGCCGACGCCATCGACGGTCGGCAGCTGGGAAACGGGATCGGGCAGGCGGCTCACGGCGGCGATTGTGAGCTTTTCCCGCTGCGCCGAAGGTGACGCGAGATAATAATAAGGAACCATACTTTATTGCCCGCCACCGGTTCGGTTGCCATGCCCCGCGAGTCCCTCCTCCTGTCCGCAGCGGCCGTGCTGGCGCTGGCAGCGCTGCTTGCCTTCGTGATGCTGCGCGAATCCTTGGAAGCGCGGCGCCAGCGCCTGCAGGCGCAGTACGACGCGCTGGCGGCCTAGCTCGGTGCCGTCTGCCCGTATGCGGCGCCGGAAGACCAGGCCGCGTTCGATCGCTGCCGCAAGGCGCTGTTCGGACCCTCGCTTCTGCGCGCCGCACTGCCGGAGCGGATGCTGTGGGGGCGGGCGCGCGGCAAGCCGCTGAAGGACACGCCGCTGACCGAGTTCGCGCCGGATGTCTACGCCGGTCTTTACGCGCCGCTGTTCATGTTCGAGGGCCGGGCCGAAGTGAGCTACGACGAAGGCGAGCGGCTCTACAAGGCGACCCTGCCGGTGCGCTTTCGCAACCGCCTGGCGCCGGGCCAGTTCCCGTACCCGTTCTGGCATGACAAGACCAAGTGGGGTGGCTACCAGTCGGCCACGGCGCTGGTCTTTTACCTGCGTCCGGACGACGGCCGGATCAAGGTCGTGCAGTTCCAGCCCGGGGTGGTCGATGCCGAATTGGCGGCAAAGGTTGATGCCGACGTCGCCGCCTTCGATGGCCAGTGGCTGTGGACCGACAGCGCCGGCCGTACCCAGCCGCAGGTGACGCTGTTCGACGGCTTGTACGACGCCGCCAATCCGCACCTGCCGCAGATCGACAGCGCCTACCGCGCGCTGGCGCTGGAGCTGCGCGAAGGCGAGTGCGACGACTGCCACGTGCCGCGCAATCCGAAGAAGATCGAGCGTCTGGTGCTGCTGCAGACGCCAGCCCACGCCGCCGGCGAGATCAAGCGCATCCTCCACTCGGTGCGCAGCGGCGAGATGCCCGAAGACGAGGACGGCCACGAGAAGCCGCTGCCGCCGGCCGTCGAGGCCCGTCTGCTGGCCCGCGCCGAAGCCTTCGACGCGGTGCTGACCGAAGCGCGGGCCTGGGAAGCGAAACAGGCGCACTGACCGCTACCCGGTTTGTCGGCGGATCGGGCCTGAATTGCGGACGTTCTGACCTCGCCACCGGCATGCCGGGCGCTCAGTCTCTGTCCTCGTCCGTTTCAGGAGCGTCCGTCATGACTGCATCGAATTCCCGTCATCGGTTCCGGACGCTGGCCGCTTTGCTGATCTGGGCGGCAGCGGCGGCCGATCCGGCAGGCGCGCAGGCGGATCAACGATCGGTGTCCGGGGCCTTCAATCGACCGGTGCTGCTGGAGCTATTCACCTCGCAGGGCTGTTCGTCCTGCCCGCCGGCCGATGCGGTGCTGCGCGAGCTGTCGAGCCGTGGCGACGTGCTGGCGCTGGGCTTCCACGTCGATTACTGGGATGCGCTCGGCTGGGTCGATCCCTTCGCCAGCCCGGCGTTCACCGCGCGCCAGCACGCCTATGCCCGGCAGCACGGCTTTCAGGTCTATACGCCGCAGCTGGTCGTCGACGGCGCGACGGCACTGGTCGGCTCGCGCCGCGCGCAGGCCGAGGACGAGATCATCGCGGCGGCTGCGCGCCGGCAGGCGGCACCGGCCACGATCAGCCGCGACGGCCGCAGGGTTCGCGCAGCGCTCGGCAAGACGACCGAGGCGGGCGCGGCCGGCGAAGTCTGGCTGATCAGCTTCGATCGCGAACTGGCGACCACGATCCGCAGCGGCGAGAACGCCGGCAAGCGGATCGTCTACCCGAATGTGGTGCGCTCTATCCGCAAGCTGGCCGACTGGTCGAACACGCCGCTGATGCTCGACGAGCTGCTGGCTGCGGATGAGCGCGGTGAACGTCTGGCGCTGGTGGTGCAGGCGCCCGCCGGGCGCGTCTGGGCCGTGGCCGCTACCGACTGAGCGCGGCGGACCCGCTTCCTGCGCCAATTGGGGTCTCGCTAATTGGGGTCTGACCCCAATTTCTGGCCCCGCCGGACCCTCCGGGGCAGCGTCCGGCGTCCTGTTCCAGACGATGGAAATGCCGTGTGTCTCGCGGCCGCCTCCAGGCTGGTCCTGGCGGCATTTCCAGCCTCCTCGGCAATCGGGCCACGGCTGGAGATCGCAGTGGCGGGGCGCTGAGAGCCCCGGATGGCGGCGGCTGATTGCCAATCCATTCAGTGGCTTGACCCGAGATGGTGGGGCGTTTGCGTTGACAGGCCGGAACGCCTGTGACTTCATATAAAACAGTCCAGACCGTATGTAACTAAGATTACCGTCTGCCGCCGGCCGCAAGCCGGCCCGTCACCCTCACCCCATGAATGGCCGCACGACGGCCGGAGCCCGCGATGATCCCTCGTACCCTGTTTTCCGCCGAACACGACGATTTCCGCAAGAGCGTCGCCCGCTTCTATCAGGACGAGATCGTTCCGCACCGTGAAGCCTGGGACAAGCAGCAGCACATCGAGCGCAAGGTCTGGAACCGGGCCGGTGAACTGGGCTTCCTGTGCACCGCGATTCCGGACGAATTCGGCGGCATGGGCGGTGATCGCCTGTACAGCGTGATCCTGATGGAAGAGCAGGCCTATGCGCTGGATTCCGGCACCGGCTTCTCGCTGCATTCCGACATCGTCGCCCACTACATCAACAACTTCGGCACCAAGGAGCAGAAGCTGGAATGGCTGCCGAAGATGGCGTCGGGCGAAGTCGTCACCGCCATCGCGATGACCGAGCCGGGCACCGGCTCCGACCTGCAGGGCGTGAAGACGACGGCGGTGTCGGACGGCGATGACTACATCATCAACGGCTCGAAGATCTTCATCACCAACGGTTACCTGTCCGACATGGCGATCGTCGTCGCGAAGACCGGCAACACCGGTGAAGGCGCGAAGGACATCTCGCTGATCATGGTCGAGTCGTTCCGCGACGGCTTCACCAAGGGCAAGCCGCTGAACAAGATCGGCATGAAGGCGCAGGACACCTGCGAGCTGTTCTTCAAGGACGTGCGGGTGCCGAAGAAGAACCTGCTCGGCCGCGAAGGCATGGGCTTCGTGATGCTGATGCAGGAACTGGCCTGGGAACGCCTGATGATCGCGATCACCTCGATCGCCGGCGCCGAAGCCGCGCTCAAGCACACGCTGGAATACACCCGCAACCGCAAGGTGTTCGGCAAGACTGTCGCCAGCTTCCAGAACACCCGCTTCAAGCTCGCCGAGATGAAGGCGGAACTGGCGATCGGCCGCGTCTACATCGACCGCTGCATCGAGCTGGTGCTGAACAAGAAGCTCGGCGTCGACGATGCCGCCACCGCCAAGTACTGGGCTTCGGACCTGCAGGGCAAGGTCATCGACCAGTGCCTGCAGCTGCACGGCGGCTACGGCTACATGCTGGAGTACCCGATCGCCCGCGCCTGGATCGACGCCCGCGCGCAGCGCATCTACGGCGGCACCAACGAGATCATGAAGGAACTGATCGCTCGCACGCTGTAGTTGAATCGGCGCGAGCTTTCGAAAGTGCCTTGAGTGGCACTTTCGAGCGTCGATTCAACGGGCGGCAGCCCCGGCGGACATGAAAATGAACAATCCAGCGCGCTGGTGGGAGCAGCTCCCGCACGACTACTACCAGCGTGTCGACGCCACCGAGATCGACGCCGATCACCGGTTCAAGGTGCACGGCTCGGCGCTGGCCGACCGGGTGCTGCGCACCGGCCTCGGCAGCCTGGTGTCGGCGGCGATGGCCCCGGGGCTGGTGCGGCGCAGCGGTGTGGCCCGGGAACGGGCGGCCCTGCGCTGGTACCAGCCGCTGGCCGATCGCGCTGCGCTCGACGCGGTGTTCGTCGCGCCGCCGGCCCAGGTGCCGATCGACGAACGGCCGCCGGGGCTGCTGGACTGGCGGCCGGCCGGCATCCCGGCTCGCCACTGGTCGTTCGAATCGCCGTTCGTGCCGCTGAACCCGGCGCTGCGCGCGGCCTATGCGAAGTCCGGCCGCAACCGCCGCGCTCATGCGCTGCACCTGCATCACCCGGATGGCCCGCGCAAAACGCTGATCTGGCTGCACGGCTTCACGCTCGACAGCTACCGGATCAATGCCATTGGCTTCGCGCTGCCGTGGCTGTGGAAGCGCGGCTACGACGTGCTGATGGTGACCCTGCCGTTCCATGGCGCGCGTGCGGAAGCCTGGCATCCATTCAGCGGCTACGGCTACTTCGCCGGCGGCATGGCGCACGCCAATGAAGCGATGCTGCATGCGGTGCACGACATCCGCATCTTCGTCGATCACCTGCTTGATGCCGGTGCGCCGAGCGTCGGCATTTCCGGCCTGAGCCTCGGCGGTTACCTGAGCGCGGTGATGGCTTCGGTGGACCCGCGGCTCAAGTTCGCGATCCCCAACTCGCCGCTGGTGGTGCCGATCGACATGGCACTGCAGTGGCAGCCGCTCGGGCCGCTGATCCGCCTGCTGCAATGGCGCGACGGTTTCGGCATCGGCGAAATGCGCCACGGCATGGCGCTGCACAGCCCGCTGAGCTGGCAGCCGGCGATCGCTGCCGAGCGGCTGCTGATCATCGGTGGTGCCGGCGACCGCTTTACCGCGCCCAGCTTCGTCAACCTGCTGCACCGGCACTGGGCCGGCTCCCGCCTGCACTGGTTTCCGGGCAATCATGTGCTGCACCTGCAGCAGGGCCAGTACCTGCGTTTGATGAAGCGCTTCATGGACCAGGCCACCGCCGACAATGTCTGAGCTTCCCCTTGATGAACTGCCGGACGCGCCGCGTCGTGGCGTGCTGCAGCTGAACGGCCGGATCGCCGGCACCGTTGCCAACGGCTTCGACTGGCTGTTCCGCCGCGAACGGCTGATCCAGTCCGGCCGCACCCATTTCCGGCTGGTGCTCGATGGCGAGCTGATGTCGGTGCGCCGCTATGACCCGCCGGAGGAACGCTTCATCGACCTGCCGGACGGCGACCGGCTGCCGGTCAACCGCGCGCTGTATCCGGTGCCGCTGGTGCTGGTGCCGCCGCTCGGCGTGACCTGCGACACCTTCGACCTGATGCCGACCCGTTCGCTGGCCCGTTACATGGCGGCGCGGGGCTTTCGTACCTACCTGATCGACTGGGGCCGGCCGACCCCGGCGCACGCTCGGCTCGGTCTGGTCGATTACGTCGACCGCATGATGAGCGAGGCGCTGGCCGCGATCCGCCGCGACAGCGGCTCCAAGGACCTGAGCCTGTTCGGCTGGTGCATGGGCGGCCTGCTGAGCCTGATGCATGCTGGGCTGACGCAGGATCGCCACATCCGCAACCTGGTCACCGTCGCCAGCCCGATCGACTTGCGTGGCGGCGGCGTGGTGGCGGGTCTGGCTGGCGCGCTCGATGCGCCGGCCCGGCTGGTGCGCAAGTACAGCGACTTCCGGCTGATGGGCGTCGACCCGCAGAAGCTGACCATTCCCGGCTGGCTGCTGGCGCTCGGTTTCAAGATGACCAACCCGATCGCCAGCATCACCACCTACTGGGATCTGATGACCCAGCTGTGGGACCGCGAATTCGTCGAGAAGCATTCGACCACCTCGAACTACCTGAACCGGATGCTGATCTACCCGGGCGGCGTGGTCCGCGACATGCTGCTGCGGATGGCGATCGACAACGAACTGGCCACCGGCCGCATCCAGATCGACAGCCGGATCGCCGAGGTCGGCACGATCAAGGCTTCGGCGCTGGTGTTCGCCGGCGACCGCGACACCATCGTCGCGCCGCGCATCGCGCGCCGGATCGTCGACCTGCTGCCGACTCGCGACAAGGCCTGGCGGCTGGCGCCCGGTGGCCATATGGGCGTGGTGCTGGGCAGCACCGCGCCGCGCGAGGTCTGGGGGCCGGCGGCCGACTGGCTGGCCGAGCGTTCGCAGCCGAAGCCGGTCCGCAAGCGGTCGCCCCGCAAGCCGGCTTCAGCGATCTAGCGCAGCGGCATCAAGCGGCGCCGAGGCCGCCAGCAGCGCACCGATCGCGGCGATGTCGTTAAGCGTCCGCACCGCCACGAACAGTGCCTCGGCCTCTAGGTAGCTGCGGCCCAGCCAGACCAGCCACTGCTTCAGCAGGCCCGGCGCGTGACGCGGTGTGGCGACGTTGCCGCAGACGATGTCCCAGTAGCGCTGCAGCAGCGGCTGGATCTCGGCCCAGCCCATCGGCGTGACCTCGCGACCGTCGCGCACGGCAGCGATCTGCCGGGCCAGATCCGGCCGGGCGATCATGCCGCGGCCGAGCATCACGTCGTCGACGCCGCTGAGGCTGCGGCAGCGCCGCCAGTCGTCGACGCTCCAGACCTCGCCGTTGGCGAACACCGGCACCTTGACGGCGTCCCGGATCGCGCCGATCCGCTCCCAGTAAGCCGGTGGCTTGTAGCCGTCGACCTTGGTGCGGGCGTGGACCACGAGCGATGCCGCGCCGCCGTCGGCCAGCGCCTGCGCGCAGGTCACGGCGTCCTCGGCATGATCGAAGCCGAGCCGCATCTTGGCGGTGACCGGCACGGTCGCCGGCAGCGCGGCGCGCACGGCCGAGACGATGGCGTGCAGCAGTTCCGGCTCCTTCAGCAGCACGGCGCCGCCGCGCGACTTGTTGACGGTCTTCGCCGGGCAGCCGAAGTTGAGATCGATCACCGGTGCGCCGAGCGTGGCGGCAAACGCCGCGTTGTCGGCCACGCAGGATGGATCTGAGCCGAGCAGCTGCAGGCGCATCGGCGTGCCGGACGGCGTACGCGAACCGCGCTTAAGCTCCGGCGCCAGTTTCAGGAAGCAGTGCGCCGGCAGCAGCGTCTGGTTGACGCGCACGAATTCGGACACGCACCAGTCGATGCCGCCGACTTCGGTCAGCAGGCTGCGCAGGGTCTCGTCGATGAGCCCTTCCATCGGCGCGAGTGCCAGTTGCATCGGAGATCGTCGGGAAGCGGGCAGGCGCGGATCATAGGCGGTCGCCCTCCCTTTCGGGAGGACTTCCTCCGGCTTCCCCGAGCCTTGGCTTTCCCTCTTGTCGCGCTTTGGATCGCGCCCGCGTGTTCTAGTGGAGGCGGGCTGCCGCCGGTGCGATCCGGCGTTCCAGCGCCGCCAGCAGCGACGGCACCAGTTCGGTCAGCTGCCGCGTGTCGTGGCGGGCCACGCGATGCGTTTCGCTGAGCAGTTCGGATTCTGCCCGGAACGCGGCAACGCTGATCACCCGGCCGTCGGCCGCCGACTCCAGCCAGGCCTGCAGCTGCACGCTGGCATCGAAGCGGGAAGTGCCGGAATAGAGCTTGCGCATAGTCGGGTCGATGGAGCTGACGAACGGTAGCGAAAGCTTAGTTCGGCGGCAGGCCACCCGGCCCGGGTCAAGACTGCCCAGTGCGGCCGCCGACCGCCCGCACGCAGAACGCGCAGATCGAGCGGATCAGCGCTTCGCGGTCGGCCACCACTTCGCGCGCGGGGCCGATCGGGCCGACCAGCGCCTCGGTGTAGGCGCCGACGATGCAGGCGGCGCTGGCCTCGAGGTTCTGGGCCGCGAACTCGCCGCTCGCCGTGCCTTCGGCCAGCAGCCTGCGGAATACCTCGGCGAAGCGCTTGCGCTCGCGGATGCGGGCGATGTCGACCTCGGGATCGGCCGGCTCGGCGATGAACGCGTATGCCAGGTTCGGCCCGTTCAGCGCCCGCCGGACAAACGACTCGACGGCCGCGTAGAGCCGCTCGGTCACCGAACCGGGGCCGGCGCAGATGGCGTCGAGGATCTCGATTTCCAGCGTCACCGCCTCGGCCAGCACTTCGACGAACAGGTCGGTCTTGGCCTTGAAGTAGCGGTAGATGACGCCGGTCGACATGCCGGCCTCGGCGGCCACGGCGCTGACCTGCGCATCGCGCAGGCCGCCGCGCGCAATCAGCACGCGCGTGGCTTCGAGGATGCGCTGGCGGTTGCTCGCCAGACGCTCCTCCATCAGCGCGGAACGTCGGTAGGCCATGGGTTGACGGTTAGAAATGATTCTGGATTCAAGAAATGAAGCGTACTTCATTTCTTGTGCTAGAGTCCGCCGCATCCCGCCGCCCGGACGCGCCATGCCTGTCATCGAATCGAAGGTCGATCTCTCCAGCCCGCAGTTCCGCCAGCAGCGCGAGGACATGCTGGCGAAGATTGCCGAGTTCCGCGCCATCGAGCGCAAGGGCCGCGACGAGGAAGAATCCAAGCGCGCCCGCTACCACCAGCGCAAGCAACTGCTGCCGCGCGAGCGTGTGCACCTGCTGCTCGATCGCGGCAGCCCGTGGCTGGAGCTGTCGACGCTGTGCGGCTACAAGATGCACGACGACACTGATGGCGCGCAGGCCGGCGGCAACCTGATCGCCGGCATCGGCTACGTGGCCGGCACCCGCTGTCTGGTCGTGGCCTCGAACTCGGCGATCAAGGGCGGCACGATGACCGCGTTCGGCGTGCAGAAGACGCACCGGCTGCAGGAAATCGCGCTGAACCAGAAGCTGCCGGTGGTCTCGCTGATCGAATCCGGCGGCGCCAATCTGCTGTACCAGGCCGAGATCTTCATCCCCGCCGGTCGCCAGTTTGCCAACCAGGCGCGGCTGTCGGCGGCGGGCATTCCGCAGGTCACTGTCGTGCACGGCTCATCCACGGCGGGCGGCGCCTACATGCCGGGGCTGTCGGATTACGTGGTGATGGTGCGCAAGAACGCCAAGGTGTTCCTGGCTGGACCGCCGCTGCTGAAGGCGGCGACCGGCGAGATCGCCAACGACGAGGATCTGGGCGGCGCCGAGATGCACACACAGGTCGCCGGCACCGGCGAATTCCTGGCCGAGAACGATGCCGACGGCATCCGCATCGCCCGCGACATCGTCCGCAACCTCGACTGGAACCGTCAGCGGCCGAAGCTTGCGCTGCGCGAAGTGCGCGCGCCGCTGCATGACATCGACGAACTCTGCGGCGTGGTGCCGCCGGACTATCGCAAGCCCTACGACTGCCGCGAAGTCATCGCCCGCATCGTCGACGGCTCCGAGTTCCTCGAATTCAAGAACGAGTACGACCAGGCGACGATCTGCGGCCGCGCGGTGATCCACGGCCACCAGGTCGGCATCCTTGGCAACAACGGCCCGATCACCACGCGCGGCGCCACCAAGGCCGGGCAGTTCATCCAGCTGTGCAGCCAGTCGCAGATTCCGATCCTGTACCTGATGAACACCACCGGCTTCATGGTCGGCGCCGAAAGCGAGCAGGGCGGCATCGTCAAACACGGCTCCAAGATGCTGCAGGCGGTGGCCAACGCGCCGGTGCCGCAGATCACGGTGGTCATCGGCGGCGCCTTCGGGGCCGGCAACTACGGCATGTGCGGCCGGGGCCTGAGCCCCGATTTCATCTTCGCCTGGCCGAATTCCCGCACGGCGGTGATGGGCGGCGAACAGGCCGCCAAGGTGATGAGCATCGTCACCCGCGAAAAATGGCTCAAGGAAGGCCGCACGATCGGCGACGCCGAGGAAGCCAAATTGGCGGCGCTGGAAGCCAGGATCGTGGCCCAGTTCGAGGCCGAATCGACCGCTTTCGCCGCCAGCGCCCGGCTGTTCGACGACGGCCTGATCGACCCGCGCGACACCCGCCGCGTGCTCGGCCTGTGCCTGTCGATCTGCGCCGAAGCCAGCGCGCGGACGGTGGCCACCAACACCTTCGGCATCGGCCGCTTCTGAGCGCGCCGCACTTCCTTTTTCCCTTCCTTCCGGTCTCCGCCATGTACAGCACGCACGAACACCAGTCCCTCTACGACACGACCAAGAAGTTCGTCGAAACCGAGCTGAACCCGCACGTCAAGGAATGGGAGGAAGCCGGCATCTGGCCGGCCCGCGAGATCCTCAAGAAGATGGGTGATCTCGGCCTGCTCGGCATCGCCAAGCCGGAAGAGGTTGGCGGGCTGGGGCTCGACTACAGCTACCAGGTCGCGTTCGCCGAAGCGCTCGGCCATTGCGACTGCGGCGGCCTGCCGATGGCGATCGGCGTGCAGACCGACATGGCGACACCGGCGCTGGCCCGCTTCGGCAGCGACTATCTGAAGGAGAACTTCCTGAAGCCGGCCGTGGCCGGCGACATGGTCGCCGCGATCGGCGTCAGCGAAGCCGGTGCCGGCTCGGATGTCGCCGGCATCAAGACCGTGGCGCGCCGGGTCGGTGACGAGTACGTGATCACCGGCTCGAAGATGTGGATCACCAACGGCACCCAGGCCGACTGGGTCTGCCTGCTCGCGAACACGGGCGATGCGTCGGCCAACCAGCACGCCTCGAAGTCGCTGATCGTGGTGCCGCTCGATGCCAAGGGTGTCGATCGCAAGACCAGGCTCGACAAGCTCGGCCAGCGCTCCAGCGACACGGCGCTGATCTTCCTCGATGAAGTGCGAGTACCGGCCCGCCACCTGATCGGCGAGGAAGGCCGCGGCTTCGTGTACCAGATGCAGCAGTTCCAGGAAGAGCGGCTGTTCCTGTCGGCCAGCATCATCGCGGCGATGGAAAAGGTGATCGCCGACACCGCCGAATACACGCGCAACCGCAAGGCCTTCGGCGCTTCGCTGATCGACAACCAGGTGATCGCCTACCGGCTCGCCGAGCTGACCACCGAAGTCGAAGCGCTGCGCGCGCTGACCTACCGCGCCACCGCCGAGCACGTCGCCGGCCGCGACGCGACGATGCTGGCCTCGATGGCCAAGCTGAAGAGCGGTCGGCTGGCCCGCGAAGTCACCGACACCTGCCTGCAGTACTGGGGCGGGCAGGGCTACATGTGGGATTCCTCGGTCGCCCAGTTCTACCGCGACCTGCGCCTGCATTCGATCGGCGGCGGTGCCGACGAGATCATGCTGCGCATCCTCGCCAAGGGCCTGGGCTACGGCGGCAAGCGCAAGGCCTGAGCGCGCCGGCCGGCCCACCGCAAGGCGTCGCGCCGGCCCCGAAACCCGCTGTTCACCGAGAAGGACTCCGCCATGAACCTGCTCCGTCGTGCCATTCCGCTGCTGGTCAGCGCCGCGCTGCTGGGCGGCTGCGGCACGTCCGAAGATGCCGCGCCGGCAGCGCCGTCCGCAGCTCCGGCAAACCCGGCTGCGGCGCCGTTCCTGAAGCCGTCCGACAGCGCCGGAACGCCGCCGGCAGTCGTGGCGGAGAAGGAGTCCGGACGCGAGGTCTACCGCTGCGGCGACGGCCGCCAGCTGGTGCTGAAGCATTACGACGATCAACGGGTCCGGGTCGAGATCGACCATGAAACCCAGGTGCTGCGGCCGGCGGCGACCGGCGAAGGCCGGTTGCTGGTCGGTGATTTCGTCAACGTCCGGGTGGTCGGCGACAAGGCCACCGCCTCGCGCAACGGCATCGTGCTGATGTCGAACTGCCAGCTTCAGGCTGCACCCTGAAGCCGGCCCACCCAGCAGGAAGTGATGGCCAACATGAAGCGTTTCAGCAAGGTTCTGGTCGCCAACCGCGGCGAGATCGCGGTGCGGGTCCTTCGCGGCGCCAAGGCGCAGGGTTACCGCACGGTGGCGGTCTACAGCGATGCCGATGCCGGCGCGCTGCATGTCCGCGTCGCCGATGAAGCGGTGCGCATCGGCCCGCCGGCCGCGCGCGACAGCTATCTGCGGATCGAAGCGATCATCGCCGCCGCCCGGGCCAGCGGCGCGGACGCCATCCATCCCGGCTACGGCTTTTTGTCGGAGCGCGCCGATTTCGCCCGCGCCGTGCAGGACGCCGGGCTGGTGTTCATCGGCCCGGACCCGGCGTCGATCGACGCCATGGGCAACAAGAGCGCCTCCAAGCGGCTGATGCTGGCGGCCGGCGTGCCCTGCGTGCCCGGCTACCAGGGCGATGACCAGCGCGACGAGACGCTGATCGCCGAAGCGGTCAAGGCCGGCCTGCCGGTGATGATCAAGGCTGCGGCCGGCGGCGGCGGCCGTGGCATGCGGCTGGTGCACGACCCGGCCCAGCTTGCCGAAGCGATCGCCTCGGCCCGCTCGGAAGCCGCCAACGCCTTCGGCAGCGGCCAGCTGCTGATCGAGAAGGCGGTGATCGACGCCCGCCACGTCGAGATCCAGGTGTTCGGCGATCGCCACGGCGAGGTCGTCCATCTCGGCGAGCGCGATTGCTCGATCCAGCGCCGCAACCAGAAGGTGGTCGAGGAAGCGCCGAGCCCGGCTGTCGATGCCGAGCTGCGTGCGCGGATGGGCGCGGCGGCGGTGGCCGCCGCGAAGGCGGTCAACTACGTCGGCGCCGGCACCGTCGAGTTCCTGCTGGCGCAGGACGGCGCGTTCTACTTCCTGGAGATGAACACGCGGCTGCAGGTCGAGCATCCGGTGACCGAGTTGGTTTACGGCGTCGATCTGGTCGCCTGGCAGCTGAAGATCGCCCAGGGCGAGCCGCTGCCGATGACGCAGGCGCAGGTCCTGGCCGGCGCGCGCGGCCACGCCATCGAGGTGCGGCTGTGTTCGGAAGATCCGCGCCAGAACTATCTGCCGCAGACCGGCGAGGTGCTGCTCTGGGAGCCGCCGGCCGGCGACGGCCTGCGAATCGACAGCTATCTGGAAACCGGCCGGCCGATCAGCCCGCACTACGATTCGATGCAGGCCAAGCTGATCGCCTGGGGCGAGGATCGCGAGACCGCTCGCAGCCGGCTGCTCGGCCTGGTGCGCGATACCGCGCTGCTCGGCGTCGCCTCGAACAAGGACTATCTCGCCGCCATCCTCGCCACCGAGGCCTTCGCTTCAGGCGACTTCAGCACCGCCTTCGTCGGCCGGCATTTCCCGCAGGACGTGCTGGCAGCAGCCCAGCCGACGGCACGGCAGTGGTTGCTGGCGGCGGTGGCCCTGTACCTCGACGATGCCCAGCGCCTGGCCGCCGAACACGGTCTGGGCGAGGAACTGCTTGGCTGGCATTCCAGCCATGCATCGCCGGCGGCGCTGGCCTTGCGCTGGGGCAGCCGCGATCAGGCGATCGAGCTGCAGGTCGATAACGGCCGGCGCTTCTCGGCGCAGATCGGCGGCGTCGCGGTGGCGGTCGATGTCAGCGCCGTGGCCGCCGGCAGCTTCCGCTACGACGGCGACGGCGTGCAGGGCCGCGCCCGCTACGCGCGTGGCCGCGGCGACAGCCTGTGGCTGATGGCCGAAGGGGCGACCGAGTGCTTCGTCGACCGCAGCTATGCGCCGGCCGAAACCACGGCCGCCGGCTCCGATGGCCGGATCACCGCGCACAGCGACGGCAAGATCGTGGCCGTGCTGGTCAAGCCCGGCGACGCCGTCGCCAAGGGCCAGACGCTGGCCGTGCTGGAAGCGATGAAGATGGAATTCCAGCTGGCCGCACCGCTGGCGGGCGTGGTCGACACCGTCAGCGTCGCCGCCGGCGATCAGGTCAAGGCGCGGCAGCTGCTGGTGCAGATGGCGGCTGCCGGCTAGGTCGCATTGGCCGCCACGCGCGCCGACAAAAAAGCCCCGACGCTTTCAGGTCGGGGCTTTTTTTGACGCCTGGGCGCCGGGCTCAGAACTGGTAGCCGATGCGCAAGGTCACTTCATCCGCGTAGTCGACCGTCGACAGGCTGTTCGAGTTGGCGTTCGACAGATGGCCGTTGACGTAGTTGTAGAACATGTCGACGGTGACATTGCCGCTCGGCTTCCAGCGCAGCGCAGGCTGGATCAGCAGGCCGCCCTGGGTGTCGTAGAGCACTGCCAGGTCGGCGCGCCAGATCAGCTGGGCAAACGGCTGCTGCATCGCGAACACCACCGCGTCGTAGCCGCCGCTGACGCCCGGCGCCACGGTCCGCTGGTCGCCGCCCTGGCCGCGCAGGGAGCGGCCGAACAGATCGCTGCGGGTCTTGTGCAGCCACTGGCCGACCAGATAGGTCGCCGGTATCGAGGTGAAGAAGCGCTGGTACTTCTCGACGACCAGCGCCGTGGTGACCTCCGACTGCTGCAGGAAGGCTTGCCGCAGGCTGGGATCGGTGAAGGTGCGGTCCGGCGTGTACAAGGCCTCGAAGTTGATGATCAGCTGGTCGAGCAGCGAGCCCGGTTCGGCGTTGATGACATAGCTCAGGCCGCCGCCGACATTGGTTTCCGCCCGGTATTCGCGGGCGATGTGGCCGCGCAGGCCACCCTCGCTGCGGCCTTCCAGGTAGCCGCCGGCCAGCGCGAAGAAGGTGTCCAGCTGCACGGCGGCCAGGTCGTAGCCGGATTGCGGACCGTCGGGCGTCGGCACCACGAAGGCGCCGAGCAGGGCGGCGGCCGGGAATTCCGACACGGCGGCGTTCAGGCCGGTCACGCCGTTGAGCCGGGACATCGCTGCGTAAGTGAACCATTCTTCTGCCGACCAGACGCCGGTCGAATCGACCTCGAACGCGGTGTCCTGCAGCAAAGTGCCGGAGCCGGGCAGGCCGGGAAGGTCGCGGTTGACGCCGGACCGGGTCCAGCGGAACACGCCATCCGGGTTGTAGCGGCGGCCGGCGATGGCCTGCACGCCGAGATCGCCGATGGAGCCCTTGAAGCGAATGCCGTAGCTGAACTTGGAGTCGAAGTTGCCGTACAGGTCGTGGACGGTGAACTGCGACGCGATCGCGTTGTACGGGGTGTTCGGATTGCCGTAGACGGTGGGCTGGAACTTCTGGATGTAGGCGTCGACCAGCCAGTCGTCGTCGAGCTGGTAGGAGGTTCGCAGCGCCAGCGCCGGCACGCGCTTGTCGGAGAACTCTTCGGATGCGAAGTCGAGCAGCGAATGACGACGCAGATCGAGGCCGTCCGGCACATCGAGCACGCGGAAGAAGATCGCCTGACCCCAGGCGATCTGCTGGTTGCCGAAGCGCACGTTCAACGGGCCGTCCTGGTAGTCGAGGAACAGCGCCGGAAAGTTGATCAGATAGTTGCGTCCCGACCACTCCAGCGGGTTCGGATGGTCCTTGCCCTCGGCTTCGTACTCGAAATAGTTGGCGCGGCCGTAGAGCTTGCCGACCGCCTGGCTGTTGTAGGCGCCCGGCCGGAATTCGGTGTAAAGGCTCGGGTCGTAGATCAGCGAAGCCTTGGCCTGCAGCGACAGGTTGCTGGTGAACTTGATGTCGGCCTCGAGCCGCGCCCGCAGCATCGTCAGGTTCATCGGGCCGGATTGCTGATCGCCGAAGCGGGTCGTGGTGTCGCTGACCGGGATCACCGTGCCGTCCGGCGCGGTCAGCGCGAAGTTGCGGGTCACGGTGCGGCCGTTGAACAGGTTTCCGCGCTGGTTGAACGGATTGTTCTTGGCGCCGGCCGTGGAGACGGCGGCCTCGGTACGAACAAAGCCGCTGAAATCGGCGCTGAACGCCGGGCTGCCGAGCCAGCCGCCGTCGGTCTGCACCGGCTCGGGTGTCGGTTCCTCCGTTGCTGCCTCGCCGGCCTGCTGCGCCTGCGCGGCAGTACCGGTCAACGCTAGGCACAGCGATACCGCAGGCCACCATGTGCTGCTGTTTGCACGCATCGTCTTCCTCCCGGGGACTGGGCGGGTGATCCGGAGTGGATCCCTCGCTCGTTCTTCTGTCTGCCGAGCCGAATCCTGAGGACCCCTGCGGCTGGCACTGTTGCCGGCCGACGCTAGGCGTGGCCCGGAAGGGAGGTAATACCCGTTCGAGTAGGTCGCAATGCGGCAAAATTTCTGTCGCAGCAGTCACTTATCGTCGGGCTGCCGATCGTCGGCCCGATGCTCCCGCTGGTCGCGATGGCGTCGCTCAGGCCGGTGGCGCGCCGGCGGCCCGCGCCGGCCGGGTGCCCAGCCAGACGCCGGTGGCGGCCACGAAGAAGCCGGCGACCTCCAGCCAGGTCAGCACTTCGCCGAGCGCGAAATGGCTCATCAGCGCGCCGACCGCCGGCACCAGGTAGAACAGCGCGGCGACCTGGGTAGCGGCGCCGTTGCGGATCAGCAGGAACAGCAGCGCGAAGCCGCCGACCGAGTTGACCAGCACGATCCACGCGGTGGCCTTCCAGAACACCGGCGTGCCGTCGAAGTGGAAATGGTCGACGCCAATCGCCAGCGGCAGCAGCGCCGCCGTCGCCGCCAGGTTCTGGATCGCCAGCCCGGCGCGCAGGTCGATCGCCGAGCCGTGGCGCTTCTGGTAGAGCGTGCCGCTGGCGATGCCGACCAGGCCGACCAGCAGCAGCACGATGGCGGGCCCGCTGGCCTGGGCATCGAGCAGGCTGTTGCCGATCACCAGCCAGACGCCGGCGAAGCCGATCATCAGCCCCAGCCATTGCAGGCGGCTGATCCGCTCGCCGGTGGCCCAGGCGAAGCCGGACACCGCCAGCGGCATCGAGCCGATCACCAGCGCCGCGAAGCTGCCGGAGGCGCCAAGCCGCATGGCGCCGTAGACGCCGCCGAACTGCATCGCCAGCTGCAGGCAGCCGACCACGGCGCTGTGGCCGGCTTCGCGCCAGCCCGGCCAGCGGACCCGGCTGACCAGCGCCAGCAGCGCGAAGATCAGCCCGGCGCAGGCGAAGCGCAGGGTCAGCGCGGTGAAGGGCCCGCTGTGGCCGACGATGATCTTCGCGGCCGGGTAGCCGGTGCACCAGATGGCGACGAAGCTCAGGCCCATCAGCGGTGCCAGCCACGGGCGGGCGGGGCGCGGTGCAGCGGTCACAGCGGGGGTCATCGTCGTCAATCTCGATCGCCGCGCGGCTGCGACGGCGGGCAAGGATAAGCGTGCGAGGCAAGCGGATAAACTGCGGGGCATGCCTCGATCCGCCGCCTTCGCGTTGCCTCTCGCGCCGCTGCCCGCGCGCCGGTTCCGATCCATGCCGGCCGCTGCCGTGTGCGCCCGATGAGCGGCGATCTGCTGGTCGTCGGCCCGGCCTGGGTCGGCGACATGGTGATGGCGCAGTCGCTGTTCATTCGCCTGCGCCAGCGCCATCCGGACGCGTCGATCGACGTGCTGGCGCCCGGCTGGTCGCTGCCGATCATCGAGCGGATGCCGGAGATTCGCGCCGGCATCGAGCTGCCGTTCGCGCATAGCGAATTCAACTTCGGCGGCCGGCGGGCGCTCGGTCGCGCGCTGCGCGAGCGCGGCTACCAGCAGGCGATCGTGCTGCCGAATTCCTGGAAGTCGGCGGTGGTGCCGTTCTTCGCTGGCATTCCGCGCCGCACCGGCTATGCCCGCGAGCTGCGCTACGGCCTGCTGAACGACCTGCGCCGGCTCGACAAGGCGCTGCTGAAAACCACGCCGCAGCGTTTCGTGGCGCTGGCCGACGACGGCCGGGCGACCGTCGCGCCGACGGTTCCGCAGCCGCGCTTCCGCGCCGATCCCGCCCGCGCGGCCGAGCTGCGCGAGCTGCTCGGCCTCGGCGACGGTCCGGCGGTGGCGCTGATGCCGGGTGCGGAGTACGGCCCGGCCAAGCAGTGGCCGGCCGCCCACTACGCCAGCCTGGCCGCCAGCCTCGCGCGGCGCGGCGTGCGCAGCTGGATCATCGGCTCGAAGAAGGAGCAGGCGCTGGGCGACGGCATTGCCCGCGCATCGAAGGGCGGGGCGATCAACCTGTGCGGCCGGACCAGCCTCGTCGATGTCGTCGATCTCGCGGCCGCTGCCCGCGCGGTGGTCTGCAACGACTCCGGACCGATGCACATCGCCGCTGCCGCCGGTGCCCGGGTGGTGGCGATCTACGGCTCGTCGACGCCGGACCACACGCCGCCGATGACCGACACCCGCGCCATCCACTACCGGCGTCTGCCCTGCAGTCCCTGCTTCGAGCGGCAGTGCCCGCTGAAAACGCCATCGGCGCACCTGGACTGCCTGAACGGCATCCACCCGGACGCGATTCTGGCAAGCCTGAACGGCCTCGCAGATTTATAATGCGACCGTTTGGTATGGCGGATACGCCTGCCCCTCACTCCATTTCCGCAGCCTGCTGGCACTGACCCCCGAGGATTGATTGCAATGACGACGATGGCCGACCGCGACGGGTTCATCTGGCTGGACGGCGAAATGGTGCCGTGGCGCGATGCCCAGACCCACGTGCTGACCTACACGCTGCACTACGGCGTCGGCTGCTTCGAAGGGGTGCGCGCGTACCACACGCCGAAGGGCACGGCGATCTTCCGCCTCGAGGACCACACCAAGCGCCTGTTCAACTCCGCGAAGATCCTCGGCATGAAGATGCCGTTCTCGCAGGAAGTGATCAACGAAGCGCAGCTCGAAGTGCTGCGCACCAACAAGCTGAAGGAAGCCTACCTGCGGCCGATGGTGTTCTACGGCGCCGAAGGCATGGGCCTGCGTGCCGACAACCTGAAGACCCACGTGATGGTGGCCGCCTGGACCTGGGGCGCCTATCTCGGTGCCGACAACGTCGAGCGCGGCATCCGCGTGCGCACCTCCAGCTACACCCGCCACCACGTCAACTCGATGCTGTGCCGGGCCAAGGCCAACGGCAACTACATCAATTCGATGCTGGCGCTGAATGAAGTGCTGAAGGACGGCTACGACGAAGCGATCCTGCTCGACATGTCCGGCCACATCGCCGAAGGCAGCGCCGAGAACATCTTCCTGGTCAAGGATGGCGTGCTGCACACGCCGGACCTGAACTCCTGCCTCGACGGCATCACCCGCAAGACCATCATGCAGCTGGCGGCCGACGAAGGCATTGCCGTGCAGGAACGGCGCATCACCCGCGACGAGCTGTACATCTGCGACGAGGCCTTCTTCACAGGCACCGCCGCCGAAGTGATGCCGATCCGCGAAGTCGACAACCGTGCCATCGGCAGCGGCAAGCGCGGGCCGATCACCGAGTTGCTGCAGAAGCTGTACGCGGCCACGGTCAAGGGCGAGCGCAGCGAGTACCCAGAATGGCGTGCCCACACCAACCCGCCGTCGGCCACCAAGGCAGCCTGACGCCGTTCACCGGCCCGGACCGGCTCCGGTGACGGCGACCCTCACGACTTGAACGCGCGGGCGCGAGGCAGCCGCCGGGCCGGGACGCGGGACCGGGCAGCTGCCGGTGACCACGCCCGGTCCGCCGTCGCCGCGCCCCGCTGTCCGACGGCTGTTCGGGCCGGCTCCGAACCTGGCCCGCGAAATTCCTGACGCCATGCAGACCGCCATCCCGAACTTCGATGCCGCCCGCGTGCTGGTGGTCGGCGATGTGATGCTCGACCGCTACTGGGTCGGGCCGACCGGCCGCATCTCCCCGGAAGCGCCGGTGCCGGTGGTGCGCATCCAGAAGGACGAGACCCGGCCCGGCGGCGCCGCCAACGTGGCGCTGAACATCGCCGCGCTCGGTGGCCAGGTGCGGCTGCTGGGCGTCGTCGGCCGCGATGAAGCGGCGCGGAAGCTGCGCGATGCGCTGGTCGAAAAGCGCGTGCAGCCGGATTTCGTCGACACCACGTCCTGCCCGACGATCACCAAGCTGCGCGTGCTGAGCCGCAATCAGCAGCTGATCCGGCTGGACTTCGAGGAATCGCTGGCGGTCGCCGGCGCCTTCAACCACGCCACCTTCCTCGAGCGCTACCGGCAGGCGCTCGACGACGCGCAGGTGGTGGTGCTGTCCGACTACGGCAAGGGCACGCTGGCCGACGCCGCGCAGATGATCGCCGAGGCCCGCGCCCGCAACCTGCCGGTGCTGGTCGACCCCAAGGGCAGCGACTGGCGGCCGTACCGCGGCGCCACGCTGATCACCCCGAACCTGTCGGAACTCGAAGCGGTGGTCGGTCCCTGTCCGGACGAGGCGACGATCGTCGCCAAGGGGCGGACGCTGCGCGACGACCTCGGTATCGACGCGCTGCTGGTCACCCGCAGCGAGAACGGCATGACCCTGCTGGCGCCGCACCAGCCGCCGCTGCACCTGCCGACCGAAGCGCGCGAGGTGTTCGACGTCACCGGCGCCGGCGATACCGTGATCGCCACCTTCGGCGCGGCGCTGGCCGCCGGCCACGAGTTCGCCCATGCGGCCCGCGTCGCCAACCTGGCGGCCGGCATCGTGGTCGCCAAGCTCGGCACCGCCACCGTCAGCCAGGCCGAGCTGCTGCGGGCGATCCGCCGCCAGCACGAGGACGACAGCGCCGTGCTGAGCGAGCCGGAACTGCTCGAACGGGTGCGCCAGGCGAAGGCGCAGGGCCAGGTGGTGGTGATGACCAACGGCTGCTTCGACCTGCTGCATGTCGGCCATGTCCGCTACCTGGAAGCGGCGCGACGGCTCGGCGACGTGCTGATCGTGGCGGTCAACACCGACGATTCGGTCAAGCGCCTGAAGGGGCCGAGCCGGCCGCTGAACAGCACCGAAGACCGGATGCGGATGCTGGCCGCGCTGAAGTGCGTCGACTGGGTGGTGCCGTTCGCCGAGGACACGCCGCTGCGGCTGATCACCGACGTGCTGCCCGATCTGCTGGTCAAGGGCGGCGACTACCGGCCCGAACAGGTGGCCGGCCACGACGTGGTGGCGGCGCACGGCGGCCAGACCGTGATCCTCGATTTCCACGACGGTTATTCGACCACCCGCATCATCGAACGGGCACGCGCCTGACCGCTGGTGTCGCGCCGTCTCGCTGCGTCAGACTTCCGCTCCGCCACTTCCATTCCGCGCCTGCCATGATCAGAACCGCCTGCCTCGCCGTCGCCACCCTGCTGGTTGCCGGCTGTGCGTCCTCGCCGTCCGGAAAGCGGGCGCTCGCTCCGATCGACTACAGCGTGGTCTGCCAGCAGCTCGAAACCAGCGGCAAGGCGACCGGCGCGCTGCGCTGGTTCCACGTCTCGGCGGAACGCCGCGCCGCCTACGAGCAGGTATTCCGGCAGGCCACCGACCGGGTTGCCGCGCAGGCGCGCAGCCGGCCGAAAGGCAGCTGGGCGGTGGTCGCCGATCTCGACGAGACGCTGCTCGACAATTCCAAGGCCGAATGCGCCGATCAGGTGCAGGGCGTCGACGTGCACGATCCGGACCGCTGGACCCAGTGGGTGCTGTCCGAGCAGGCCGACGCGCTGCCCGGCGCGGCGGCATTCGTGACGGCGGTGCGCGGCCTGGGCGGCAAGGTGATCGTCGTCAGCAATCGCGAGGAAGGGCCACACCGCGCCGCGACGCTGGCCAACCTGGCCAAGGTTGGAATCGTTATCGACGTGCTGCTGCTGGCCAAGGACCGCAGCGATTTCGACAAGAACAGCCGCTTCCGGCTGATCGAGGAAGTCGGCGTCGCCGCCGCCAAGCTGCCGGCGCTGCAGGTGCTCGCCTATGTCGGCGACAACATCAAGGATTTCCCGTACCTGTCGCAGGTCGATATCGGCGATCCGGCGCAGTTCGGCGCCCGCTACTTCCTGTTGCCGAACCCGGTCTACGGGTCCTGGCAGCGCCTGCCGATGCGCTGAACCGCCGGCGACTGCCGGCGAGGCACCTTCCGCCCCGCCGGCCGTTCCGATGACGGCGCCGCCGGCACCGCACCACGAGCCGGCCCTGCCTGAGCCGGGCGGCCGTGCCGCCGGTCAGGCCAGGCCTGGTTCCCCCACACTGGAGAATGCGATGCCCCTGCCACTGAACCCCGGCCGCCACGCGGTGGCCACGCGCCCGCGCGCTGGCGCCGTGCGGGCCCTGCTGGTGGCGTTGGCGCTGCTGGTGGCCGCCCCGGCCGCGCTGGCCCAGCGCGGACTCAACCCGGTGCCCGGCGTGACCAGTTTCGAGCAGCAGTTTTCGGTCGGCACGTCGGCGATCCGCCGGGTGCTCTACCTGCGCCCGGTTGCCGCGCCGACCGGCCGGGTGCCGGTGATGGTGGTCCTGCACTACGGCGGCGGCAGCCCGGAAGCGATGGCCAACCTGATCCGCCTCGGCGAGCTGGTGCGCGACACCGGCGCCTGGGCGATCCTGCCGGAAGCCAGCGGCCGCGCCTGGAACCACGATCCGCGCCGCGACCGGCCGCGTTCGGAGGACGACGTCGAACTGATCACCCGGGTCATCGACAACGCCGCCGGCAGCCTGCCGATCGACCCCCGGCGCGTCTATCTGAGCGGCTTCTCGTCCGGCGGCTTCATGGCCCAGCGCTACGCCTGCGAACGCCCGGAGCGGATCACGGCCATGGCCTACGTGTCCGCCACGCTGCTCGATTCGTTGGCCGCGCAGTGCACCTCCGCCGCAGGGCTGCCAGTGATCGGCATGCACGGCACCGCCGACGCCCGGGTCAGCTACGGCGACCGCGTCGGGCTGGCCTCGGCTCCGGACACCGCCCGCTTCAATGCCCGCCGCAACGGCTGTCTCGGCCTGCCCCAGCGCAGCCGGCTGCCCGATCGCGTCAACGACGGCACGACGGTGGATCTCGATCTCTGGGACAGCTGCGCCTCCGGCCAGCCGGTGCGCTTCTACACGATCAACCGCGGCGGCCATACCTGGCCCGGCAATGACGTGCAGGTCGGCCTGCGCGGCGTCACCACCCGGGACATCGATGCCACGCGGCTGATCTGGGAACTGTTCAGCCCGTACAGCCGCTGAGATCGGGACCGATGCCGATGCCGGGGCCGGCGGCGGCGATCGGCGTCGGGGGTCAGCGGTCGCGGAAGCGGCGGGTCAGATCGCCGTAGCTGTCGATGCGCCGGTCGCGCAGGAACGGCCACCAGCGGCGCACGTTCTCCGAGCGCGCCAGATCGACATCGACGACCAGCACTTCGGGCTGATCGGTCGAGGCGCGCGCCAGGAATTCGCCCTGCGGGCCGGCGACGAAGCTGGTCCCCCAGAAGCGCTGGCCCGGCGTCTGGCCGGTCGGGTCCGGCTCGAAGCCGATGCGGTTGGCCACCACCACCGGCAGACCGTTGGCCACCGCATGCGCCCGCTGGATCGTCACCCAGGCCTCGCGCTGCCGCTCGCGCTCGTCCTCGGGATCTTCCGGGTTGTTGCCGATCGCGGTCGGGTACAGCAGCAGATCGGCGCCGGCCAGCGCCATCAGCCGTGCGGCTTCCGGATACCACTGGTCCCAGCAGACCAGCAGGCCGAGCCGGCCGACGCTGGTCGGGATCGGCTCGAAGCCGAGGTCGCCCGGCGTGAAGTAGAACTTCTCGTAGTAGCCCGGATCGTCCGGGATATGCATCTTCCGGTACTTGCCGGCCAGGCTGCCGTCGCGCTCCATGACCACGGCAGTGTTGTGGTAGAGCCCCGGCGCGCGGCGCTCGAACAGGCTGCCGACCAGCACGATGCCCAGTTCCTTCGCGAGCCGGCCGAGCCATTCGGTCGACGGGCCGGGAATGGGCTCGGCCAGATCGAACAGGTCGGTCGACTCGTGCTGGCAGAAATACAGGCTGGTATGCAGTTCCTGCAGCATCACCAGCTGCGCGCCGCGGGCAGCGGCATCGCGCACACCGGCCTCGCTGGCCGCCACGCTGAGCGCGCGGTCGCTGGAACAGGCCTGCTGCACGAGGCCGACCTTCAGTGTCTTGCTTGCCATCGAAAGGACTCCGGAATCAGGCCAGTGCCGGGATCTGCATGGTCACGCAATGCAGGCCGCCGTACTGCTGGATCAGGGCATTGCAGTCGATGCCGATCACCTCGCGATCCGGGAACAGCGGCCGGATCAGGTCGAGCGCCACCGCGTCGAGCGGCTGGCCGTAGACCGGCACCAGCACCGCGCCGTTGAGGATCAGGAAGTTGGCGTAGCCGGCCGGCAGGCGGCGGCCGTCGTAGGGATCGAAGATCGCCTTCGGCAGCGGCAGCGCCACTAGCCGGTACGGCTCGCCGCGCCAGTCGCGGAAGGCGCGCAGTTCTTCGGCCATCGCCGCGAGGTCGTCGTAGTGCGCATCGCTGCGGTCGTGGCAAGCCTGGTAGACGATCGTCGAGGCATCGCAGTAGCGGGCGATGGTGTCGATGTGGCCGTCGGTGTCGTCGCCGATCAGGTCGCCGTGGCGCAGCCACAGCACGCGGTCCAGGCCGAGCCGGTCTTTCAGCAGCGCCTCGATCTGCGTCTTGTCGAGATGCGGATTGCGGGTCGGCGCCAGCAGGCAGCGTTCGGTGGTCAGCAGGGTGCCGTGGCCGTCGACTTCCAGTGCGCCGCCTTCCAGCACGAAATCGACCGTCTCCACCGGCGCCGACCAGGCGCCGTACTGGTCGAGCTTGCGGGTCAGCGCGTTGTCGCGGCTGGCGGAGAACTTGTTGCCCCAGCCGTTGAAGGTGAAGTCCAGGTGCACCAGACGGCCGTCGCGCACCACCGTGATCGGGCCGTGGTCACGGGCCCAGACGTCGTCGTTCGGCACTTCGTGGACGATCAGCCGCTCGCGCGGCACGCCGGCGCTGATCAGCCGCGCCTGCAGGGCGTCGGCCGCTTCCGCGACGTTGACGTGCAGGTTCTGGAAGCGGCCGATGGCAACCGCGATGGCGATGAAGTTGCGCTCGACGGCGTCGAAGTGGCGCGCGAAGTCGCCGTCCTGGCGCGGCCAGGTCAGCATCACGGCGGCTTGCGGCGCCCACTCGGGCGGAAGGGTCTGTCGGTGGCTCATGCCGGAATCGGGGCGGTGGGGACGGATGGCCGGCGCGCGCAGCGCCGAGCCGGAACCGCAATTGTCTCAGGTTGAGGTGACCGTGCAGCGAACGCCGCGCTGCTTGCGTTCCGGCGCTGCCCGGTCGACGCCGTCAGCGTGGTTTCAGCGGCGGTCGCCGCGCAGCGCGTCGGTGTCGAACAGGGGCGCCGGCGCGTCGGGCACCACGGCGTCAATGACGTGCTGGCGCTCGAAGAACACCGAGAAACGGTCGTAGTCCCAGCGCGTGATCGGCGGCTGGGCGGGCGAACTGCCGCCGACCGGTGGATGGCGCCGCAGTGGTTCGCCGTAGCGCGCCAGCACGCCTTGCTGGCTGTCGCCGCGCTGCGGCAGTGCGAGCGAGGCAGCGGCGGGCGGCGTCGCCGGCACCGCCAGCAGGTCGGCGCGACCGGCCAGCGGCAGCGATGCGATCAGCAGCAGCCCGAAGGCAGGGGGAAGGTGGCGCATCGCGGAAGGCCGGTCGAGAACCCGAAAAAAGCATAGCACCGGCTTTCCGCCGCCCGTCGACGCTTGTCGCGGCCCTGCCGCCGCGCATCCGCCGGCGCGGTGCTCACCTGTGCGCCGTCCAACGCACGCGGGCCGACGGGCGTGGATATCCGGCTGCATCCGTTTTCCGTTTTCGTCCGTTCATGTCGGCAACAGCCACGACGCGCCGGGCCTGCGCCGCCGCAGGGACCGGTTCCGGTTCACCCAGGGGTTGGAAGATTGCCGGCAAGCCGCAAGGCCTGCCGGTTTTTTTTGTCTTCCGATGCGAGCCCCCAAAGAGCCCAAAAAGAAAGCGGCTGCGCATCGCTGCGCAGCCGCTTCGGGTACGGCGGGCTGCGTGTCAGCCGGCCGGCAGGTAGATCGACTTCAGCTGCTGGTAGGCAGCCAGCGATTCCGGGCCCATTTCGCGGCCGAGGCCGGAGGCCTTGATGCCGCCGAACGGCGAGGCGAGATCGATCATGTAGCCGTTGACGCCGATGGTGCCGGTCTGCACGCGGCGGGCGATTGCCTGCGCGCGCTTGGAATCCGACGACCAGACAGTGCCGCCGAGGCCGAACTCCGAGTCGTTGGCGATCTTCACCGCCTCTTCCTCGTCGCGGTACTTGATGACGCTCAGCACCGGTCCGAAGATTTCTTCCTGGGCGATGACCGCCTTGTTGTCGACGTCGGCGAACACCGTCGGCTCGACGAACCAGCCGTCGCCGACGCCCTTCGGACGGCCGCCGCCGGCGACCAGACGCGCTTCGACCTTGCCCTTGGCGATGTAGCCCTCGACGCGGGCGCGGTGTTCCTGAGAGGCGAGCGGCCCGATCTGGGTGTCCTTGTCCAGCGAGCTGCCGACCTTCAGGCCCTTGGCGAGGCCGGCGATGGCGTCGACGATCTCGTCGTAGCGGCTGGCCGGCGCCAGGATGCGCGACGACAGCGCGCAGATCTGGCCGTTGTTGCCGAACGAGGCGAAATGCAGGCCCGGCAGCAGGTGTTCGATCTTGACATCGTCGAGGATGATCGCCGCCGACTTGCCGCCCAGCTCCAGGCTGACCGGCCGCAGCAGGCGGCCGCAGACTTCGGCGACCTTGCGGCCAGCGCCAGTCGAGCCGGTGAAGGCGACCTTGTCGATGCCAGGATGCGAGACCAGGTAGGCGCCCAGCTCGCGGCCGCCCGGCACCCAGTTGATGACGCCGGCCGGCACGCCGGCCTCGTGGGCGGCTTCGGCGATGATGTAGCAGTCGAGCACGGTGCCCGGTGACGGCTTCAGCACGATGGTGCAGCCGGTGGCCAGCGCCGGGCCGATCTTCATCATCGACAGCACCACCGGGAAGTTCCACGGCACGATGCCGCCGACCACGCCGACCGGACCCTTGCGGATCAGCGTGTCGAAGCCGAGCGGCGACGGGCGGCGCTCCTCGACCTGCATGTTCTGGGCGAGCGCGGCGTAGTAGCGCAGCAGCGCGCAGACATAGCCGCTTTCCAGCTGCTCGGACAGCGCCAGCGGCATGCCGTTCTGGGCGCTGACGGCGCGGCTCAGGCGGTCGGCGCGCTTTTCGATCGCGGCGGCGAAGCGGTTCAGCACCTCGGCGCGCTGCGCCGGCGTGGTGTCGCCCCAGGGGCCGTCGAGCGCCTTGCGGGCGGCGATGACGGCGCGGTCGATGTCGGCTTCGCCGCCTTCCGGGACATTGCCGATCGACAGGCCGGTGTTGGCGCCGATGACGTCGATGCGGGCATCGGTCGACGGTTTGACCCAGTCGCCGTCGATGTAAAAAGTGTCGTGCTTGATGTTTTCGTCCAGCGACATGAGCGTCTCCTCTCCTGGCGGTTGCCGTCTGCGGGGTTCTCAAGAGCCGGGCACGGCGGTCGCGGGCCGGGCTGATGGAAATTTAGTATGGCACATTACTAATTGTCCGCAGCGGAACGCACCGGTCTTTCGGCGGGGGGCGGCGAAGCGCTCAGGTCGCGGTCTGTCGGGCCCGCAGCTCGGCGATGATGCCCTTCAGCTCGGGCACGCAGGAGCCGCAGTTGGTGCCGCATTTCAGCTGTGCGCCGAGCGCTGCCGGCGTCGTGCAGCCGCCGCGGATCGCCGCTTCGATGGTCTTGCGGCCGACGCCGAAGCAGGAGCAGACCGTCGCGCCGGTGTCGGCGCCGCGCGCCAGCGGCTCGCCGATCAGCAGGCCGACGCGGTCGGCGGCGTCCAGCTGCGCCTTGCCGAACAGGCTCGACAGCCAGGCGCGCGACGGCAGGTCCGGGCGCGGCGACGCGAACAAGCAGGCGTGGATGCGGCCGTCGACGACCTGCACGGCGCGGAACACGCCGGCGGTCGGGTCCTCGTATTCCAGCCAGTCGGCGTCCGGGTCGGTCACGCCGAGCAAGCGGCGAGCCTGTGCCGGCCAGTCGCCGTCGACGCGCCGGCCGGCCAGTTCGTAGCGCGTGTAGCCGTCGCCCGTGATCCGCGTCCACCAGGCGGCGTGCGGGCGCGGATCGCGGCCGGCGGCCGGGTCGTCGCGCAGCAGCGCGAAGCCGTGCCAGGCGACGCTGAACGGTTCGACGCGTACCGGCGTGTGCTTGAACTCCGGCTCGCCGGAGACCGGATCGACCACCGGGCTGACCAGCCGGCCGACCCGGGCATCGGAGGCGAACTGGCTGTTCCAGTGGATCGGCACGAACACGCTCTTGCGTGGCAGATCGCCGGACAGCCGCACCCGCACCACGCAGCTGCCGTGCGCCGAGCTGACCCGCGCCAGCTCGTGTTCGCGGACGCCGCTCAGCAGCGCGTCCTGCGGATGCAGGTCGACGAACGGCTCGGCGACATGGGTGGCCAGCCGCGCGCTCAGGCCGGTGCGGGTCATCGTGTGCCACTGGTCGCGCACCCGGCCGGTGTTGAGCACCAGCGGATAGTCCTCGTCGAGCCGACCGGCTGGCGGCTGCGGACGGGTCGGCACGAAGCGGGCACGGCGGTCGGCGGTGTAGTAGCGGCCATCGGCGAACACCCGCGCCGGCTCGCCGACGGTGTCGGAGAGCACCGGCCAGCGGGTCGGCGGCAGGCGGTCGTAGTCGGCGCGATCGAGCCCGGCGAGGCCGCCAAGGTTCAGGTAGCGCGGCAGCGCCTCGTCGTGATTGCCGTCGGCGGTCAGCCGGGCGTGTTCGTCGAAGATCTCGTGTGCCGACCGGTACGGGAACTGCTCGCCGTGGCCCCAGCGCCGCGCCACTTCGGACAGCGCCCACCAGTCCGGCCGGGCCTGTCCGACCGGCGGCAGGAAGGCGCGCTGGCGGCTGATGCAGCGCTCGGAATTGGTCACCGTGCCGTCCTTCTCGCCCCAGCCCTGGGCGGGCAGCAGCAGATGCGCGTAGGCGGTGGTGTCGGTGTCGGTCATCACGTCGGACACCACCACCAGCTCGCACTTGGCCAGTGCCCGCCGCACCCGGTCGGCGTCGGGCAGGCTGACCACCGGATTGGTCGCCATGATCCACACCGCGCGGACCTTGCCCTCGTCGATGGCCTCGAACAGGTCGACCGCCTTCAGGCCCGGCTTGTCGGCGATCCGCGGCGACTGCCAGAACGCCTGCACCCGCGCGCGATGCGCCGGCACCTCGAGTTCCAGATGGGCGGCCAGCATGTTCGACAGCCCGCCGACTTCGCGCCCGCCCATCGCGTTCGGCTGGCCGGTGATCGAGAACGGGCCGGCGCCGGGCTTGCCGATGCGGCCGGTGGCCAGATGGCAGTTGATGATGCTGTTGACCTTGTCGGTACCGCTGGACGACTGGTTGACGCCCATCGAGAACGCCGTGATCACCCGCTCGCTGGCGGCGAACAGCTGGCAGAACGCCGTCAGTACGCCGGGATCGAGCTTGCAGGCGGCGGCCACCGAGCGCAGGTCGCCGGCCGTGTTGTCGGCGATCGCCAGGGTCCGCGCGAAGCCCTGCGTGTGCGCTTCGATGAAGCCGGTGTCGATGACCCCGTGCTGGTGCAGGTAGCTGAGCAGGCCGTTGAACAGCCAGACATCGGTGCCCGGCCGCACCGGCAGGTGCAGGTCGGACATCTCGCTGGTCGCGGTGCGGCGCGGGTCGATCACCACCAGTTTCATCGACGGCCGCTGCTCGCGCGCCTTCAGCAGGCGCTGGAACAGGATCGGATGGCACCAGGCGGTGTTCGAGCCGACCAGCACGACCAGATCGGCTTCCTCCAGATCGGCGTACGACACCGGCACGATGTCCTCGCCGAATGCCCGCTTGTGGCCGGCCACCGCCGATGACATGCAGAGCCGCGAGTTGGTGTCGATGTTGGCGGTACCGACGAAGCCCTTCACCAGCTTGTTGGCGACGTAGTAGTCCTCGGTCAGCAGCTGGCCGCTGACGTACCAGGCAACGCTGTCCGGGCCGTGGCGCTCGATGATCTGCCGGAAGCCGTCGGCCACCGCATCGAGCGCGTCCGGCCACGGCAGCCGTTCCAGGCCGTTGGCGGTGCGCCGCATCGGATGGCGCAGGCGGCCCGTGGTCGACACGGTTTCGCCGAGCGCGGCGCCCTTCACGCACAGCCGGCCGTGGTTGGTCGGATGGGCGACGTCGCCGGCCACCGTCACCGCCGTGCCGCGCACCGTTGCCCGCACGCCGCAGCCGGTGCCGCAGTACGGGCAGGTGGTGGCGACGCTCGGGACATCGTCCTGGTTGCTGCCGTCCATCAGGGAACCTGCTTGGGGCCGATCGCGGCGGTCCGGCCGGCTGCGCGACGGCCAGGCCGGCGCTGCGCGGGCAGACGGCCGGGGCCGAATGGGAAAAGGCCGGATGGCCGGCGAACCGGCAATGGCAGCGGCGGCATGGCGTGGGCGCTCACGCCGCCTGCGATTCGCAGTAGGCGCGACCGAACAGCAGACGCTGCCGCAGCGGGCCTATGTCGCGGCCGGCCTGCATCAGCTCGAAGTACCACGGACCGTCGCCGACCTCGCCGTACAGCACCACGCCGACGATGCGGTTGCCCTTCAGCACCAGCCGCTTGTAGACGCCGCGGCCGGGGTCGCGCAGCAGCAGGTCCTCGGTGTCCGGCCCGCCGATGAAATCGCCGGCGGAATAGAGATCGATGCCGGTGACCTTGAGCCGGGTCGCGGTCACCGAGCCGCCGTAGCGGCGATGGCCGAGGCCGGCCAGGTGGGCGGCGCAGACCCGCGCCTGCTCCCACAGCGGCGCCACCAGGCCGTAGACGCTCTTGCGGTGCTGCACGCATTCGCCAACCGCGTAGATGCGCGGGTCGGTCGCGGTCTGCAGCGTGTCGTCGACGACGATCGCCCGCTCCACGTGCAGCCCGGCGGCCTTGGCCAGATCGACGTTCGGCCGGATGCCGACCGCCATCACCACCAGGTCGGCGGCGATCTCGCTGCCGTCCTGGAAGCGCACCGCCGTGACATGCTCATCGCCGACGATTTCGGCCGTGTTCGCTTCAAGCAGGAAGCGCATGCCGCGCTTTTCCAGCGCCGCCTTCAGCAGCCGGGCCGCCGGCTGGTCGAGCTGACGTTCCATCAGGCGGTCGTTGACGTGGACGACGGTCACCGACATGCCCTGGCGCAGCAGGCCGTTGGCGGCTTCCAGACCGAGCAGGCCGCCGCCGATGACCACCGCGTGGCGGTGGCTGCGGGCGGCGGCCAGCATGGCCTCGACATCGTGGATGTCCCGGAAGGCGATCACGCCGGGTAGCCTGTGGCCCGGCACCGGGATCACGAACGGCCGCGAGCCGGTGGCGATCAGCAGGCGGTCGTAGGCGACTTCCTGCCCGTCCTGCGCGACCACCACGCGGCGCGCGCGGTCGATGCCGACCGCCGGCTTGCCGGCCAGCAGTGCGATGCCCTGCCGCGCGTACCAGGCGCGGTCGTGCGTGACGATGTCTTCGAAACGCTTCTCGCCGGCCAGCACCGGCGACAGCAGGATGCGGTTGTAGTTGCCGTGCGGCTCGGCGCCGAACACGGTGATCCGGTAGCCGTCGGGATCAAGCTTCAGCAGTTCTTCGACGGTACGGATGCCGGCCATGCCGTTGCCGATCACCACCAGACGGGGCTTCATCGCCGGTCCCCGCTGGCCGGCAGGCGGCCTGGCGCGCCGGCAGCGGGCGATGGCCGCCGGGCTTGGGTCACGAGCTGCGCACCATGATCGTGCCATCGTCGCCGCAGCGCACCGCCCAGGGCTGCACCGACCAGGCTTCGTCTTCCAGGCAGCGGCCGGTCTTCAGGCACAGGTGGTTCTTGTAGATCGGCGACGCCACCACCAGCACCGGGCCCTGCTCGGTCGTCAGTTCGCCGATCAGCCCGCGGCTCAGCACGTTGGCCTGCGAGCGGACGTCGAAGTTGTCGATGGCGAAGATGCCGTCCTCGGTGCCATCGGGCGCCACGACGCGGAACACCGCGACCTGCGCGGCGCCGACCCGCGCGGCCACGCCGGTGTTCGGCACGATGTCGTCGCGGTGGCAGACGCAGGTCCAGCGGGCGGCGTCGGTCATGGCGTCACCTCCAGCTTTTTCTCGAGGGCGGATTTGGGACGAATCTGGCCGCGCTCGTCGACGAACTGGATGTTGCTGTCGGCGTCCGCCGCGTTGACGAAGTGACGGAAGCGCTTCAGCGTTTCCGGTGTGGTGATGGCGCGCTTCCACTCGCATTCGTAGGTTGCGACCTGACGCGCCATGTCCGCTTCCAGCTCCGCGCACAGGCCGAGACTGTCGTCGATGACGACTTTCTTCACATAGCCCAGGCCGCCTTCGAGGTTCTCGATCCAGGTCGAGGTGCGCTGTAGGCGATCGCCGGTGCGGATGTAGAACATCAGGAAGCGGTCGATCAGCTTGATCAGCGTGGCATCGTCGACGTCCGCCGCCAGCAGTTCGGCATGGCGCGGCTTCATGCCGCCGTTGCCGGCGACGTACAGGTTCCAGCCGCGCTCGGTGGCGATCACGCCGACATCCTTGCTCTGCGCCTCCGCGCATTCGCGGGTGCAGCCGGACACGGCCATCTTGATCTTGTGCGGCGAGCGCAGGCCGCGATAGCGCTCTTCGATGCGGATCGCCATGGTCACCGAGTCCTGCACGCCGTAGCGGCACCAGGTGCTGCCGACGCAGGACTTCACCGTGCGCAGGCTCTTGCCGTAGGCATGGCCGGATTCGAAGCCGGCGGCGACCAGCGCGCCCCAGATCGCCGGCAGCTGTTCGACTCTGGCGCCGAACAGATCGATGCGCTGGCCGCCGGTGATCTTGGTGTAGAGACCAAAATCCTTGGCGACCTGGCCGATGACGATCAGCTTGTCCGGCGTGATCTCGCCGCCCGGGATGCGCGGCACCACCGAGTAGGTGCCATCCTTCTGGATGTTGGCGAGGAAGTAGTCGTTGGTGTCCTGCACCGAGGCGTGCTTGGGTTTGAGCACGTGCTCGTTCCAGCAGCTGGCCAGGATCGACGCCACCGCCGGCTTGCAGATGTCGCAGCCGCGTCCCTTGCCGTGCGCGAGGATCACGTCGTCGAAGGTCTTCTGGCCGCCGAGCTTGACGAGGTGGAACAGCGCCTGGCGAGAGTGCGCGAAGTGCTCGCACAGATGGTTCAGCACCAGCACGCCGGATTTCTTCAGCTCGGCATCGAGCACCTGCTTGACCAGCGGCAGGCAGCCGCCGCATGAGGTTGCCGCCTTGGTGCACTTCTTCAGCGCGCCGAGGCTGGTGGCGCCGCTTTCGATCGCTGCGCAGAGATCGCCCTTCGACACGTTGTTGCAGGAGCAGATCGACGCGCTGGCCGGCAGCAGATCGACACCGAGACCTTTGGCGCCGCCTTCCACGCTCGGCAGGATCAGCGATTCCGGCTGCGCCGGCAGCGGAATGCCGTTGAGCGCCATCTGCAGCAGGCTGCCGTAGTCGTTGGCGTCGCCAACCAGCACCGCGCCGAGCAGCGTCTTCGCATCGGCCGACACCACCAGTTTCTTGTAGACGCCGGCCACGTCATCGCTGAACAGGTAGTTCAGGCTGCCGGGTGTCGCGCCCTGGGCGTCGCCGATCGAGGCGACGTCGACACCGAGCAATTTCAGCTTGGTGCTCATGTCCGCGCCGGTGAACTCGGCCTTCGCCGTGCCCTTGATCTGGGCCGCGACCAGCCGCGCCATGTCGTAGCCGGGCGCGACGAGACCGAAGATCCTGCCCTGCCACAGCGCGCATTCGCCGATCGCCCAGATGTCCGGGTCGGAGGTCTTGCAGTGGTTGTCGATCAGGATGCCGCCGCGCTCGCCACGGATCAGGCCGGCGGTGCGGGCCAGCTCGTCGCGCGGCCGGATGCCGGCCGAGAACACGATCATGTCGGTCAGCAGCTGCGAGCCGTCGGCGAACTTCATCGCATGACGGCCGCCGACGCCGACGCCACCGCCGTCGGTGATTTCCAGCGTGTTCCTGCCAGTGTGCACGGCCACGCCGAGCGCTTCGACCTTGCGTTTCAGGAGCCGACCGCCCATGTCGTCGACCTGCACCGTCATCAGGCGCGGCGCGAACTCCACGACATGGGTTTCCAGCCCCATGTCCTTCAGCGCCTTCGCGCATTCCAGGCCCAGCAGGCCGCCGCCGACGACCACGCCGATCCGCGACTTCGCGCCCCAGTGGCGCATCGCTTCGAGGTCTTCGATGGTGCGATAGACGAGGCAACCGTCGCGGTCGCGGCCGGTGACGGCGGGCACGAACGGATAGGAGCCGGTGGCCAGAACCAGGCGGTCGTACGGCAGGCGCTCGCCGTCGGCCAGCACGACCTGTTTCGCGGCGCGATCGAGATCGACCGCCTTGGCGTTCAGCCGCAGACGGAGGTTCGGCTGATCGAAGAAGCCGGGCGCGACCAGCGACAGATCCTCGGCGGTCTTGCCGGCGAAGAATTCCGACAGGTGCACGCGGTCGTAGGCCGGGCGCGGTTCCTCGCAGAGCACGGTGATGTCCAGGCCCGGCGTGCCGGCCAGCTCCTCGAGCAGCTTGTGCCCGACCATGCCGTTGCCGATGACCACCAGGCGCAGTGTTGTGTCAGTCATGAAATGCATCCGTATGCAGGCGGGCCTGCGGTGGCGGCGGGGTTCAGGCGGTCAGCGCCTGGCGATCGGCAACGGCCTGTTCGAACAGCTGCTGCTCGCGCGACTTGTGCTCGGCGCTGAAACGCACCGCCACCGCGCACAGCGCCGACAGCGAGACCAGCGCGCCGAGGATCAGCAGGCAGGTCTGGGTGTCGGGGGCGGCCTTCATCAGGAAGCCGGCGGCGACGGCGCCGACATTGCCGCCGGCGCCGATGATGCCGGCCACGCCGCCGAGCGCCTGGCGGTCGATGAACGGCACCAGCGCGTAGGTCGCGCCGCAGGCCATGTGGGTGAACAGGCCGAAGCTCAGCATCGCGACGATGGCGAGCGCGACCTGGTCCATCTGCGCCCACCACAAGAGGCCCAGACCTTCGCCGAGCATCAGGCCGAACAGCAGCCAGGTGCGGCCATCGAGGCCACGGATCTTGGCGATGCGGTCCGAGGCGATGCCGCCGAGCGCCCGGGCGAACAGTGCCAGCAGGCCGAAGGTGCCGGCCGCGAAGCCGGCGGCCTTCAGGCTCAGTCCGAAGCGTTCGACGTAGTAGAGGGCGGCGACGTTGTGGATGAAGATTTCCACGCCGAAGCAGGCGCCGTAGGTGACGAACAGCAGCCAGACGCGGTAGTTCAGGCAGGCGCGCTTGAAGCTGGTCAGGCCCACTTTCTTGCCGCTGTCCGGCATCAGCCCGGTGGCGCGCAGCGTGTCGTAGTTGCCGGCCGGGCAGTCCTGCGTGAAGTTCCAGTAGGCCCAGGCCATCGCCAGCATCAGCACGCCCGGCACCAGCAGCGCCACGCGCCAGCCGCCGGCCTGTTCGATGCCGAGCAGCGCCAGCGCGGCCACGATCAGCGGCATCAGCGTCTGCGTGGCGCCACCGCCGGAGTTGCCCCAGCCGGCGGCCGCGGCGTTGGCGGTGCCGACGACATTGGGCGCGAACATCACGCTGGTGTGGTACTGGGTGATCACGAAGCTGGCGCCGATCGCACCGATGGCGAGGCGGAAGAACAGGAAGCTTTCGTAGCTCTGCGCGGACGCGACGCCGAACACCGGCACGCTGCCTGCCAGCAGCAGGCCGGTGTAGGCCTTGCGCGGGCCGTAGCGGTCGCACAGCGGGCCGATCACCAGACGCACCAGGATGGTCACCGCGACGGCGGCGATGTTGATGTTGGCGATCTGGTCCTTGGTCAGCCCGAACTCGCCCTTGATGATCGGCATCAGCGGCGCGCAGGCGAACCAGGCGAAGAAGCAGACGAAGAACGCCATCCAGGTCAGGTGGAAGGCACGCATCGCCGGCGTCGAGAAATCGCGCAGCTGAACGCGGGTGGCTTTGACGAGGTACGCGGGGGTGGACATGGCCGGCTCCAGAGGACGTGAGATTCGCGGACGCCATTGGCCGCAACGAAAGTGCTCACGTGATCGCCGTTAACCACGTGCGCTAACCAAGCAAGACGCGTGCCGTGATCTGAAGCCTTATCAATCAAGGAGATGCCTGCGACTGCCGAGCAGTTGCTCCGGCGGTGGCGGCCGATGCACCGCACCGCCGGGGTGCGCGTGCACCGATCTGGGGCTGGCCGGGCGGATGGCCGCCGTACCGCGCCCGCCGCCTGGCGGCCGTACCGGGCGGCGGCTGGCATCGTGGCCGGCCGAGGCGCGGCGGCCATTTGCTCCGCTATCAGGGCGGCCCGCTCGTGGCTGGCAGGCTTCTTGCTGCACCGGTGTCGTGGCGCCCAGCGCGCCTGTGACTTGGCCATAGCCGCCCGAGTCGCACCGGACACCGAGGTCCCGATGGCCAGCGTTTCGTCGCTGGCAGGTTCCTTCCCACTGTCCGGAATTCCCGCCATGTCCCGTTCCACCGCCGCGCGTTCGATCGACCTGCTGGAGATCGCCGCGATCCTCGCCGCCGCCGCCCTGCAGCTGACCGCCACGCTGCTGTGGCTGCACGACCTCGGCTAAAGGCCGCGCCCGTGATGAACCGACCGTTCGCCACGCTGTGCCTGCTGCTGGCGGCCGCCACGCTGGGCAGCCGCGCCGCCGCCGCCGAACTGGATGCCGCCGCGCGCCAGGCGCTCGATCTCGACCTGGCCGCCAGCCGGCTGGCCGGCGCGTCGGTGGCCGGCCTGACGGTCTATGTCGGCAGCAGCGCGCAGGACAGCCGCCTGCGCGAGGTCTGGGTGCAGATCGACAGCCAGCCGCTGACCCGCTACCTGTTTTCCCAGCGCGAAAGCGATGCGCTCAGCGCCGGCGGCCTGCACGTGCTGCTGGCCGAAGCGCTGACGCCGGGCCGGCATCGGGTCCGCGCGCAGGCGGCGGCGGTCGGGCTCGATCCGCGCCGCAATGACGACCGCAGCCGCGCCCAGGTCGAGATCGAGATCGACAAGGGCAACGCTCCGGTCGAATTGCAGCTGAGCTGGACGCCCGCCGCCTATGTCGGCAAGGCCGCACTGAAGGCGCAGACGCGCCAGCGCAGCGAAGCGCCGCTGGCCGCCGACGCCAGCGGCGGCGGTCGCTACCAGGCCGGCGCCAGCGACGATCCCCGGCTGCGCGCCATCCGCTTCCTCGACGCCACCGGCCGCCGCTATCGCGCCGAGCGGGCGCTGCGCGAGCTGCAGCTCGCCGTGCCCGGGCTCGCCCGCCCGGACGCGATGCCGCTGGCGGAGACTGCCGCGCCGGCCTACGGCGCCTACAACAGCGCCGTCGGCGGCAGTGCGACGGCGGCCGGTCTGGAGACCCTGGCCAGCGGCTGCAGCGACGCGCCCAGCCTGTTCTGCGATCGCGCCAACAGCACGCTCGGCTACGCGCTGCTCGATCAGGGCGAGGGCCTGAAGGCGGCCGACGCCTTCCGCCGGGTGCGTGCACCTGGCCCGTATGCGACCTCGGCGCTGCTCGGGCTCGGCTGGGCGCTGCTGGCGACCCCCGACGCCCGGGCCGCCGCCAAGGCCGAGCCGCAGGCCGCGCGGCCGGGCCGCGAGCCGCGCCATGCCGTGCGGGTGATGGAGGCCGAGGAACGCGGCAACGCCATCCGCGCCGCGCTGGTGCCGTGGATTGAACTGATCGGCCGCGACCCGACCGACCCGGCGGTGCAGGAAGGGCAGGTGGCGATCGCCTGGGCGCTGGCCGAACTCGGTGCCCAGGCACAGGCGCAGGACTACTACAACCGCGCGATCAAGCAGCTCACCGATCTGCTCGCGCGCGTCGACAAGGCCAAGGCGGAGCTGGCCCGTGCGCCGCTGCTGGCGCCGGTGCTCGACAGCCCGCCGGAGCAGGCCTGGCACTGGGCGCTGGCCGATCGCCTGCCGGACCCGCGCTGGTGGGTGCTGCCGATCGGCGACGCCCCTGAAACCTTTCACCTGGAAGCCCTGCTGCAGCAGCAGCCGTTCCGCGAACGCCTCGTGCAGCTGCAGGACGCCCACGAAGCGGGCGCGGCGCTGCGCAGCCAGCGCGCCCGGCTGCTGGCGCTCGAGGCGCCGGAGGCGCGGGCGCTGGCGGCGCAGATCGACACTCTGCTGCCGGCCCTCGATGCCGCAGTCCGCGAGCAGAGCCGCCAGGTCGACCGGCTGGCGCTGGCCGAACTGCTGGCGATCAAGAAGCAGGCGCAGCAGTCGCTGGTCGAAGCGCGCTTCGGTCTGGTGCAGCTGTACGACCGCGTTGCCGAGGTGGCCTCGAAATGAACTTTCCCCGTCTGCAGCAGGCACTGATCGCGGCGGCGCTGGCCGTTTGTGGCGCCGCCGCGACAGCAGCCGATCCGGTGTCCACCGTCGGCTCCACCACCGAGACCAACGGCCTGCAACGCAACGGCCGCTTCGTGGTGCGCACGCCGTCGATCCTGCGCCCCGGCATGCAGCAGCAGGTGCCGCCGAACCCGCTGGCGGCGATTGCCCAGTACGACCACATCCTGGAAATCCCGACCAGCGCTGCCAACCGCGCCGAGGCGCTGCGCCGGGGCGCCGACCTGCGCGTGCAGCTGGCCGATGTCGATGGCGAGCCGAACCTGCCGGTGTTGCGCAAGGCCATCGCGATGTACCAGGCGCTGCTGCGCGAAGCGCCGGACTATCCGCTCAACGACCGTGCGCTGTACCAGCTGGCGCGTGCCCAGCAGGCGGTCGGCGAGGTCGATGCGGCGATCGCCAGTCTGCAGCAGCTGGGCGCCGGCTATCCGTATTCGTTCCGCGCGCCGGACGGCCTGTTCCGTGCCGGCGAGCTGCTGTTCCAGCGCAACCGCTTCGCCGAGGCCGAGGCCGCCTACCGGCAGGTGCTGGCACAGGGACCGTCGACGCCGTACTTCGAGCCGGTGCAGTACAAGTTCGGCTGGGCGCTGGTGCGGCAGGGCAAGTACGCCGAGGCGCTGACGCCGTTCTTCGCGATCCTCGACCGCGAACTGCCGCCCGGCACGCTCGATGATCCGGCGCCGGCGCTGGCGGCGCTGAAGCCAGCCCAGGCCGAAGTGGTGCGCGACGTGCTGAAGGTCACCGGCCGCTCGCTGGCCGCGCTCGGCGGCGGCAGCAGCCTGAACAGCCGCTTCCAGCAGGCCGGCAGCGAGCCGCGCTACGCCACGCTGCTGTACAGCGCGCTGGCCGCCCAGCTGCTCGATCAGCAGCGCTACACCGAAGCCGCCGAAGCCAGCCTGGCGTTCGTCAGCCGCCATCCGCAGCACCCGCTGGCGCCGGCGTTCGAGACGCGGGCGATGGCCGCCTACCAGCAAGGCGGCTTCACCGACCTGCTGGTCGCTGCCAAGGCGGGTTATGTCGAGCGCTACGCGCCCGGCAGCCGCTACTGGGGCACGGCCACGCCGAGTGCCGAGGTACTGGCGGCGCTGAAGGGCAATCTCGGCGATCTGGCCCGCCATCACCATGCACGCGCGCAGGCCTGGCCGGCGACCGAGGTCGATGCCCGCAAGGCCGATTTCGCCGCCGCCGCCGGCTGGTACGGCCGCAGCCTGAGCCTGTTCCCGAACGATCCCGACGCTGCCCAGGTGGCGCTGCTGCAGGCCGATGCGCTGTTCGACGGCGGCCAGATCGAAGCCGCCGCCCGCCAGTACGAGCGCGCCGCCTACGAGCTGCCGGGCAGCCAGACGTCGGCGCAGTCGCCGGCCACCGCGCTGGCGGCGGTGCAGGCCTGGCAGCGGCTGGCCGGCGACAGCCGCGATGCCGCCCGCAGCGCGGCGCTGCGCGAATCGGTGCGTGCCTCGCTGCGCCTGGCCGACCAGTTCCCGGCGCATCCGCAATGGGCGACGAGCCTGACTCGCGCCGCCGGCGATCTGCTCAGCCTTGGTGATGCCGAAGCGGCGTTCACGGTCGCCAGCCGGGTGCTGGCGGCGCGGCCGCCGGCAGCGCCGGAACTGCGGCGCGAGATGCTCGGCGTGGTCGCCGATGCCCGCTACCGGCAGCAGCAGTACGCCGCCGCCGAAAGCGCCTACGGTGATCTGCTGAAGCTGCTGCCGGCCCAGGACCCGCAGCGCCAGCCAGTGACTGACCGGCTGGCGCGGGCGATCTACGAGCAGGCGGTGGTCGCCCGCGATGGCGGCGATCTGAAAGCCGCCGCGCTGGCCTTCCAGCGGGTCGGTACGGTGGCGCCAGAAGCCGAGATCCGCGCGGCGGCCGACTACGACGCCGCCTCCGCCTGGGTCGAGCTGAAGGACTGGCGCAATGCCGCGCGCAGCCTCGAAGCGTTCCGCAGCCGTCACCCGGCGCATCCGCTGGCGCTCGACGCCGAAAAGAAGTTGGCCGTGGTCTACGGCAACGACCAGCAGCCGGCGCGCGCGGCGGCGGTCTACGCCCAGCTGGCCGAGCGCGAGCCGCTGGCCCCCGATCTGCGCCGCGAGGCGCTGTGGCTGGCGGCGCAGGACTACCAGAAGGCCGGCGACAGCCGGTCGGCAGCGGCCCAGTTCGAACGCTATGCCGAGCGCTATCCGCAGCCGCTCGACCGCGCCCAGGAAGCGCGCCGCAGCCTTGCCGAGATCGCCCGCCTGCAGCTGCGCGATCCGGCCCGCCAGCAGTTCTGGCTGCAGGCGATCATCGACGCCGATGGTCCGGACAGCGCCAGGGCCGCCGACACGCCGGCACGGCGGATCGCCGCGCAGGCCAGCCTCGAACTCGGCCAGGCCGGTGCCGCGCGGGCCGCGCTGCTGCGTCTGGGCCTGCCGCTGGAGGCCAGCCTGGCGATGCGCCGCAAGGCGATCGAGGCGGCCGTGCAGCTGCTCGATCGGGCCGCCACCTACGGCTATGCCGAGGTGACCACGGCGGCGACCCATGAACTGGCCACCGTCTGGCGCGATTTCGGCCGCGCCATCCTGCAGTCCGACCGGCCGGGCGGCCTGAGCACCGACGCGCGCGAGCAGTACCAGCTGCTGCTGGAAGAGCAGGCCAACACCTTCGACGAGAAAGCCATGAAGGCCTATGAAGCGAACCTGGCCTATCTGCGCCAGGGCGTCTGGAACGACTGGGTCCGCAAGAGCAGTCTCGCGCTCAGCGAGATCGCCCCGGCCCGCTACGGCAAGAACGTGCGTCTGGAGGACCGTTATGACGCCATCCATTAAGACGGCGGTGGTCGCCGTGACGCTCGCCGCGCTGCTGGCCGGCTGCAGCACGCCGGCGCGCCGGCCGCCGGTGGCGCGCAAGGCGGCGGAGCCGGTGCCGGTCGCCACGCCGGCGCCGATCCTGGCGCCGCCGGCCAACGGCAAGCCGCCGGCCGACGAGCGCTTCCGCAACGCGCTCGGGCTGATGGAAGACCACCGACCGCAGGAAGCGCAGGCGGCGCTGCAAAGCCTGTTGAAGGATTACCCGGACCTGTCCGGCCCGCTGACCGACGCCGGCATCCTCTACGCGCACGCCAAGCAGCGCGACAAGGCGCTGGCGCACTTCCAGCGCGCGATCAAGGCCAACCCGGCCAACATCGTGGCGCTGAACTGGAGCGGCGCGCTGTACCGCGAGGCCGGCGACCACGGGCGCGCCGAGAAAGCCTGGCTGCAGGCGCTGGCGGTGAAGCCGGACTACCCGGCGGCGGCGCTGAACCTGGCGATCCTTTACGACGTGTCGATGCACCGCCCGGCGGAGGCGCTGCAGTACTACCGCCGCTATCAGGAACTGATCGGCCGCGAGGACCTGATCGTCACCGCCTGGGTGCGGGAGCTGGAAGGTCGCCCGGCGCAGCTGGCCAGCGCCGCCGGCGACGGAGCCGCACGATGAGCGCGCGCGCGATGCCGCTGCTGGCGCTGCTGCTGGCCACCGGCCTGGCGGCCGCCGACGCGTCCGTGGCCGCTGTGTCCAGCCGCGCCGAGCCGGTCAAGGCCGGCGCGACCATCGTCGGCGACAACGAGGCCGCGATCGGCCTGTACCTGACGCCGTGGAAGGACGAGGAGCCACTGCCGCCGGGCCGCAATCCGTCGAACTTCACGATCGCGCCGGCACCCGCCGATGCCGCTGCCGACCGTGCGCGACTCGATGCCCTCGACAGCATCGACAGCTACCGGCGTGCGCGCCGCCATTCCTTCGGCAACTGAACCACGAGGTGCTTGCGCCCATGAACGTCCTGACCGTGATCGTCCACTTCTTCCAGCAGGGCGGCGTGTTCATGTATCCGATCGCGCTGGTGCTGCTGGCGGTCGTCGCGGTCAGCGCCGAGCGGCTGCTGTTCCTGCTGACCGCCGAGCGCGAGCACCGCGCGCTGCTGACGGCGCTGGCGCCGCTGATGGCGCGTGGCGACCTGCCGGCGATCGACGCGCTGCTGGCCGCCTCGCCGGCGGCGATCGCCCGGGTGCTGGAAGGCGCGATCGACCGCGCCCGCGTCGACAGCCGCCGCAGCGAACTGGAAATCGCCACCGAGCAGGGGCTGATGGATGTGCTGCCGGCCTTCGAAAGCCGCACCCACTACCTGGCCACGCTGTCCAACATGTCGACCCTGCTGGGCCTGCTCGGCACCGTGCTCGGCCTGATCGGTGCGTTCGCGGCGCTGGGCGCGGCCGATCCGGCGCAGAAGGCCGACCTGCTGTCGTCCGGCGTCTCGGAAGCGATGAACTGCACGGCCTTCGGCCTGATGGTGGCGATTCCGGCGCTGTTCCTGCACGCCCACATGCAGAGCCGCACGACGCGGCTGATCGACAGCCTGGAATCGGTGTGCTCGCGGTTTGTCAGCGCCATCAGCGGCCGGCCGCCGGTGCGGACGGCGGCGGCCTGAACTGTGGCATTGCCCGTGCCGATGACCGGGCTGGCCGCCATCGCCGAGATCGGCCGCGCGGCCGATCCGCAGGCCGACGATGAAGCGCGGCGCGGCGGCCGGCGTGCCCGCCGTGTGCGCCGCCAACTGCGGCTGCGGCGCGACGACGAGCTGAACATCGTGTCGATGATCGATGTCTTCGCGGTGCTGATGTTCTTCCTGCTGGTGACCTCCTCGATCAGCGCCGCGCGCCTCAAGGCGCTGGCGCTGGACCTGCCGGCCACGACGCTGGCCCGCGAGGTCCCGCCACCAGCGCGGCCGAGCCTGCAACTGCTGGCCGACGGCCTGCGGGTCGACATCGGCGACGGCCGCGTGCAGCGGCTGCGGCCGGACGACGGCGCGCGGCTGTCGGCGCTGCTGCTGGCCGCCAAGCAGCGGGCGCCCGCGCAGGACGGCCTCGACCTGCGGGTGGCGCCGGACATCGCCTATGACCGCGTGGTGGCGGTGATCGACGCATTGCGTGCGGTCAGCCCGCAGGCGCGCGCCGCCGGTTATCCGGACGAACTGTTCCCGAAGCTTGCGATCGGCGAAGCGGCGGCCGGGGCGCGTCGATGAGTTCCGGACGCCGACTGCGCCGGGACCTGCGCGGCCTGCGCAGCGGCGGTGCCGTGTTGTTGAACATCGTGTCGCTGATCGATGTGTTCGCGATTCTGGTGTTCTACCTGCTGGTCAACGCGCTGAACGCCGAAACCGTGCCGGTGCCGCCGGCGCTGAAGCTGCCCGATTCGCAGGCCCGCGCCGTGCCGAAGCCGAGCGTGGCGATCAGCATCAGCGAGCAGGAGATCCGCCTTGACGGCCGCTTGGTTGGCCGGGTTGATGACGCCGAGACCCTCCGCCGGCTGCGCGCGGCGCTGCAGGCGTCGGCGGCAGCGGCGGATGCCGAGGCCGACATCAACATCGTTGCCGACAAGCGCCTGCCGTTCCGGGTGCTGAACACCGTGATGACGGCCTGTGCCGGCGCGCGCTACGGCCATGTCTCGCTGGCCGTGGTCGAGAAGCCGGCCGTGCCGGTGCCGGCGGGCGGCGCCTGATGCGTGCGGACGCCGGCCTGCTGATGGCCTGGTGCGATGCCGATCGCCACGGCTTGGCCGTAGCCGCCGATCGCCGCTTCCGCCGCGTGCTGGCGCGGGCCGGCCTGCCGATGCTGGCGTTCGCGATCGTCGTGCCGCTGCTACAGCTGGAACTGCCGCGCCTGCCGGCGCCGCCGGCGCCACCACCGACGCCGACACGGGTGGCGCTGCTGCCACCGCCGGCCCGGCCGTTGCCCGTGCCGGCACCGGCACCCGTTCCCGCAGCGAAGCCGGCCCGTCCGGCGGTCACCGCGCCTGCGCCGTCGCCCGCACCGTCGCCGCCGGCAGCTGCCGTGCGGGCCCGCCAGCAGGCGCAGGCCAGCGGCCTGCTGCAACTGCGCGATCAGCTGGCCGCGCTCGGCGCGCAGCACACGGCTTCGGTCGACCGGCCGCAGGCGGTGACCGGCGATCGCCTGCCGGGGCGCATGACGGACAGCGGCGATGCGCTGGCCCGCAGTGCAGCGGCCCGCAGCGGCGGCGTGGCCGAGCAGGGCCGGGGCGATGTCAGCCGGGCCGGCGCGGCTGGCGATCTTGGTGCGCGGCGCACCGGCCGCGTGCAGGCTGACGGCGGCCTCGGCAGCGCTGCGCCGTCAGGCAGCGGTCCGGGCGGCGTCGCCGGCCGCAGCCTGGAAGACATCCAGCTTGGCTTCGACCGCAGCAAGCACGCCTTCAATGCCGTGTTCAGCCGCGCCGCGCGGGAGTCGACAGGCCTGCGCGCCGGCCGGCTGGTGGTCAGCCTGACGGTGGCGCCGGACGGCTCGGTGACGCGCTGCGAGCTTGTTTCCAGCGCTTTTTCCGATCCGGCGCTGGAAGCGCGGCTGCAGCGCCTGATCCGCCAGATGAACTTCGGCGCCCGCAATGTTCCGAGCTACACGGTGCCGCGCTACCCGATCGACTACCTGCCGTCGTGAGTCGGACGCCGATGGCCGCCGCCTGCGCCGTGGGCTGAACCGGGTATCTGGCACGTCCGTTGCTTAGATCGAAACAGCTGTTCGCGGTAGCTGACAGTTTCGATCGGCCAACGACGCCTGATCATCGGACTACGAAGTCCACGCCTGGAGAGTGAGCTGTCTCTCCGCGCGTGGATTTTTTTTTGCCTTTTTTCAGATCAAGCACTCCGGAGCCTTATGAAACCCTTGAAGCGTCGCCTGATCCCGGCTGTGATCGCGACTTCGCTGCTGAGCCCGCTAGCGAGCGCAGTGGTCCGCGCCGACGACATCCCGCCGTTCTACATCGCCCCGATGGGCTCGTACGTGCTGTCCGATGACGGCCGCGGCACTAAGAACGGCATCGGCGGCACGCTGGCGCTGGGTGCGCATCTCGGCGCGCTGATCGACTTCGAACTGCGCGGCAGCTTCATCAACTTCCCGGGCAAGAACGGCGCGAGCGATTCCAAGCTCGGTGCCGGCGGCTTCGGCGTCAACGTATTCCTGTTCCGCGCGCCGGGCGGCAGCGGCCTGTACATCCATGGCGATGTCCAGGGCAGCGAAAAGACGCTGTACCACTACGGCGCCGGTTACGAGCTGATGTTCGGCGGCTTCGGGCTGCGCGCCGAGGGCCTGGTGCGCAACGAGCAGTTCGAGCACCACGAACCGATGATCAACGTCGGCCTGCGCGTTCCGTTCGGCAGCAATCCGCCGAAGCCGGTCTACGTGCCGCCGCCGCCTCCGCCGCCGCAGGAGGAAGCCGCAATTCCGCCGCCGCCACCGCCGGCCCCACCACCGCCGCCGCCGCCCTGCACCGGGGCCGATGCCGGCACGCAGGTGTCGCTTGATGGCTGCAAGAAGGGCGACAACATCGTGTTGCGCGGCGTGAACTTCGAGTTCGACCAGGCGGTGCTGACGGTCAATGCCAAGGTGATCCTCGATCAGGTGGCCGCGGCACTCGCGCGCCGGCCGGACATCAAGGTGGAAATCGGCGGCCATACCGATGCCAAGGGCTCGGTCGCCTACAACAAGAAGCTCTCGGATCGCCGCGCGGCCTCGGTGAAGACCTATCTCGCCGAACATGGTGTCGCGCCGGAGCGGATGACCTCGAACGGCTACGGCAAGATCGTCGCGATCGCCAGCAACGACACCGACGAGGGCCGGGCGCTGAACCGCCGCGTCGAACTGACGGTGACCGATGCCGATCCGGCTGCCGGCGGGGTGGTCAGCGAACAGGCCGGCAAGCCCGACGAGGTGGTGACGCCGCCGGTCGAAGAGCGCTTGCCGCCGGAAACTGGCCATATGGAATCGGTGCCCGCCGAGCCGGCTCCGGTCGCCGCGCCCGCCGCTGCACCGGCAGCGGCCGCCAGCAGCACGGCGGCGGTGTCGATCGTCGACTACGAGTACTCGCCGAAGGTGGTGACGGTGAAGGCCGGCGGCACGGTGACCTGGACCAACAACGATCGCGTTACCCATACGGTGACCTTC
>NZ_JBIMKV010000009.1:0-107607 GCF_051860985.1 Nevskia sp. | reverse complement strand
GGTGAAGGCGGCCGAAACCTACAGCCGCAGCTACGCCACGGCCGGAACCTACGAGTACAAGTGCGGCATCCACCCGACGATGTTCGGCTCGGTGGTGGTGGTGCCGTGATTTACGCGCCGGCCGCCGGTTCGCCGGCGGCCAGCGCCGCTGCTGGAGTCAACCTTGCAATGTCCAGGATGCCTGTGGAGAAGGACCCTACGGTCGATTCGGCGGTGGCCCTGCGGCCGGCTGCCATGCCGATCCGGAACCGCTCTGGTGGTGACACGAAAGCTGCGATGAAACACGCCAACCGAGGTTTGCGAGTGATGCTGGTCGATGACGACCAGACGCGCCTGGCCATGATGGAGCAGGCGCTGGTGGCGGAAGGACATGTCATCGTCGTTCGGCTGGATGCCCAGGCCGATCTGCTGGCCGGCGTGACCCTGCACCAGCCGGATGTGATCTTCATCGATGTCGATGCCCCGAGCCGCGACACGCTGGAGTCACTCGGCCAGATCAATCGCGAACGGCCACGGCCGATCGTGCTGTTTGCCGCGCGCAGCGATGCCGAGACCGCGCACCGCGCGGTTCATGCCGGCGTCAGCGCCTATGTTGTCGATGGCCTGCATCCGACGCGCCTGAGCGCGCTGCTCGATGTCGCCATCGCCCGCTTCGAAGTGCATCAGGCGTTGAGCCGCGAACTGCTCGCCGCCAATGCCCGGCTGGCCGACCAGCGCGACATCGAGAAGGCCAAGGGCCTGCTGATGAAGCGCCGCAAGATCGACGAGGAGGAGGCCTACGGCATGCTCCGCAAGATGGCGATGGACCGGAAGCAGCGCATCGGCGACTACGCGCGCCTGCTGCTGGCCGCGTCGGATGTGCTGTAGGCGCGAACGGAGGCCGCCACGATGATCAATGGACTGGAGAAATGCAGGATCCGCCTCGGCATGCTGCCGCTGGTGGATGCCGCGCCGCTGCTGGTGGCCCGCTCGTATGGCTTCTTCGCGAAGCATGGCCTGGAAGTGGAGTTGAGCGTCGAGCGCGCCTGGGCGGCGTTGCGCGACAAGGTCGCCGCCGGCGTGCTCGATGGCGGCCAGATGCTGGCGCCGATGCCGATCGCCGCCACGCTGGGCCTGGACGGCTTCGCGGTGCCGATGGTCACGGCAATGGTGATGAGCCTGAATGGCAACTCGATCACCGTATCCAAGCATCTGCATGCGCGGATGAGCCGTCATCTGCCGGATGTGGCCGATGCCGGCGCCGCCGCGATCGCGCTGGCCCGGGTGATCGAGGAGCAGCGCGCCAGCGGTGAACGGCGCCCGGTATTCGCGCATGTCTTCCCGTTTTCGGCGCATCACTACGAGCTGCGCATGTGGCTCGCCAGCGCCGATATCGATCCGGACAACGATGTGCAGCTGTGCGTGGTGCCGCCGTCGCAGATGGTCAGCGAACTGGAGTCCGGGCGGATCGACGGCTACTGCGTCGGCGAGCCATGGAATGAAGTGGCGCTGCAGCGCGGTGTCGGCGTGGCGGTCGCCAGCAAGCACGAAATCTGGAACAACAGCCCCGAAAAGGTGCTCGGCGTGACCCGCGAATGGGCGCACGAGCATCCGAACACGCATCGGGCCATGGTCGCGGCGATGATCGAAGCGGCGCGCTGGCTCGACCAGCCGGAGAACCGGCTGGAGGCTGCGGCGCTGATGGTGCGCGACAGCGTGGTCAACGCGCCGGCCGCCAGCATCGTCGCCTCGCTGCGCATGCGCACCGGCGGCATCGTGTTTCATCGTGGTGCGGCAACCTATCCATGGCGGTCGCACGCGGTGTGGTTCATTCTCCAGATGCTGCGCTGGAAGCAGTGCTGGATGGCACCGAACTTCGCCGATGTCGCCAGCGACGTCTATCGCTGCGAAACCTATCGCGAAGCGGCTGCCCTGGTTGGCGAGCCGTGCCCGCGCGCCGAGTACAAATCCGAAGGCGCGCGCCATATTGGTTCATCGACCCCGTCGACCGACGGTGGATCGATCATGCTCGGCTCCGATGCGATGCTGGATGGCTCCATTTTCGATGCCGCCGATCCGCTGGGCTGGTTGCAGCTGCAGCGTCACGGCCATCCAGCCGTGGAATTCGCATCGCTGGAGTTTGCCAACGTGCGGCAGCCCTGAGCATTCAGTCTCGTTCGTCGATATTTCAAGCGTCATATCGATTGACATCAATGATTGGATTGGTTTGGCATGAGGTTTGCTGTTTAGAACACTGAAGTCGCTTTTGTTACGCAGTACACATAACGGACCCAGCCAATGCTGTCTGGATCCATGGACACCGAAGTCCACGCATAGGCAATGCAGCCTGCGCGTGGATTTTTTTTGGCTTTTTTCCGGTTCGGAACAATCGCCGCGCACCCGTGGGCACATCCAAAATCAAGGAGTCAGCATGAACGGCAACATCAGGGGATTCGGTATCAAGGCAGCCACAGTTCTCGCGTTCGGCGCGAGCATCGCGGCAGTTTCCAGCCCGGCACAGGCGGGCATCTACGATGCAGGCAAGGTGCTGGCCACCAGTGGCGTCAACATCACCGATGGTGCGGCGGGCGGTGGCATCACGCCGTGGGCCGTGATTGCCGGTTATGAAACCAACCAGGGCATCAACGGCAGCATCCACTACACCTACGCGAATCTGCCGAACTACAGCCTGAATTCGCTGGGCGCCGCGATCGGCTTCTATGATCGACTCGAACTATCGTACGCCTACGATCTGCTGCCGACCGGCAGCACGTTCAACACCGTGGGCCTGCTGACCAACACGCTGGCAGGTGTCGTCGTGCAAGACAGTGGCATCGATCCGTTCAACACGGCGATCCGCATGGATATCTTCGGCGCCAAGCTGCGCGTGATCGGCGAGTCGATCTACGACTCCGACAGCCTGATGCCGCAGGTGGCACTCGGTGGCTTCTACAAGATCAACCACAATCAGGAACTGATGAAAACGCTTCTGGCCAACAAGACCAAGGACTTCGAGGCCTATGTGGCGATCACCAAGATCTTCTTCCCGCTCGACCTGCTGGTGAACGTCACGGTGCGCTACACGGCAGCCAACCAGACCGGCTTGACCGGCTTCGGCGGGCCGAACAAGAACAAGCGCGAGTTTCGCCCCGAAGTGTCGTTTGCCTACTTGCTGGCGAAGAACATCGCCATCGGCGCCGAGTACGCAGCACATGGCAAGAACACCGATGGTCGCGGCGTGGCGGTCGGCGGCAACGTCGATACGTCGGTGCTGGGCTCAATCACTGGCGCGCTGAACAACATCGGAGTTGGCGGTCCGGTCGGAAATCTTGCGAACAATCTGAACGACACGCTGACGCAGCGCGAAAGCGATTGGTTCGACGTCTTCTTCGCCTACTTCCCGAGCAAGAATCTGTCGTTCGTCGCCGCGTACGCGAACCTCGGCAACATCACGCTGACCCCCAAGCAGACGGGTGCTTACTTCTCGGTGCAGGCGAGCTTCTAAAAGTGGCCGAAACCGGGTTCTACGTTGGTCTTCACTAATTGCAGGAGAAAGCACATGAAATCACTGAACAAGCTGCTGGCCGCCGGTGCGATGGGGCTACTGTCGATGTCGGCGTTCGCCGGCTCCGAAACCCCGGAAGGGAAAGTGCAGGCGACCTATCCGCCGATTTCCTCGGACGCCTACGAGAAGTTCGGCGGCAAGTACGGCATGGACCGTTGGGTGGAGTCGTTGTTCAAGTACATCATGCTCGACAACCGCATCAACTACATCTTCGCGGCGCACGGCAAGATCGATCGCCAGATCAAGCTCAACCAGCAGCTGGTGGCGGTGATGCTGGGCGCGCCGGGCGTGGAGTATCAGGGCGCCAGCATGAGCGCGGCGCATGAGGAAATGGGCATCACCCTGACGCAGTTCAACGCGGTCGTGGAAGACGCCTACCTGGCCTGCGAGGATCTGCGCACGCCGTATCACACCTGCAACCAGCTGATCGCCGCGCTGGCGCCGTTCAAGCGTTCGATCGTCACGCGCTGAGTACCGGCGATTGCGGTTTCCGCGATCCGATGTGATGGACCTGGCGGCGGCCCCCGGTGGCCGCCGCCGGGCTTCCCTGCCGGGTGATTCATGGTGTCTTCGCGGCGCGATCGTGCTGCCGAGACGCCATCAATGACCACGGCCCTGCAGCGCCCGCAGTCCGAAGATGGTTGCCTGAACGATGCCGACCCGTCGCCGCTCGACGGCTGTCGGCATCCTGCCTGTTCATCACGGCTCGAAGACGAGTTCCGGCGCATGAACGCACTGGACCGGTGGCGGAGACGCCGTCGCCGCCGCGCTTCACCCTGCATTCCGCCTACCGCCCCGAGACCGATGACGATGCCCATTCCACACGACCACGATTGCACGATGCCGCCCACCGGACGGCGCTCCCTGCTCCGATCGGCGGCCGGCCTGTTCGGTGCGCTGCTGCTGCCGAAGCTCGCCGTCGCCGGCGACGATCTGTGGACCACGTTCCAGACGCCGGCGGCTTTTCTGGCCGAGGCCTTCGGTGCGCCGCCGGCGCCCAGCGTGCTGGTACTCGACGCCGCCATGCAGGCGCAGATCGGCACCGTGTTTGGCCGCGCCTATCCGCAGTCGCAGCTGCGCTACTGGAAAGCCAACGGCCGCAGCGCCTGGATCCTGGACGACATCGGCAAACAGGGCTACCAGATCACCACCTCGGGCTTCGTGGTCAAGGATCACAGCATCGATTTCGCCCGGGTGCTGATCTATCGCGAATCGCGCGGCGAGCAGGTCGCCGAGGGTTCGTGGTTGAAGAAGCTCAGCGGCCGCAAGCTGGCGGGGACGACGCTCGACCAGAATGTCGACAACATTTCCGGTGCCACGCTGTCGGTGAAGATGATGCAGCGCATGGCCGCCACGGCGCTGGTGCTCGACACGCTCGCGAAGGCCTGACCATGTCCGCTCAATCGACGGTCGACAACAAGGCGCCGGTCGCTTCTGAAGCAGCGGCGGTGGCCATCCCCGTAACCGTTGCCCGCGCGGCGCCCAGCGCTCCGGCGAAGGCCAAGGCACGCCCGTCGCTGACGGCGCTGCTGCGCAAGTGGCATCAGCGCGTCGGGCTGACGGCGGCAGTGTTCGTGCTGTGGCTTGGCGCCAGCGGCACCATCCTGAGCCGCAGTGACCAACTCGGCTTCGATGCCATGCGGCTGAACTGGAACTGGCTCACCGCCTGGTACGGACTCAACGCCGAACCGCCGCGCATGGGCTTCGAGGCGGCCGGCCACTGGATGGCGGCGACCAAGGAAAACACGCTGCTCGACGCCCGCGAGGTCGAGCCGCGCATCGCGCCGCCGATCGGTCTGGTGACACTCCACGGTCCGACCGGCACACAGCTGGTGATCGGCACCGCCGACAGCCTGGTGATCACCAGCCCGGACGGGGCCCGGGTCGACGAGCTGCGCGCGCCGATCCTGCCGGTGTCGTCGCTGCGGCGGATCGGACGGACCACCGAAGGCGGCATCGCCGTGCAGGATTTCGATGCCTACGAAAGCCGCGATGGCGGCATCAGCTGGACGCCGGTGCTGCCGCAGTCGGTCAGTTGGTCGCAGCCGAAGCCGCTGCCGAGCGAGCAGCGCAAGGCGATCGAGCAGTTCGCCAGGCCGTCGGTGCTGGTCGAGCAGGTGCTGATCGATCTGCACAGCGGCCGGCTGTTCGGCCCTGTCGGGGCCTGGATCATCACGCTGGTCGGTCTGCTGGCGCTGCTGCTGTCGATCAGCGGTGTGTGGTCGTGGTGGCGCATCAAGCAGAGCCGCAAACGCGCGGCGCACGGCTGATGGCCGCCATCCAAGGCCAGGCCGCGCCGTACCCGGTCCGACTCCCGACACGCGTGCACGCCGTCAGCCACTTCCTGGCCCGCCAGACGACCTACCGGCAGCGCTTCCTCGCGATGGGCACCGAGGTGCTGATGACGGTCGCCGCCGACCGCCGTTCGAAGGCGGCGGTGGAGCAGGCGATGAACAGCGCGCGCCACCTGCTGATCGACTTCGGCCGTGAGGCCTGGGCCTGGGGCGAGGGCGCGCTGGCCCAGCTCAACCGGCGGCAGGCGGCGGGCCAGGTGGTGAACATCCCGCCGTCGCTGCACGGCCTGTTCGCCAAGGCCTGGGAAATCCACCGCAGCAGCGGTGGTCTGTTTGAACCCCGGGTCGCGGCGCTGGTGCGGCTCTGGGGCTTCGACGATCCGGCCCGGCTGCGCAGTGCGCCGCCCGATGCTGGCGAGATCGCCGCGTTGCGGGCGGCGCTGGCGGTGGCTCCGGATTACGACGGCGGCCCGCAGTACGGGCCGGCGCCGCAGACCGGCTGGGACTTCGGCGCGCTCGGCAAGGGCTACATCGTCGACCGCGCGATCGACAGCCTGCGCGCCGCCGGCTTTGGCGATGTCTCCATCGATACCGGCGGCCATGTCGCCACCCGCGGCACGCGCGACAACCGGCCGTGGCGCACCGGCCTGCGCGACCCGTTCGAGCAGGGCGAGCAGGCCTACGTGCTGGCCAGCCTGCAGGCCGGTGATGCTTCAGTGGTCACCCATGGCGACGACCAGCGCGGCTTCGAGTTCGAGGGCCGCCGCTATTCGCATCTGCTCGACCCGGCCAGCGGCTGGCCGGTGCAGGGTATGCGGGCGCTGACCGTGGTGCACGCCGACGGCGCGCTGGCCGATGCCGCCGGCGCCGCGCTGTTCGTCGCCGGTCGCGAGCGCTGGCCGGCGCTGGCCCGGGAATTGGGGCTGAACCGGGTGCTGGCGCTGCATGCCGATGGCAGCGCCTGCGCCACGCGTACCCTGGCCCGCGAATTGTCGTGGAAGCGGTCGATCGCGCTGACCGTGGTCGACTGAGCCGGCCGCAGGCCGCCGCAGCGCGCTACTGCAGCACCGGATGGCGCACCGAGGTGGCCCGCAGGGCGGCCGCGCGGTGCAGGCCGAGGCGGTAGCTGGACGCCACGGTGTCCTCGACCTCGACTGCCGCCGGCACCTGGCCGCAGCGTTGCATCTGCGCCAGGAACCAGCGGGCGTCGTCGTGGTGCGGCGAAGCGCTGGCGCTGGCGCCGAACACGATCTGTGCGGCCCGCGGATCGTCGGCGTCGTCGCGCAGCGCTTCGCGCACGCAATACGCCGGCACGTCGATCAGCCGGGCATCGACAAGCATCTGGCTGGCGTCGAGCCGGTGGCCCGGCTGTTCCAGCCAGCGCCCGGCGTCGATCAGCGCGGCGACCAGCGCCAGATGCTGCTCGCGGTGGCTGGCGGCCCAGTGGCGCGTCACCGCGAGCACTTTCTCGGCGCAGCCGGGCCGGATCAGGTGGGTGGCCAGCAGGCGCTGGCCGGCACCGGCCGCTTCGGCGGCGCTGCCCCAGGGCGCGCCGGCACAGTAGCCGTCGATCTCGCCGGCGCGCAGGGCATCCAGCATGCGCGGCGGCGGCACGACGGCAAGCGTCACCTCGCGGTCCGGATCGATGCCGGCCGAGAGCAGCCAGGCGCGCAGCAGGTAGTGGTGGCTGGAGAACGGGAACACGTGGGCGAACACCCGCTTCGGCCGGCCGGCGGCGCGGTCGGCCGCCAGCAGCCGCTTCAGCGCTGCGCCGGCTGCCGCCGGCAGTGGCGGCGGCTGATCGAGCTGCTCGAACAGCGCAGTCGACACGGTCAGCGCATTGCCGTTGCGCGACAGGGTCAGCGCGGTGTCGATCGGCACGCCGAGGCCGTCGGCGCCGAGATGCGCCGCCAGCGGCATCGGCGCCAGCAGCTGGGCCGCGTCGAGCAGGCTGGCCGCCAGCTTGTCGCGCAGGCTGGCCCAGGTGGTTTCGACCGACAGCCGCACGTCGAGCCCCTGGCCAGCGAAGAAGCCGCATTCGCGCGCCACGTACAGCGGCGCGGCATCGGCCAGCGGCAGCAGGCCGAGGTTCAGGCGCGGCCGGCTCATAGCAGTTCGGCGGCGGCGATCAGCGACCGGGCGACCTCGCCGAGCCGGAGATTGCGGTCCATCGCCAGGTTGCGGAGTGCGGCGAAGGCGGCGTCCTCGTCAAGGCCCTTGCGCTTCATCAGCAGGCCCTTGGCGCGCTCGATGTCGCGGCGGTCGGCCAGCCTCAGCCGGGTGCTGTTGAGTTCCTCGCGCAGCGCCTGGTAGTCGCGGAAGCGGGCGATCGCGACTTCGATCACCGGCGCCAGCCGCGCCGGGCTCATGCCGTCGACCACATAGGCCGACACGCCGGCGGCGACCGCGCGGCGGATGGTGTCGGGATCGCTGGCCTTGGCGAACAGCACGATCGGCCGGGGCCGCTCGCGACTGATCTGGCCGAGCGACTCCAGCGTGTCGCGGGACGGATTGTCGACATCGATCAGCACGATGTCCGGCTGCAGCCGGTCGACCGCCGCGGTGAGATCGGCCGCCGGATCGAGCCGGCCGACGACCTGGTGGCCGGCTGCCTGCAACGCTTCGTCCAGCAGGGCCAGACGGCCGGCATCCTCGTCAACCAGCACGACACGCACCTAGTCCGCTCCTGTTCTGTTTTGCCTGGGCTGGCCCGAGCAAATTCCGCGCCGCCGCGTGGCGCTTTGGAAGCGGAGGCGCTAGTCTTGATTATTCAAAACCTATTCAACAAGGATGACGTCGCCCATGTCCGACCACCCGACGCCAACCCCCGCGCCCGGCCCGGCGCCCGTTTCGCCGGCTGCGGCCGACGGCGGCCAGTACCGCATCGCGGCGGTATCGACGCTGACCGGCATTCCGGTGCCGACCATCCGCATCTGGGAGTTCCGCTACCAGGCGGTGCAGCCGGCGCGCAGTAGTGGTAACAGCCGGCTGTATTCGCGCGCCGACGTCGACCGGCTGCTGCTGCTGAAGGCGGCGGTCGATGCCGGCTTCCAGATCGGCACCGTTGCGCAGCTTGGCGACGCCCAGCTGCGCGAGCGCGTGCAGGCGCTGCCGCAGCGGGCCGTGGCGCTGCCGTCTGGCCGGCAGCGGATGATCGTCATCGGCGAACTGCTGGCCGCGCGGCTGGCGGCGCTGGCCGATCGCGAACAGCTGAGCATCGACGCGGTGTTCGACGATCTCGACAGTCTGCCGGCCTCGCTGCCGGACGCCGATGGCCTGCTGGTCGAACTGCCGACCCTGACGACCGCCGCCGTGCAGGCGCTGCGCCGTGTACGCGCAGCGGTGCAGCCGCAGTTCACGGTGCTGCTGTACAGCTATGCGACGCGGCGGACGCTGGCGCAGCTGGATCAGGAAGGCGTGATTGCGCTCAGCGCGCCAGGCGATGCCCAGCACCTGCTGCAGGTCTGCCGGCTCGCGGCCGGTGCGGCGGACGACGGCCCGTCGCTGCTCGAACGCCTGCTGCGCGCACCGGCGCCGGCCCGCCGCTACGACCGCGCCTTCCTGCGCAGCCTGCGCGACATGCCGTCGCAGGTGCAGTGCGAATGTCCGAACCACCTCGCTGAACTGCTCGGCCGGCTGGATGCCTTCGAGCAGTACAGCCTCGGCTGCGAAAGCCGCAACCAGGACGATGTGCTGATCCACGCGCGGCTGTATGCGGCCGCCGCGCAGTGCCGGGCGGTGCTGGAGCAGGTGCTCGGCGAAGTGCTGGCGCACGAGGGTGTGGCGGTGCCGCCGCTGCCGCCATCTGGTATGCCGGCGGTGGGCTGAAAGTGCGCCGGGCGACTCGCGGTGATCGTCAGGCCGGGCACTCGGGCATAAAAAAAGCCGGCGCGAGGCCGGCTTGAAAGATACGTGGGCTTACAGGGGAGCAACGGGACGAAGGATGAGTCGATCAAGCGGTATTGTCAAGATTTAGAGTAGATAAAAGATAAACAAAGATTGATTTGTCCCGGCAAGTCTGCGATGGTGCGCTCAGGTCGTCGCCGACACCGGATGACATGCCGCCATGACGCCGCCCGCTGACCGGATCGTCGCCGTGACGCAGTCGCAGCCCCGCCGCCCCACGCACAGGAGTGCCGCCATGTTGCAAGCCATGCCGTCGTCATCGCCGGGTGTCGTCGAAGCCCTGCCGCTGTCGCGCTTCGACGACGAGGCCGCGTTCCTCGACTACTTGCTCGACGATGTCTGGGACATCCTGGCCCAGGGCGTCCGGGTGCGATTCGCCGCTGCCCACACGCCGACCCTGGCCACGGTGCGGCGCGGCGTGCCCGCCGTGCGGACCGTGGTGCTGCGCGGCGTGTCGCGCAGCAACGCGATGGTCTTCGTGCATGCCGATCGGCGCAGCGGCAAGGTGCAGGAGTTGAAAGCCCAGCCGGCCTGCTCGCTGCACATCTTCGATGCCGGCCGCCGCGTGCAGCTGCGCATCGAGGCGCAGGCGACGGTCCATGTCGACGACGCGCTGGCCGATCGCGAATGGACGCGGCTGCAGGACGAACACCGCGCCCAGCAGCGTCGGGCGCTGGCGGCCGCCGCACCGACTGCCGCGCCGGACGTCGACCTCGACGATGTCGACGGACTGGCAGAGGCCGGTCGGCGGGCCGATTTCGCGGCGATCGCGCTGCACGTCACCGCGATCGAATGGCAGCAGGTCAGCTCGCGCGGTCCGCGCCGCGCCCGCTTCGAGATTGGCAAGCGGCCGCGCGGCTACTGGCTCGAGGCCTGACCAGCCGGATCGGAAGCGCCTCGTCGCCAGCCGGCCGGTTCACAGCCGGCGCCAGCGCTGGCCGTCCTTGCTGTCTTCGATCAGCACGCCGCGTGCCTTCAGGCCATCGCGGATGCGATCGGCCTCGGCATAGTTCTTCGCCGCCTTGGCGGCGCTGCGGGCCGCCAGCGCGGCCTCGATTTCGGCTTCAGTGAGAGCGCCTTCCAGGCTGCTGGATGCGGTCGGGTTAGCACCTGCTTTTCCAGACAATTGGAAGCTCTTGAACCAAGCATCGGGCGTCTGACGAAGTAACCCCAAAAGCGACGCGGCATCACGAAGTTGCGCCACAAGCGTCGCGCGGACCTGTGCACTAGCTTGGCTAAGGATGGCTTGCTGCAGGGAGTCGCGAATTTGGAATAACTCAGAAAGTGCCAGCGGCGTGTTCAGGTCATCTTCTAATGCGGCTAGAAAACTGTCTGGAGCAACAGCGTTGGACTCTGGAACGTCGCCGGCATCTTCCAGTGTTCGGTAGAGTTTGTTGATTCGTACACGAGAAGAGGAGAGCAGGCTCTCACTCCAATCGAGCGGTTGCCGATAATGAGCGCTAAGCAATGCCAGCCGTACCACTTCCCCGCGCCCATTCTCATTCTCGACTAATTCGCGAATCTTCTTCACGTTGCCGAGCGACTTCGACATCTTCTCGGCATCCATGGTCAGGAAGCCGTTGTGCAGCCAGTAGCGCGCGAACACCTTGCCGTCATGCGCGGCGGTCGACTGGGCGCGCTCGTTCTCGTGGTGCGGAAAGATCAGGTCGTGGCCGCCGCCGTGGATGTCGATGGTCTCGCCGAGCAGCGCCTCGGCCATCGCCGAGCATTCGATGTGCCAGCCCGGCCGGCCACGGCCCCAGGGTGACGGCCAGCCCGGCTGGTCGTCGGTCGACGGCTTCCACAGCACGAAATCACCCGCGTCCTTCTTGTACGGGGCGACCTCGACGCGGGCACCGGCGATCAGTTCCCGGCGGTCGCGTTTCGACAGCTCGCCGTAGCCGGCGTAGCTCGTCACGTTGAACAGCACATGGCCCTGCGCGGCATAGGCTGAACCGTTGGCGATCAGCCGCTCGACCATCGAGATGATGTGCGCCAGATGCTCGGTGACCTTCGGCTCGTAGGTCGGCCGCAGCACGCCGAGGGCATCGAGATCCTCGTGATAGATGTCGGTATAGCGGCGCGTGATGACGCCGATTTCCACCCCTTCCTTGGCCGCCGCCGCGTTGATCTTGTCGTCGATGTCGGTGATGTTGCGGGTGTAGTCGACGCGTGGATAGCGGCGGCGCAGCACCCGCGCCAGCACGTCGAACACCACCGCCGGCCGGGCGTTGCCGATATGGGCGAAGGAGTAGACGGTCGGCCCGCAGACGTACATCGTCACCCGCTCGGGGTTCAGCGGAACGAAGGCTTCCTTGCGGCCGGACAGCGTGTTGTGCAGTTGCATGGGGGCTCGATAGGCGAAAAAGCCGGGGAAGGATAGCGGCGAGGCACGGGATGTGCAGTCGCCGGCAGCGCCCGGTGACAATGGCACTTCGACCGCGCCTTTCGAAATCGCATGACCCTCGATACCTGGCTGGCCTTCATGGTCGCCGCCTGGCTGATCTGCCTGTCGCCCGGCCCGGGCGTGCTGTCCTGCGTGACCGCCGGGCTGCAGCACGGCTTCCGCACGGCGCTGTGGAACATCGCCGGCCTGCAGGCCGGGGCCACGGTGACGCTGATCGTGGTCGGCGTCGGGCTGGGGGCGGCGCTGGCGGCGTCGCCACGCGCCTTCACGGCGATCAAGTGGTTCGGCGCCGGCTATCTGGTCTGGCTCGGCGTGCAGCAGTGGCGCTCGGCGCGGGCGCCGATCCGGGCCCCGGCAGCGGTGATCGACGGCGTGTCGCCGCAGGCGGCGAATGCCCAGGTCGCGCGGGCGCTGTTCCTGCGCGGCCTGATCGTCAACTCGACCAACCCGAAGGGCATCCTGTTCACGGCGTCGGTCCTGCCGCAGTTCATCGACCCGCAGGCGCCGCAGCTGCTCCAGTTCGCGATCGTCTGGAGCACGATGCTGGTCGTCGATGTCTGCTGCATGAGCGGTTACACCGCGCTCGGCGTGCAGGCGCTGCGCTGGCTGCAGAACCCGGCGGTGGCGCGGACCACCAACCGCGTGTTCGGCGCGCTGTTCGTGGTCGCCGGCCTCGGCCTCGCCGTGTTCCGGCACGCGCGCTGAGCGCCGCCTGCCACCAACGAAAAAGGACCGCCGGGCGGCGGTCCTTGTCCTGCGGCGAGACGGGTGGCTGGCGCCGCGCGGCGCCAGACCCAGCTCAGGCGGTCATTCCTTGCGTTCGGCGCGGTTCTTCTGCCGGCGCTCCTGGCGTTCGGCGCGATTGCCCTGACGTTCGGCTTGGCGCTCTTCGCGGTTGTCTTGGCGAAGCTCCTGCCGGTCGGCCCGGTTGCCCTGGCGTTCTTCTTGACGTTCGGCGCGGTTGCCCTGGCGCAGCTCCTGCCGGTCAGCCCGGTTTTCCTGGCGCTCTTCCTGGCGCTCGGCCCGGTTTTCCTGGCGCTTGGCCTGCCGCTCGGCGGCGGTATCGGCAGCGGCGGCAGTGGCGGTCAACGCCAGCACGGCGGCGGCGAGCGGGGCAAAGAAATTCCGGTTCATGGGGGTCTCCGTGTTCTGGGATCGGGGCTGGAAGCAGCGCTGCGGGCGAGGCCGGCAACGCGATTCCAGGGCCGCCACCGTAACGCCGCCTGCCTGAACGCGGGCTGAGCGCGACCGCGGCGGCGCTTTTCAGTCGGCCGGCGTGGTGGTGACTTCCGGCCGGCGGCCGTAGCGGGTCAGCAGGTCGAGCGTGTGGATGGTTTCGATGCCCTTGGCGCGGTCCTCGAAGAAGAACCGCAGGCTGTGCCAGATGGTCGGGAAAGCGATGTCATCCCAGGGAATCTCGTCCTCGCGCATCAGCCGCGTTTCCGAGCTTTCCGGGGTCACCGCGTGGTGCGGGCTGCGCATCTGGCCCCGGTAGATCATGTAGATCTGCGACACGTACGGCACGTTGATCACCGCCAGCAGGCCGCCGATGTCGACTTCGGCTTGCGATTCCTCCAGCGTTTCGCGGGCCGCACCCTGGGCACTGGTCTCGCTCATCTCGAGGAAGCCGGCCGGGAAGGTCCACAGGCCGAGACGGGGTTCGATGTTGCGCCGGCACATCAGCACCTTGCCGTCCCAGACCGGCACGCAGCCGGCGATCACCTTCGGGTTCTGGTAGTGGATCGTGTCGCAGGCCGGGCAGACGGCACGCGGCAGATGGTCGCCAGGCGGGATCCGGTGATCCACGGCGTGGCCGCAGTTTGAGCAGAATTTCATGCGGTCGTTGCGGGTGGGGGACGCGAAACGGCGTCCGTCGACAGGTTAGCAGAGGCCTTTCCCTCTGCGGCCCGCGCGGTGGTCCACGCAGTGCCGCCGGCGGGCATCATCCGGATATCGCCTCCGTCACGAGTGCCGCCATGAACCCAGTCCTGCTGTCGATGGCCGTTGTCGCGCTGCTGGTCACCGGCCTTCCGCCGGCCGTGCAAGCTGCGGACGAGCCGCTGCCATATCGCCTCAAGCGGGTTGCCGAGGGCCTGGAGTTTCCCTGGAGCCTGGCCTTCCTCCCCGACGGGCGAATGCTGGTCACCGAGCGGCCCGGCCGGCTGCGAATCGTCGGCGCCGATGGTCGCCTTTCGGCGCCGGTGCGCGGCGTGCCGAAGGTGTTCGCGGAGCGTCAGGGCGGGCTGCTCGACGTCGTGCTCGATCCGGCGTTCGCGCGCAATCACCGCGTGTATCTCTCGTACGCCGAAGCCGGCGCGGACGGTCAGGCCGGCACGGCGGTGGCGCGCGGCACCTTGGCCGGCGACCGGCTGGAGGCGGTCGAGGTGATCTACCGGCAGCTGCCGAAGGCCGACGGCGGCCTGCATTTCGGTTCGCGTCTGGCCTTTGCGCCGGACGGCACGCTGTTCATCACCCAGGGCGACCGCTACCTGCACAAGGATCAGGCGCAGACGCTCGACAACGACTTCGGCAAGACCGTGCGCATCAACACGGACGGCTCGATTCCGGTCGACAACCCGTTCGTGAAGACGGCGGGCGCGCGGCCGGAAATCTGGTCCTACGGCCATCGCAACATGCAGGGCGCGGCGATCCACCCGCAGACCGGCCAGCTGTGGACGCACGAGCATGGGGCGATGGGCGGCGACGAGATCAATGTCGACGAAGCCGGCAGGAACTACGGCTGGCCGGTCATCACCTGGGGTGTCAACTACGACGGTCAGCCGATCGGCATCGGCGTCGAGCGTGCCGGCATGGAACAGCCGCAGCACTACTGGACGCCGTCGATCGCGCCGAGCGGCATGGCGTTCTACACGGCCGACCGGTTCCCCGCCTGGCGCGGCAACCTGTTCGTCGGTTCGCTGAAGTTCGGCTACCTGAACCGCATCACGCTCGATGGCGCCACGGTGGTGGCGCAGCAGCCGCTGCTGACCGAGCTGGAGGCGCGCATCCGCTGTGTGCGTCAGGGACCGGACGGCCTGCTGTATGTCACCACCGATTCGCCGCAGGGCCAGATCCTGCGGCTGGAACCCGCGCCGTAGCGCGGGCGAGGTGCTTCAGGGCACCGGCACGATGCCACCTTCGGCGCCGCCGCTGAGCTTGGCGGACTTCAGGCTGACTTTGGAAAAGCCGGAGGCGCTGACCAGGCCGATCAGGTCGACGACCCGGCCGTAGTCGATCTTGGCGTCGCCCTGGACGAACACCAGCTGGTCCGGGTCGATCGCCGACAGCTTCAGCAGTTCTGGCTGCAGCTGCTCCGGCGTCACCTGGAAGCGCGGCAGCTGGTCGGCGGTGATGAAGTAATTGCCGCCGGCGTCGATCTCCACCACCGTCGGTTCCTTCGGATTCTCGGAAGGCGTGGAGCTCGCCTTCGGCAGGGTCACCGGCAGCTGCGACATCATCAGCGGCGAGGTCACCATGAAGATGATCAGCAACACCAGCATCACGTCGACCATCGGCGTGATGTTGATTTCGGCGACCGGCGCCAGCGCCGCCTCTTCGTAGTTCTTTTTCTTGGCCATCGGGGGAATCTCAGGTTTCGGGAGTCCGAAGCAAGCAGCGCGCCGGGGCGCGGCAAAGGGGCTGCGGACGAAGTGTTTCGAGTTTATCGCGCGGCTTCGGCGAACGTCTAACCGCAGCGCAGCATTGGCGGTGCCGACCGCGCCGGCCACCTGCGCATGATCCGGGACCTTGATGACGGATTGGTGAAACCGGCGGCCGGCGGCCCGGCCACGGTGTCCCGCGCACTATGCTGCCGCAGACTCGCCACCCGCCGATTTCCGCCCGCCGCCATGCCGACCCCGCCCGCTGTCTCCCGAGGCCTGATCGCAACGCTCTTGGCGGCGCTGCTGCTGACCGGCGGCTGCGCCGTGCGGGTGGTGCCGACGGACACACCGGACGTTGCTGCGCCGGTCGCCGTGCGGCTGATCGCGATCAACGACTTCCACGGCCAGCTGCTGCCGCCGGACAGCCCCACGCCGCTGCCCGGCCCGGTGGTAGACACGCCGGTCAAGGTGCCACTGGGCGGCGCGGCCTATCTCGCCACCGCCGTCGCGCAGCTGAAGGCGCAGCAGCCGCGCAGCGTCGTGGTGGCGGCCGGCGATCTCATTTCCGCCAGCCCGCTGGAAAGCGCGCTGTTCCACGACGAACCGTCGATCACGGTGCTGAACGCCATCGGCCTCGACATCAGCAGCGTCGGCAACCACGAGTTCGACGACGGTCGCGCGGCGCTGCTGCGGATGCAGCGCGGCGGCTGCGCGCCGGACGGCGAGATCGGCGTCGATACCTGCATCGGCGGCCGCTTTCCCGGCGCCCGCTTCCAGTACCTGGCCGCCAACGTCGTCGATGTGGCCAGCGGCCAGCCGCTGCTGCCGGCGACGACGATCCGGCGTTTCGAACTCGGCGGCGGTCGTGCGCTGGCGATCGGCTTCATCGGCCTGACGCTCAAGGGCACGCCGGACATGGTGTCGCGCGCCGGCATCACCGGCCTGCGTTTTGATGACGAGGCCGAGACCATCAACCGCGAAGTGGCCCAGCTGCGGGCGCAGGGCATCGAAGCGATCGTCGTGCTGATCCACGAAGGCGGCGCGGTCGAACCGCCGCTGGCCTACAACGATCCCGCCTGCCCGGGATTCAGCGGCGACATCGGGCCGATCGTTGCGGCGCTCGATCCGGCCGTCGACGTGGTGGTCAGCGGCCATACGCACCGGGCCTACCGCTGCCGGATCGCCAGCCGCGATCCGGCGCGGACCGTGCTGCTGACCAGCGCCGGCAACGCCGGCCGCTTCGTCAGCGCGATCGATCTGGTGCTCGACCCGCAGACCGGCGAGGTGCTGTCGAGCACCGCCGACAACCAGCCGGTGGTCAACGACCTGGCCGGCAACGAGGCCCCGCAGCAGTACCCGCCGCGCCGGCCGGCGCCCGACGTGGCGGTACTGGTCGACGACGTGCGGCAGCGCGCGCTGCCGCTGACCTCCCGGCCGGTCGGCCGGATCGCGGCGCCGTTGTCCCGCAGCCGCAACGAGGCCGGCGAGATGCCGCTGGGCCTGGTGATCGCCGATGCCCAGCTGGCCTATGCCGCACGGTCGGCCGACACCCGCGCGGAGATCGCCTTCATGAATCCCGGCGGCGTCCGCGCCGATCTCAAACCGCTCGACGGCGATGGCACGGTCAGTTATGGGCAGGTCTACAGCGTGCAGCCGTTCGGCGGCGATCTGGTGACGATGAGCCTCAGCGGCGCGCAGATCGAGGCGCTGCTGGAGCAGCAGTGGCGCCCACGCGGCACGGCCATGGTGCTGCTGCCGTCGCGCGGCTTCTGCTATGCCTGGGACGCCCATCGACCGGTCGGCGACCGGATCGACCCGGCGTCGATCACGCTCGACGGCATCGTGCTCGACCCGGCGCGCCGCTACCGGGTCAACGTCAACGGCTTCCTTGCCAGCGGCGGCGACGGCTTTTCGGTGCTCGTCAGCGGTACCGAACGGCAGGCTTTCGGGCTCGACCGCGAGGCGCTGATCGACTACCTCGGCAGCCACGCGCCGGTGGCTGCGCCGGCTGAGCTGCGCATCGAGCGTCGCTGAACGGCCGAGCACCGGCGCGGGTGCTCGGCCGCGGGCTTCAGGCGGTCAGACCGGAGTGGCGCAGCAGCGCGTCGACATCCGGCTTGCGGCCTCGGAAGGCGACGAACAGGTCCATCGCGTCCTGCGAGCCGCCATTGGCCAGCACGGTGTCGCGGAAGCGGCGGCCGGTTTCCGGCGCGAAGTCCGATTCCTCGAACGCCGCGAAAGCATCGGCCGACAGCACTTCCGCCCACTTGTAGCTGTAGTAGCCGGCCGCGTAGCCGCCGGCAAAGATGTGGCCGAAGGAGTTCGGCATCCGGTTCCATTCCGGCGGCGGGAAGACGCTGACTTTGGCGCGGGTCGCCGCCAGCCGGTCGAGAATCGATACGCCGTCGGCGGTATCGCGGTGCAGGCGCAGGTCGAACAATGCGAACTCGATCTGGCGCAGGGTCTGCAAGCCGGCCTGGAAGCCGCGCCCGGCCTGGAGCTTGGCGAGCAGCGCATCGGGAATCACCGCGCCGGTCTGCCAGTGGCGGGCAAAGCCGTTCAGCGTGGCGCGGTCGTAGGCCCAGTTCTCCATGAACTGGCTCGGCAGCTCCACCGCGTCCCAGGCCACACCCCGGATACCGGACACCGAGGCCTCGTCGACCCGGGTCAGCAGGTGATGCAGGCCGTGGCCGAACTCGTGGAACAGGGTCAGCACCTCGTCGTGCGTCAGCAGCGCCGGCTGGCCATCGAGCGGCGGCGTGAAGTTGCAGGTCAGGTAGGCGACCGGCCGCTGCAGCCCGGTGGCGGTGCGGCGGCGGACCAGGCATTCGTCCATCCAGGCACCGCCGCGCTTGTCGGTGCGCGCGAACGGATCGAGATAGAACAGGCCGATCTCGGTGCCGTCGGCCTCGGCCAGCCGCCAGGTACTGACGTCCTTGTGCCAGGTCTCGATGCCGGGGGCTTCCTCGATGGTGACGCCGTACATGCGCTCGACCACTTCGAACATGCCGCGGATCACCTGCGGCGCAGGGAAGTACGGGCGCAGTTCTTCTTCCGAATAGCCGAGCTTCCTTTCCTTGAGCTTTTCCGAGTAGTAGGCGGTGTCCCAGGGCGCGAGATCGGTCAGGCCGTCGCGCTCCCGGGCGAAGGCGCGCAGTTCGTCGAGTTCAGCCTGCGCGAACGGCCGCGCCTTGGCCGAGAGTTCGAGCAGGAAGCGTTCGACGGCGTCCGGCGACTCGGCCATCTTGGTCGCCAGCGAGTACTCGGCGAAGTTGCCGAAGCCGAGCAGCCGCGCCTGCTCGTCGCGCAGGCTGATGATTTCCTGCATCAGCGGCGTGTTGTCGAACTGCCCGCCCTGCGGGCCGAGTTCGGAGGCGCGGGTTGCGTAGGCCTGGTACAGCTCGAAGCGCAGATCGCGGTTGTCGGCATAGGAAATCACCGCGTCGAAACTCGGGAAATCGAGGGTCAGCAGCCAGCCGTCCAGGTCCTTGGCCTTCGCCTTGCCGGCCGCCTGCGCCTTGCCCTCGACGGTCATGCCGGCAAGCAGGGATTCGTCGGTGATGTGCCTGGACCAGGCCTGCACGGCATCCATCAGGTTCTCTTCGAACTTGGTCTGGATCTCCGACAACCGCAGCGCAATGGCCTTGAAGCGCGCCTTCTGCTCCGGCGGCAGGGCGATGCCGGACAGCTTGAAATCGCGGATCGCATCGCTCAGCACCTTGCGGCGGGTCGGCGAGAACGACGCGGCGGCCGGGCTGGCGGCCAGGCGTTCATAGGCGCGGTACAGCGCTTCGTTCTGCGACAGCGCCAGCCCGTATTCGGTGATCTTCGGCTGCACGGCATTGAAGGCCTTGCGCCAGCCGGCCGTCGAGTTGACGCCGAACAGGTGCTGCACCGGCCCCCAGGCGCGGCCGAGGCGATCGCTGAAATCCTCCTGCGGCTCGATCAGCGTTTCCCAGCTTGGCGGCGTGTCGCTGGCCAGCAGCGCATCCAGCGCGGCCTGGTTGTCGGCCAGCACGGCGTCGATCGCCGGTTCGGCGTGTTCCGGCAGGATCGACGAGAACGCCGGCAGGGTGTTCGGTTCGGCAGGAGCGAGCAGGGGATTGGTCATTGCAGGTTCGGCAAGCGGACGGGAGCGTGAAACGGTGATGGGGGCGGGCGGCCGGATTTCGAGGCGCATCGTCGCACGGGCTCCGGCGACGCCAAAATTGAACCTGCCAATGGTGTCGATACCGGCTGTCCGGGGCATCGCCGCCACCGGAGCCGGCAGGCGGGCGCGGTATCATGCGGCTCGCCGTCACATCCCCCGAACACGAGAATGTCCACCGTGCGCAAGTTTCTGTTGCTGTTCGTCGCCCTGCTGCTGAGCGCCTGCTCCGGCCAGCAGATCGTCAACGACCTGACCTCGGAGAAAGGCTACGGCCTGTCGTCGAACATCGTGTTCGACTCCACCACCGGGCTCAAGCTGGACATCTACAGCCCGGCCGGCGCCAGCGGCGCGCCGGTGGTGATCTTCTTCCATGGCGGCCGCTGGTCCGAAGGCAAGAAGGAGGACTACAAGTTCGTCGGTCAGGCGCTGGCCGCGCGCGGCATGGTGGCGGTGATTCCGGACTTCCGGCAGTACCCGCAGGTGCGCTATCCGAAGTTCCTGCAGGACAACGCCCGCGCCGTGCGCTGGGTGCGCGACCAGGTGACCCAGTACGGCGGCGATCCCGGCAAGATCGTGCTGCTCGGCCATTCCTCCGGCGCCTACAACGCGGCGATGCTGACCCTGAATCCGGAGCTGCTGAAGGCGGTCGGCGGCGATCGCACCTGGCTGCGCGGCACCATCGGCCTGGCCGGCCCCTACGACTTCCTGCCGATCACCGATCCGGACCTCCGCGACATCTTCGGCGCCCCGGAAAACTACGACCAGACCCAGCCGGTGCTGTACCCGGACGGCAAGAACCCGCCGATGCTGCTGATGCACGGGCAGGACGACGAGATCGTGCTGGTCCGGAATACCGAAAGCCTCGCGGCGCGCATCCAGCAGGCCAACGGCCCGGTGGAAACGGTGATCTACCCGAAGATGAGCCACCGCAAGATCATCGCCTCGGTCGCCACCTCGTCGATCGTGCAGATCGCCGTTGGCCAGAGCGACGTGGCGTTCTACATCAACGACTTCGTCAAGCGGACCACCAGCGCCGCCGCCAAGCCGGTGCCGCCGCCGGCCCCGGGCGGCCTGCAGACGATCGTCCCGACGCCGTGATCCGCGCCTACCGCGGCCGTTTGCCGCGACTGGGCAACCAGGCCTATGTCGACGAACAGGCCTGCGTGATCGGCGATGTCGAGACTGGCGACGATGTCTCGATCTGGCCGATGGCGGTGGTCCGCGGCGACGTCAACTTCATCCGCATCGGCCACCGCAGCAATGTGCAGGACGGCGCCATACTGCATGTCACCCACGACGGCCCGCTGCTGCCCGGCGGCATGGGCCTGATCATCGGCGACGACGTGACCATCGGCCATCAGGCGATCCTGCACGGCTGCACCGTCGGCCACCGCTGCCTGATCGGCATGGGTGCCAAGGTGCTCGACCGCGCGGTGATCGAGGACGACGTGCTGCTGGCCGCCGGCAGCCTGGTGTCGCCCGGCAAGCGGCTGGAATCCGGCTGGCTGTACCGCGGCAGCCCGGCGGTCGCGGCCCGCAAGCTGACCGAGCAGGAAATCTTCAACCTGCGCTACTCCGCCGAGCATTACGTCCGCGTCAAGAACCATTACCTGCAGGGCTGATCGTCAGGCCCTGTCGTTCCCGCAACCCTCACCCAGAGCTTCGTCAGACATGACTCGCAAACTCGTGCTGCTGCGCCACGGCCAGAGCCAGTGGAATCTTGAAAACCGCTTCACCGGCTGGGTCGACGTCGACCTCACCGAACAGGGCCGCGCCGAAGCCCGCGCCGGCGGCGAACTGATGCTGGCCGAAGGCCTGAAGTTCGACTGCGCCCATACCTCGGTGCTGAAGCGCGCGATCCGCACGCTGAACACCGCGCTCGATGCGATGGACCAGCAGTGGATTCCGGTCACCAAGACCTGGCGCCTGAACGAGCGCCACTACGGCGCGCTGCAGGGCCTCGACAAGGCCGAGACCACCGCCAAGCACGGCGAGGCGCAGGTCAAGGTCTGGCGCCGCAGCTACGACATTCCGCCGCCGTCGATGACGCTCGATGATCCCGGTCACCCGGCCAACGACGCCCGCTACGCCAAGCTCGACATCAACGCGCTGCCGGGCACCGAATCGCTGGCCACCACGCTCGACCGCGTGCTGCCGTACTGGCACGACGCCATCGCGCCGCAGCTCAAGGCCGGCCAGACCGTGCTGGTCGCCGCGCACGGCAACTCCCTGCGCGCGCTGTACAAGTACCTGACCGGCGCCAGCGAGGCGGAGATCCTGGAAATCAACATCCCGACCGGCATCCCGCTGCTGTTCGAGCTGGACGAGCAGCTGAAGGTCATCAGCCACCGCTATCTGGGCGATCCGGAAGCCGCCAAGGCGGCCGCTGAAGCGGTCGCCAATCAGGCCAAGGCCAAGGCCTAGCCCTAAGGGCTGAGGCACCGGCAGCCTGCGGCGTTTCAGCGCCGCAGGCTGCGCAGCCGCTCGCGCAGGCTGCCGCCGTCGGCCTCGTCGCCGTCGTCGGGTGGCTCCACGGCGTACAGCGGCCATTTGCTCGGCACGCCTTTCAGCGTGTGCACGCCGCGCTCCTTGAATTCGTAGCGGCCGCCGATCACGACATCGCGCAGGGTGCGCGACACCAGCACCTCGCCAGCGTCGGCCAGCCCGAGCACGCGCGCACCAATGTGCACCGCCATGCCGCCGATGCGGCCGGCTTCGCGCAGTTCCACTTCGCCGATATGCAGGCCGACACGGATGTCGAGCCCGAGCCGCGCCATCGTCGGCGGCAGCGACTGCGCGCAGTCGATCGCCGCCCCGGGCATCGGGAACATCGCCAGCGTGCCGTCGCCGGCGGAATCGACCAGCCGGCCGCCGTGGGCCTCGATCGCCGCACGCACGGCGCGGTCGTGCTGGTCGAGCCGGTCGCGCCAGACGGTGTCGCCGAGCCGGGCCAGCTGCTTGGTCGAATCGACGATGTCGGTGAACAGCAGCGTGGCTAACGCCCGTTCGGTGCTGGCCACCGGCCGGCGGCCGGTCATGAACTCCTCGATCGCGGCGTGGATCTCCTCGCTGCTCTCCCAGAGCATGTCGGCATCGCTGCCGGGGAATTCCAGGTAGCGCGCGCCGGGGATGTGATCGGCGATGTAGCGGCTTTGCGCGGCCGGGAAAATGCCCAGGTCGCGGCGGCCGATCGACAGCGCCGGCACGGCGACCGTCGGCAGGATGTGGCGGGCATCGAGGCTGGCCGAGATCTGCAGGTTCTCGACCACCGCGCGCGGGCTGGCCATGGCCCGGTGCAGCTTGGTGTACCAGCGCAGGGTCGTCGGGTTGTCGGCCTGGCTGGGGTCGAAGCGGGCGGCAAACTCGGTGCGGCCCCAGCCCTGGGCGATCATCTCGATCAGCGCTTCGCCGACTTCCGCCGGGTGGCCTTGCGGGTAGTCCGGGCGCTGGGCGAAGCAGGCGCTGGTGAACACGAAGATCAGCCCGGACACCCGCGCCGGATGACGCCGGGTGAATTCCAGCAGCAGCGGGCCGGCGTCGATGTTGCCCATCAGCACGGTCTGCTTCGACGCGCAGGCATCGAGCACGGCGAGCAGGTCCTCGCACCAGTGGTCGACCATCGAGCCGCCATCGAGCGGCCGGGCGTCGGACAACCCGCAGCCGCGCCGGTCGAAGCGGATCAGCCGCGCGAAGCTGGCCAGCCGGCGCATCGAGCGGGCCGCGGCCGGCTCTTCCCAGAAGATGTCGAGATGGCTCCAGACGCCGGTGGTGTGGACCAGGTCGCGGCCGTCGACGCCGGGCGGCGGCCCGAGGGTCTGGTAGGCCACGCGGTCATCGCCAAGCGCGGCGAACTGGGTTTCGGGAAGGTTCAAGACGGGGCGGAGCGACGGGGACGGCAGATGATGCACAGGCGGCGGCGCTGCTGTCTCGATCAATGGCGCGATCGGTGCCGGCCGGGTGGCCGGCGGCTGGAAGGCCGCCGTCGGCGAGCGCACAATGCGCGGCCTTTCCCGCCGGCCCGGCCTCGGGAGATCACCTTCCCGGCCGTGCCCGGAACCCGGATGCAACCATGTCCCGTCTTCTTCCGCCGGCCTTTCGCGACGAAGCGAAAGCCAATCTTCGTCTGGCCCTGCCGCTGATCGCGGCGCAGATCGCTGCCGTCGGCATGGGCACCATCGACACGCTCTACGCCGGCCAGCTCGGCCCGCGTGCGCTGGCGGCGGTGGCGGTCGCGGTCAATGTCTACAACCTGTTCCTGATCTTCTTCATGGGCCTGCTGATGGCCTGCTCGCCGATCGCCGCGCAGCTGTTCGGCGCGCAGCGGCCGGCGGCCGAGATTGGCGGCTTCCTGCGCCGCTCGCAGCGTTTCGGCGTGATCGCCGGCCTGCTGTGGACCGGCCTGCTGAACCTGGCCGGGCCGACCGTGCTGCGCCAGCTGAACCTGTCGGCCGACACCACCGCCGACGCCATCGGCTTCCTGCGCTGGTTCTCGATGGCCGGCTTCATGACCGCGCTGTGGTTCGTGCTGCGCTTTGCCGCCGAAGGGCTCGGCCAGGTACGGCCGATCGTCATCGCCGGGCTGACCGGCCTGGCCGCCAACGCGCTGTTCGGCTGGCTGCTGGTGTTCGGCCATGCCGGCCTGCCGGCGCTCGGCATCAACGGGCTGGGGCTGGCCTCGACTTTGGCGACCGCCCTGATGGTGGCCGTGCTCGGCCTGCAGTACCGCCGGGTGCCGGTGCTGCGCGAGGCGATGCAGGCTTCGCGCGACCCGCGCGCGGCAGCCGGCGAGGGCGGCCGCGAGATCCTCCGGCTGGGCCTGCCGATCGCCGCGATCATCACTGCCGAGGGCGGCCTGTTCGTGCTGATGGCCTTGCTGATGGCGCGCTTCGGCGAAGCCACGGTGGCCTCGTACCAGGTGGCGATCAATTTCTCGTCGCTGGTGTTCATGATCCCGCTCGGCGTCGGCATGGCGACCACCGTGCGGGTCGGCCATGCCGCCGGCGCCGGTGACCACGCCGCCGCGCGCTGGCGCGGCCTGGTCGGGCTCGGGCTGGGCACGCTGAATGCGGCCTCGAACGCAGCGATCATGCTGCTGTTCACGGGCCTGATCATCAGCGTCTACACCGCCGATCCGGTGATCGCCGCGCAGGCCGGCGGCTTCCTGCTGATCTCGGCGGCGTTCCAGCTGTTCGACGGCGTGCAGGCCACCGCCAATGGCGCGCTGCGCGGGCTCAAGGACACCCGGATGCCGATGCTGCTGACCCTGGTCTCGTACTGGGGCATCGGCATGCCAGTGGCATGGTGGCTGGCGTTCCAGCGCCAGCTGGGTCCGGACGGCCTGTGGTGGGGGCTGACCGCCGGACTGGCGGCGGCGGCGCTCGGCCTGACGCTGCGCTTCGCCTACAAGTCGGCCAAGCTGGTGCGCCGCCATCCGGCCTCGGGGCTGGCCGAAGCCTGAAGCGTCCGGGCCGGCCGCCGCAGGCCGTCCGAAAAGGTTCCAAGGACATGAAAAACGGTGATTGGCCCGGCCATTGATCGGCCGGCCGGCGCGCGCATCATGTCGACCCCGCTGCACGAGACTGGAGAACGAACATGACTTTGCGACTGGGCGACATCGTCCCGGACTTCACCGCCGACACCACCGAAGGCCCGATCCGCTTCCACGACTGGCTGGGCACGTCTTGGGGCGTGCTGTTCAGCCATCCGAAGAACTACACGCCGGTGTGCACCACCGAACTCGGCTACACGGCGAAGCTGAAGCCGGAGTTCGAGCGCCGCAACGTCAAGGCGATCGGCCTGTCGGTCGACAAGCTCGAAGACCATCACGGCTGGGCCAAGGACATCGAGGAAACCCAGGGCGCGGCGCTGAACTTTCCGCTGATCGCCGACGCCGACCGCAAGGTGGCAGACCTCTACGACATGATTCACCCGAACGCCAGCGACACTTTCACTGTGCGCAGCGTGTTCGTCATCGACCCGAACAAGAAGCTGCGCCTGAGCCTGACCTATCCGGCCTCGACCGGCCGCAATTTCGACGAGATCCTGCGGGTCATCGACAGCTTGCAGCTGACCGACCGCCACAAGGTCGCCACGCCGGTGAACTGGCAGCAGGGCGAGGACGTGATCATCGTGCCGGCGCTGAAGAACGAGGACGCCGCCAAGCTGTTCCCGGACGGCTGGAAGACGCTCAAGCCGTACCTGCGCGTGGTGCCGCAGCCGAAGGACTGAGGCCGCACGCGCAGCACCTCAGTCGACCTGGATGCCTTCGCGGGCGATCACCCGGGCCACGGCCGGGATCGCCCGCAGCCGGTCGACCAGCGCGGCGAAGCGCGGGTAGTCATGGCGCATGTCGATGCCGCAGCGGTTGCCCCAGCGGTAATGCACGACCAGCATCGCGTCGACCAGGCTGAAGGTTTCGCCCAGCGCGTAGCGCCGGCCGGCCAGGCTGGCTTCTAGCTCGGCGTAGCCGGTACGCACGGTGATCCGGCCCTGCTCGGCGATGCCTTCGTGGGCGGCCTTGTCGGTGCCGGTGGTGAAGCGCTCGGGCCGGAACACGGTCCGCACGCCGGTCTGGTGCATGGTGGTGGCCAGCCAGCTGAGGAATTCGACGACCCGGATCGCGGCGACCGGATCGGTCGGCGCCAGGCCCGCTTCCGGATGGCGGCTGGCCAGGAACAGCAGGATCGCGGTTGATTCGGTCAGGATCTGCTCGGCGCCGCCGGCGTCGCGGAAGGCCAGCGCCGGTACCCGGCCGCGCGGATTGATCGTCAGGTACTCCGGCTTGCGGTTGGCGCCGTCGGCAATCACCACCCGCACCGGCTCGTAGCGGACGCCGTGCGTCTCGGCCAGCAGTTCCAGCACGATGTGCGGCGCCAGCGAGCAGGCGCCCGGCGAGTGGAACAGGCGATACAGCGGCGCAGCGGCGGCGGTCGACATCGGGCGGCTTCCGGTGGACGGGATGGAGCCGCGAGTGTGCCGCGCCGGGCGCGATCCGTCATTCGCGGCCGCGCCCGTTTCCGAGGTCGTCGAAGCATCATCCGGCCGCGCTACCATCGACGCGTTCAGCCGGCTTTCAGCCGCTGCCGCGCAGACTGCCGCCGCTGACCACAGCACCCCATTTCACCACCGACCAGGAATCTCCCGATGCGCGCAGTTCTTGTTGCTCTGACGTTTGTCGCCGCCACCGGCGTGGCGCTTGCCGACTGGAAGAAGGATCTGAAGGACGCTGCCAAGCAGCAGGCCGGCGCCAAGGTCGAACAGTCGCTGGGCCTCGCCAATCCGGCGCCGGCCGGCGCCTCGGTCTACTTCATCAACCTGAAGACCGGCGCCACCGTGGCCAGCCCGGTGCTGGTCCAGTTCGGCCTGAAGGGCGCCGGCGTGTCGCCGCCGGGCGTGCAGAGCGCCGACACCGGCCACCACGTGCTGCTGGTTGACGATCCGCAGTTCGACGCCACGCTGGCGCTGCCGCTCGACAACCCGAAGATCATCCATTTCGACAAGGGCCAGACCGAAACCGCGCTGACTCTGACGCCGGGCAGCCACACGCTGCAGCTGCTGTTCGCCGACTGGAAGCAGCAGGCCTTCAACCCGAGCCTGCAGTCGGAAAAGATCACCGTGACGGTGTCCGGCGCGGCGCCGGCCAAGAAGTAAGGCGGGGTCGCCGGCAGCGGGGAAATCGGCATTGTTGCGCTGCGGCATTGTAGGCTGCAGTCTCTTTCCATTTTCCGCTGCCGAGGTTCATCGATGCAGATTGTCCAGATCACCCAGGAATCGTCCCGCGCCGTTGCCGACCTGTACGCGGCGCTGGCCGATCACGACCGGCTGGGCAGCGTGCTGGGCGTGCCGGTCAAGCGCATCCAGGACGGCAAGTCGGCGCCCAACGGCATCGGTTCGGTGCGCCGCATCGGCATGGGTCCGCTGGCGATCGAGGAAACCGTAGTCGGCGCAGTGGTCGACAAGTCGATCGACTACAAGATCACCCGTGGCGGCTGGCCGCTGAAGAACCACCACGGCCGGCTGGTGTTCAAGGCGCTGCCCGGCGGCGGCAGCCAGGTGCACTGGCGGATCGAGTTCACGGCCGCCGTGCCGGGGGCGGCGGCGCTGGTCAAGCAGCTGCTGCAGCTGGCGATCGGCCGCGGGCTGCGCAAGCTGGCCTGATCGTTTTCCGCGCGGCGGCTACTGCGTTTCAGCGGCCGGGCCGCTCCGATCGCAGACGCAAGGCCAGCTGCCCGACGCCGGCGACGAATTCGTTGACCCCGCCATAGGCCGGGTGGCGCAGCGCCACGTGCGCGTAGCCGAGCCGGGTCAGCGCCTCCGACGACTTGTTGCCGACCGCCGCCAGCAGGGCGTCCGGCAGCGCGGTTCGCAACGCCGCCAGCACCGGTTCGCCGGCGGCCAGTTCGGTGCGGCTCGGCGTGCGATTGGAATGCGGCCGGTCGGGCTCGTGCGGATGCAGCGGAAAGGCATTCCACAGGAACGTGCAGTCGGCCAGCTGCTGCTCGTACAGCGTGCGCCAGACCACCCGCGCCGACGGCTCGCTCCACGGCCGAGGTCGGGTCGACAGCCGTGGCGTGGCCGCGATGCCGGGAATGCTGCCGTCGATCAGCAGCGCTTCGGAGGTGAACGGGATGCCCGAGATCCGGCAGCCCTGGTAGCCCGCCGCCTCGCCGATCAGCACCAGCCGCAGGCCCGGCCGCGTCGCGTGGGCGCGCAGATGAGCCCGCCGGCGCGCGGGTCCGTTGTCGGCCGCATCGTCGGCGTTGGCGTTTAGCCACGGATTGAAGCTGCCCGGCAAGACCGGCAGGCGGGCCAGGGCAGCGTGCAGGGCATCGAACAGATCGGGAGTCACGGGCGGGTACGCGGCGCGGGGCAGGTCGGCGCGCAGCATGCCCGAATGCGGGCTTGATCCGGCCGGCTGCGGCTGCCGATCTGCGGGTTCGCCCCTGCGCCGGCCACCACTTGCGCAGGCGTGGCGATAACGCGGATGCTTCGATCAGCGCATGACGCGTCAACGCCGCGTGCCTCCACCGGCCGTTGCATCACACCTATAAAACGAACCAGCAGGATTCGCTGAGACGATGGACTCGACCGACGAACTGATTCACGGCCTCTACCGCAGCGCGGTCGACGACGAATGGCAGGACTACCGTGGCAAGGCGCTGGCGAAGGTCTGCGAACGGCTGGGCGCCAGCTCGGCGGCCTGGTGGTCGCGCGGTATCGGCACCCGCGGTGGCGAGCTGACCCAGCATCCGACGCCGCATGTCACCGTCGAGGCGCTCGATGCGCTGGTGTTCCAGACCGGTCGTCAGGAAGCGGTGATCGAAGTGCCGGTGCGCGGCCACAACGGCCTCGCCGTGCACTACGCCCATCGTGACGGCGGCATCGTCAGCACGGTGCTGCTGCAGTTCCCGCTCGATCGCAAGCTGGTGTCTGCGGAAACCCTGCGCCGGATCCTGGCCCATCTGGTCGAGGCCGGTGCGCTGGCGCTGCATCAGTTCATCCGTCGCGACGACTGGCTGCAGGCAATGGGCCGCGCCAATCGCGGCTCGGCGGCGATGGCCGATTCCGAAGGCACGCTGTTCGCCGCCAGCGAACGCTTCCTGGAGATGCTCGATCACGCGGCCGAGACGCCGATGGTGCGGCTGCCGTTCGATCTGCCGGAAGCGGTGCTCGGCGAGGAAGGCGGCGAGTTCGTGCACGGCCCGCTGCACTTGCGTGTGCGCCGCTCCGGCCAGCTGTACCTGATCTATGCGCGCAAGCCGCTGCCGCTGGATTCGCTGTCGCCGCGCGAGCAGGAAATCGCCCGTGCGCTCGGCAACGGCAAGACGCTGAAGTCGATCGCCCGCCAGTACGGTATCGCGGTGTCGACCGTCGCCAACCACACCACCCGCATCTACCGGAAGCTGGCGATCTATCGCCGCGAGGATCTGATCGACCTGGTGCGGATGCGCGCCCAGACGAGCCCCGGCAAGAAGAAATGAGCGCGTCCGCCGAAGTGCCGGCAACGGCACTTCGGCGGGATTCTCAGCGAACGGCCTGGCGCCTCGGCCGCGCTTCCCCGTGTTTCCCGGCTCAGCGGCAGCCGGCGCGGATGTCGCTGCAGACCTTCCGCTGGCCGCTGCGGGTGACGAAGCTGCGGGCCGAACGGAAGTGGAAGCTGGTGCGATCGCGCCAGTCGGCATCGGCCAGCAGGCGGGCATCGGCCGTCGCGTAGCCGGCTTCGGTCGGCAGCTTCAGCCAGCGGTCGAGCCAGGCCAGCGTGTAGTGCTCGGCCATCGGCCGGCCCCAGCCGCCGTTGCAGCGGCCGCCCAGCGTGCTCGGACACCAGCTGGTGGTCGGGAAGGTCGGGATCAGGCTCCATTCGAAATGCGAGCTACCGCGAATGGTCAGCTCGTAGCTCGGGATGCCGGCCGCCTTCCAGGCGGCGAAGCCGGTGGTATGCGCGTCCGGGTCCGGCGGCGCGAGCAGCGGCAGCGGCGCGATGCCGTACTCCGAGGACTGGCCCATGGTCGGCACGCGCGGCCGCCAGCGCGGCTCGTCGCGGGTGATCACCTGATCGACCAGTGCCGTGGTCAGCAACTGCGGCAGCCGTTCGAACAGCGCACCGCCAGCGCCGCCCGGCGTGCCGTCGGCCGGGGAGATCAGGCCGTCCCAGGCAACCGCGACATCGACCGGGTTGCGGGCATCGATCAGCCCCGGCCAGCGGTCGGCGCCGGGTGCGCCGTAGCCCTGCACGACCGACACGCCGATCGCGCCGAGCGAATGGCCGACGATGCCGAAGCGGTCGAGATCGAGCGCGGCGTGGAGCGGGTTGAACGCGGCGGTGCGGGTCGGGTAGGTGCCGGCGCAGCGGGCTTCGTGCGGATACGGCCGGCCGGGGCGGGAGCGCATGAAATCGATGGCGTTGACCAGGCCGGTCCAGAACACGCTGGGGTTGATGTTGGTGCCCTGCTGAAGGGTCGGCGTCGCGAAATCGGAGCGCCCCTGGCCGCGCGGATCGAAGGTCAGCACCGTATAGCCGGCGCGCACCAGCGCCTGGGCCATCCACCAGTACGCGGTTTCCGGCGCCTGTACCGAACCGTTCTCGATGACGATGCCCGGCAGCCGCCGCTGGCCGAGCAGCTGGCGCGGCTTCCAGACGCGGCCGGACAGCCGGGCGCAGCCGGCGTCGTAGAACACCACCGGTTCGACCACCGCCTCGAGCGTGTAGAACGGATCGACCGACGGCCATCGGTAGGGATCGCCGGCGCAGGGTCCGGCGTAGCTCGAGCACAGCGGCAGCGCCACCGGCACGCCGAGCGGCAGCTGCAGCGAGGCGGCCGGATCGTTGCGGATCAGCGCGGTGATCTCGTCGAGCGTCTTCAGCACCGGGTTCGGCCCGCGCAGCGCCTCCACCGCGGCCGCCTGCGCTGGCGTATAGGCCAGCGCCCAGCTCGGGTCGAGGAGATCCCGCAGCAGCAGGCTGCTGGTGTTCAGCGTGCTCTGGGTGCCGAGGCGCAGCATGAACGCCGGGTTGGCGACCTGTTCGGTCGGCGCTTCCAGCACCTTGGCGTAGTTGGCGGTCTCGCGCGCCGTCCAGGCGGCGGACGGGTAGGACGGGCCTTCCGGCACGGCAGCGGCGGCGAGCGGCAGCAGCGCGGCCAGCGCGGCGGTCCGGCAGCGGGATCGAAGCATCGGTGTCTCCTCGAGATGGTTCTTGTCCGTGCAGGATCGCCGTCGCCAGCGGCGCCGGCAATGGCAAATCCGGGCCAGAAAATCGCCGTTACCGGCGCTGCGGATCGCCTTGCGGCAGACTGCGCGGCATGACGAATCCCGCCGCCCCGCCAGTCCTCGAAGTCCGCGATCTGGTCAAGCATTTCAAGCAGGTGAAGGCCGTCGACGGCCTGAGTTTCGAGGTGCTCGCCGGCACCTGCTTCGGCCTGCTGGGCCCGAACGGGGCGGGCAAGAGCACCACCATCGAGATCTGCGAAGGGCTGCTGAAGCCGACCGCCGGCACGGTGCGGTACCGGGGCGAGCCGCTCGGGCCGCGCTACCGCGAACGGGTCGGCATCCAGTTCCAGTCGACCGCCCTGCAGGATCACCTGACGGTGATCGAGAACCTGCGCTTCTTCAGCGCGCTGTATCCGGTGCGGCGGCCGATCGAGGAACTGATCGCGCTGTGCCGGCTGGAGGAATTCCTCGACCGCGATTCCAAGAAGCTCAGCGGTGGCCAGCGCCAGCGGCTGCTGCTGGCGATCGCGCTGGTCAACGATCCGGAGCTGCTGTTCCTCGACGAGCCGACCACCGGCCTCGACCCGCAGGCGCGGCGCAATTTCTGGGACCTGGTCACCGACATCAAGGCGGCCGGCAAGACCATCGTGCTGACCACGCACTACATGGAAGAAGCGCAGCGGCTGTGCGACGAGATCGTCATCGTCGATCGCGGCCGGATCATCGCCCGGGGCGCGCCGGGCCAGCTGCTGGCCGAGCACTTCAACGATTCGGTGCTGGAACTGCCGGCTGCCGAGGCTGCGCGGCTGGCGGCTGCCGGTTTGTGCGGCGTCGCCCAGGGTGACACCGTGGAAATCCAGACGCCGGACGTCAACGCGGCGGTCGCTGCATTGCTGGCGCAGGGCGTGTCGCTGGCGCAGCTGCGCATCCGGCCGCGCGCGCTCGAAGACCTGTTCATCGAACTGACCGGACGAGGCCTGCGGGAATGAAGGACATGGTTCGCCGCATCGCCGCCGCCACCTGGGCGCGCAGCCTGGAATTCGTGCGCGATCGTTCGTCGCTGGGCTGGAACCTGGTGTTTCCGATCCTGATGGTCGCCGGTCTGGCCTTCGTGTTTTCCGGCCCCGGCCAGCCGCTGTTCAAGGTCGCGGTGATTGCCCCGGCCGACGTGAAGCTGGATGCCAGCCTGCATCCGTTCCTGGGCACGCCGCAGGTGCAGTTCTACCGCGAGGACACGGTGGCCGTCGCGCTGCCCAAGGTGCAGCGCCACCGCATCGACCTGCTGGTCGATCTCGCCGCGCAGCCACCGCGCTACTGGGTCAACACCCAGTCGCCGAAGGGCGCGCTGCTGGAACGCCTGATCGCCGGCAGCGGCGGCCCGGCGTTGCAGCGCGAGGAAACCGCCGGCCACGAGATCCGCTACGTCGACTGGGTGGCGCCCGGCGTGCTCGGCATGAACATGATGTTCGCCTGCCTGTTCGGCATCGGCTACGTGATCGTCCGCTACCGCAAGAACGGCTACCTGAAGCGGCTCAACGCCACGCCGCTGCGCGCGGTGGAGTTCCTGATCGCCCAGCTGCTGAGCCGGCTGGCGCTGATCCTGGTGGTCAACGCCCTGGTGTTTGGCGCCTGCCGGCTACTGCTTGGCCTGCGCATGGAAGGTCACTATCTGGACCTGCTGGTGGTGGTCACGATCGGCGCCTTCTCGATGATCGCGATGGGGCTGGTGGTGTCGGCCCGGCTGGCCAGCGAGGAGCTGGCCGGCGGCATTCTGAACGTGATCTCGACGCCGATGATGGTGGTCTGCGGCGTGTTCTTCTCGATGGATGGCGCGCCCCGGGCGCTGCAGATCGCCGCCGAGTTCCTGCCGCTGACCCATCTGCTGAACGCGGCGCGGGCGATCATGCTCGACGGCGCCGGGCTCGCCCAGCTCGGCTATCCGCTGGCGGCGCTGGCGACCATGAGCGCGGTCTACCTCGCGCTCGGCGCCGCGCTGTTCAAGTGGCGGCAGGACTGAGCGCCGCCTGCGCTGCGGGCGCTGGCCCACCCGAACAGGCAAGGGCCAGCGCGAAACCTATAATCCGGGCGAGCCGAGACCGACCGATCGCCATGTCCGCTGCCGTTCCCGCCACCGTCGACTATCCGAACGCCATCACCTGCATCGACACCGAACAGGTACGACCGGGCCAGGCCTGCTGCTACCTGATCGGCGGCGGCGACCAGTACGCATTCGTCGACTGCGGCACCTCGCTGTCGGTGCCGGGCATCAAGGCGGTGCTGGCGGCGCGCGGCATCGGGCTCGGGCAGATCGCCTACGTGATGCCGACCCACGTCCATCTCGATCACGCCGGCGGCGCCGGCCTGCTGATGCGCGAATGCCCGAACGCGAAGCTGGTGGTGCATCCGCGCGGGGCGAAGCACTTGATCGATCCGACGGCGCTGATCGCCGGTGCCACCGGGGTATACGGCCCGGAAAAAATGGCCGCGATGTACGGCGAGATCGTGCCGATCGAGGCCAGCCGCGTGATCGTCGCCGACGACGGCTTCCAGCTCGATCTCGGCGGCCGCGAGCTGCGCTTCATCGACGCGCCCGGCCATGCCCGGCACCACTACGCGATCTGGGACGCGCAGAGCCGTGGCTGGTTCGCCGGCGACACCTTCGGCCTGTCCTACCGGGTGTTCGATGGCCCCAACGGCGCGACCCTGCTGCCGACCACGACGCCGGTGCAGTTCGAGCCGGAGGCCTGGCTGCAGACGCTCGATCGCTTCCTGGCCGCCGATCCGGCCTGGATGTACCTGACCCATTACGGCCGGGTCGGCAACGTGCCGCAGCTGGCCGCCGACCTGCGCGGCGATCTGGCGATGTACCAGAGCATCGCCCTGCATCTGGCCGACGTGCCGGACCGTCATGCCCGGATCGTCGAGGCGCTGACCCTGCACGCGCTGGAAGAATTGGCGGCGATGGCAGCGCCGGTCAGCGACGACACCGCGCGCGACTGGCTGGCCTTCGATCTGGAACTGAACGCCCAGGGGCTCGGCGTCTGGCTGGACAAGCAGCAGCGGACCGCTACCGCCTGATCCGCGACCGGACGCGGCGACCCGGAGCGGTCCGGGCCTAGCCGCGCAGCAGCCGCGCGACCAGCGCCGCGAACGATTCCGCCTCGATGTCCGGCGCATGTTCGTTATCCGTCCAGGCCTGCCCGCCGGCATTGATCCAGCCGGCCCGCAGCCCGGCGCGGCGCGCGCCGATCACGTCGGTGTGGGCGTCGTCGCCGACATGCAGCACCTCCTCCGGCGGCAGCGCCAGCGTGGCGCAGGCGGCGTGGAAGATCGCCGGATCAGGCTTGGCAGCGCCGAAATCGCTGGCGGACAGCGCATCGCGGAAATGCGCGTCGAGGCCGATCGCGCGCAGGTCGGCATTGCCGTTGGAGATCGCGACGATCGGGTAGCGCGCCGCGAGTTCGGCCAGCGCCTCGGCTGCGCCGTCGTAAAGCGTCACCTGCTGGCGGGCGCGCATGAAGATCGCGTGGACGGTTTCCGCAGCACCGCTGTCGTGGCCGCTGCGGGCCAGCATCTGCCGGAACATCTCGCGGCGAATGAAGCCCAGATCGTGGGCCTGCTGCGGATGGTCCTCGACGATCCGCTGGCGCAAGGCCAGCCGCGCCGGCGGGTCCCAGTCGGCCAGCACGGCCGGTGCATGGTCCGCAAACCAGGCGTTGGCGGCGGCCTCGGCGCCGCGAATGGTCGGCGCGACCGGCCACAGCGTGTCATCCAGATCGAGCGTGACGGCCTTGAAGCGCATGGCGACGGCGGGGTGGGACGGGGCGGCGAGTATATCGGCGGGGCGCTGGCAGCCGGCCGTCGTCACGGTTGCGGTAACGTAGCGGCCGCCCCGGACGGAAGCCGCGCCATGACCGACCACGACACTGCCGAACGCATCCACCACCGCGCCTGCAATCTCTGCGAGGCGATCTGCGGGCTGGAAATCCGGGTGACCGGCGAACAGATCCTGTCGATCCGCCCGGACGAGGCCGACCCGCTGTCGCAGGGCCACATCTGCCCGAAAGCGGTGGCGCTGAAAGACCTGTTCGACGACCCGGACCGTCTGCGCAAGCCGATCCGCCGCACGGCCGACGGCTGGGTCGAGATGGAATGGGACGCGGCCTTCGATCTGGTCGCCGAGCGGCTGTGCGGCATCGTCGAGCAGCACGGCCCGGACGCGGTGGCCAACTACCTCGGCAACCCGACGGTGCACAACTACGGCGGGCTCACCCACGGGCCGCGCTTCCTGTCGACGATCAAGACCCGGAACCGCTTTTCGGCGACTTCGGTCGACCAGCTGCCGCACCAGCTGCTCGCCTACTGGATGTACGGCCACCAGCTGATGGTGCCGATCGCCGACATCGACCGCTGCGACTATTTGTTGGTACTCGGCGCCAACCCGATGGCCTCCAACGGCAGCCTGATGACGGTGCCGGCGTTTCCGAAGCGCCTGAAGGCACTGCAGGCGCGCGGCGGCCGGATGGTGCTGCTCGACCCGCGCCGCACCGAAACCGCCGAGGTTGCTGACGAGCACCTGTTCATCCGGCCGGGTACCGATGCCGCGTTCCTCGCTGGCCTGCTGAAGGTGATCGACAACGAGAACCTCGGCGATCCGGGTCGGCTGGCCGGGTTCGAGGATGGCCTGGAAGTGGCGCTGGCCGACATCGGCGCGCTGAAGCTCGACCAGCTGGCCGCGCACTGCGGCATTCCGGTGGCGACCATCGAGCGCATCGCCCGCGAATTCGCCGCCGCGCCGCGCGCCGCCGCCTACGGCCGCATGGGCGTGTCGACGCAGGCGCGCGGCACCCTGTGCCAGTGGCTGATCCAGCTGTTGAACATCGCCACCGGCAACCTCGACCGCGAGGGCGGGGCGATGTTCACCCGGCCGGCGGTCGATCTGATCGACAACCCGACCTCTAAGCCCGGCAGCTTCGGCCGCTGGAAAAGCCGCGTGCGCGGCCTGCCGGAGTTCGGTGGCGAGCTGCCGGTGGCGGCGCTCGCCGAGGAAATCCTCACCGAAGGCGAAGGGCAGGTCAGGGCGCTGATCACGGTCGCCGGCAATCCGGTGCTGTCGACGCCGAACGGCACCCAGCTCGACCGGGCGCTGGATTCGCTGGACTTCATGGTGTCGATCGATTTCTACCTGAACGAGACCACCCGCCACGCCGATGTGATCCTGCCGCCCACCTGCACCTTGGAGCACGATCACTACGACCTGATCTTCCATGCCTTCGCGGTGCGCAACACCGCCCGCTACAGCGCGCCGCTGTTCGAGCGGCCGGCGCATGCGCGCCATGACTGGGAGATCTTCGAAGCGCTCGGTGCCCGCATCGCCGCGCGGCTCGGCGTCAAGCGCAGCCCGCATCCGCGGCCCGATCAGGTGATCGACATGGGCCTGCAGATCGGCCCCTACGGCACGATGCGCAAGCACCCGCAGGCGCTGTCGCTGGCGGTGCTGAAGGCCGCGCCGCACGGGGTGGATCTCGGCGCGCTGGAACCCTGCCTGCCGGCGCGGCTGCAGACGCCGGGCAAGTTTCTGCTCTGCGCGCCGCCGGAGATGATGGCCGAGCTGGCCGCGTTCGCCCGTCATCTGGACGCCGCGCCGGAGGCCGCCGGCCTGTCGCTGATCGGCCGCCGCGACGTGCGCAGCAACAACTCGTGGATGCACAACGCGCAGCGGCTGGTGAAGGGCCCGGTGCGCAACCGGCTGCTGATGCACCCGGACGATCTGGCCGCGCGCGGCCTTGCCGATGGCGCGACGGTGCGGGTGGCGTCGAGAGTCGGCGCGGTGCAGGTCGAGGTCGAAGCCTCGGCGGCGATGATGCCGGGCGTGGTCAGCCTGCCGCATGGCTGGGGCCATGATCGCGCCGGCATCCGCATGGCGATTGCCGAGGCGCATGCCGGCGTCAGCCCCAACGATCTGACCGACGAGCTGCTGCTCGATCCGGTCAGCGGCAATGCGGCGCTGAACGGCGTGCCGGTGACCGTCGCCGCCGCCTGATTACGCCAACTCTGCATGTTCAATCTCGAAGCGAAATTCCGGCTGCCGGATCATGCCGCCGCGCAGGCTGCCGCGATCGCCATCGGCTACCGGCCGGAAGCGGTGCTGAACCAGCGCGATACCTTTTTTGTCGTCGCCACCGGCAAGCTCAAGCTGCGCGAGGAAGACCAGCGCAGCTACCTGATCGGCTACGGCCGCGTCGAGCGCGATGGCCTGCAGCTCAGCGACTACCAGCTGGTGCCGGTGCCCGATCCGGCGGCGATGCGGACGCTGCTCGCCGGCACGCTCGGCGTGCTGGCCGAGGTGCGCAAGCGCCGCACCCTGCTGCTGTGCCGCAACGTGCGGCTGCATCTGGACGAGGTCGAAGGTTTGGGCCTGCTTGGCGAGATCGAGGCCGTGGTGCCGGACGGCGGCGATCCGGAAGCCGAGCGCGCGTTCGTCGACGCAACACTGGCCGCGCTCGGCGTGAGCCGTGAGCAGCTGATCGAAGGCTCCTATTTCGAGATGGCCCGCCCGGCATGATCCGGCGCGCGGTGATCGCGGGCCTGCTGCTTGCCGCGCTGTCCGGCTGCTCGACCCTGGACTACTACGCGCATCTGGCCCAGGGCCAGTACCGGCTGCTGGCGGCGCGCCAGCCGATCACCGAACTGCTTGCCGCGCCGTCGACCGATGCCCGCCTGCGCGCCCGGCTGCAGCTGGCGCTCGATGCTCGGGCCTTCGCTTCCGACGTGCTGGCGCTGCCGCGCAACGGCAGCTACACCGACTACGCCGACGTCGGCCGGCCCTGGGTGCTGAAGAACCTGTTCGCGGCGCAGGCGTTTTCGCTGGAGCCGGTCGAACAGTGCTTTCCGATTGCCGGCTGCGTCGCCTACCGCGGCTATTACGACGCCGCGCGGGCCGACCAGGAAGCGGCCCGTCTGAAGGCGGAGGGCTATGACGTGTTCATCGGCGACGTGCCGGCGTTCTCGACGCTCGGCTGGTTCGACGATCCGGTGCTCAACACCATGCTGCGCTGGGACGACGATGAGCTGATCGGCACCGTCTTTCACGAACTGGCCCACCAGCGGCTGTACCTGCCCGGCGATACCGCGTTCAACGAATCCTTCGCCAGCTTCGTCGAGCGCGAGGGCCTGCGCCGCTGGCAGGCGGCGCGCGGCCTGCCGGAAGCGGGCAGCCTGCGCAGCGTGCGCGCCGAGCAGTTCATCGCCCTGATGCTGCGGCTGCGCGAGAGGCTGCAGGCGGTCTACGACAGCGGCCAGACGGATGACGCCAAGCGCAGCGCCAAGGCGCAGGCGATCACCACGATGCGCGACGAATACCGCGCGCTGCGCGACGGCGAATGGCAGGGCTATGCCGGCTACGACGACTTCGTGAACGGCGAGATCAACAACGCCAAGCTGGTGCCGTTCGGCCTGTACCACGCGCTGATTCCCGGCTTCGCCCGGCTGTTCGAGGCCGCCGGCCGCGACCTGCCGGCCTTCTACAAGGCGGCTGAAAAGCTGTCCAAGGCCGACCCTGACGCGCGCCGGCAGGCGCTCGAAACCCCCACCGCTCCGCTGCCATGACCCGCATCTTCGTTGCCACCGCCCTGACCGCCGGCGCCGAACTCGACCTGCCCGACGAGGCCGCCCGCCATGTCGCCCAGGTGCTGCGGATGCGTACCGGCGAGGCGCTGACCCTGTTCGATGGCTGCGGCGGCGAGTACGCGGCGGTGATCGTCGACGCCGGCCGCCGCGACGTGCGTGTGCGCATCGACCAGCACCATCCGGTGGACCGCGAATCGCGTCTCGACGTGACCTTGGCCCAGTGCGTGTCGAAAGGTGACCGCATGGACTACACGATCCAGAAGGCGGTCGAACTCGGCGTCAGCCGGATTGTGCCGCTGCTGTCGGAGCGCAGCGTGGTCAAGCTCGATGCCGAACGCTGGGACAAGAAGCTGGAGCATTGGCGCGGCGTCGCGGTGTCCGCCTGCGAGCAGAGCGGCCGAACGCGAGTGCCGGAAGTCGCGGCGGTGCAGAAGCTCGACGCCTGGCTGGCCACGCCCGCCGAAGGCCGGCTGCGGCTGGTGCTGGCGCCCACCGAATCGGTGTCGCTGCGGACACTGGACGCGGCGGCGGCGATCGCGCTGCTGATTGGCCCGGAAGGCGGGCTGTCCGACGCAGAAATCGCCGCGGCCCGCCGCGCCGGCTGCATCGGCATCGGCCTCGGGCCGCGCGTGCTGCGCACCGAGACCGCCGGGGTCGCGACCCTGGCGGCGCTGCAGGTTCTGTGGGGGGACCTGGGCTGAGGCGCATAATTGGACAGGTTTCCAAGATCCCGACCCCATGCTCATCACCAACGCCACACTCATCAACGAAGGCCGGCGCTTCGAAGCCGATCTGCTGATCGTCGGCGAGCGGATCGCGAAGATCGCGCCGACGATCACCGCACCCGCCGGGGTCGAGGTGTTCGACGCCAAGGGCCGGCTGCTGCTGCCCGGGCTGATCGACGACCAGGTGCATTTCCGCGAGCCGGGGCTGACCGCCAAGGGCGATCTGGCCACCGAATCTGCCGCCGCCGTCGCTGGTGGCGTGACCAGCTTCTTCGACATGCCGAACGTCAATCCGCAGACGATCACGCGCGAAGCGCTGGCCGACAAATACCGCATCGCGGCCGGGCGCACCTTCGCCAACCACGCGTTCTACATGGGCACCACCAACGACAACCTGTCGGAGCTGGAAGCGCTGAAGAAAGGCGAGGCCTGCGCGATCAAGATCTTCATGGGCGCCTCGACCGGCAACATGCTGGTCGACAATCCGGACACGCTCGACAAGATCTTCCAGCGGGCGCCGGTGATGATCGTCACCCACTGCGAAGACACGCCGATGATCAAGGTCGCCGAGGACGCGGCGCGCGCCAAGTACGGCGAGGACGTGCCGTTTTCCGAGCACCCGTACATCCGCAGTGCGGCGGCCTGCTACAAGTCCACGGAACTGGCGATCGGGCTCGCCAGGAAGCACGGCACCCGGCTGCACGTGCTGCACCTGACCTCGGCCAGCGAGCTGCCGTTCTTCGCCGCCGGCAACGTCAAGACCAAGCAGATCAGCGTCGAGGCCTGCGTCCATCATCTGTATTTCGACGAAAGCTACTACCCGCATCTCGGCTCTAAGCTGAAGTGCAATCCGGCGGTCAAGACCCTGGCCGATCGCGAAGCGCTGGTGGCGGCGGTACGCGATGGCGTCATCGACATCATCGCCACCGACCACGCGCCGCACACCGCAGCCGAAAAGGCCAACAGCTACTTCAAGGCGCCGAGCGGCCTGCCGCTGGTGCAGCACAGCCTGCTGGCGCTGATGGAACTGGTGGAGCGCGGCGAACTGCCGCTGGAAACGGTGGTCGAGCGCGCTTGCCATGCGCCGGCCGAACGCTTCGGCATCGTCGATCGCGGCTACCTGCGCGAAGGCGGCTACGCCGATCTGGTGGTCGTCGATCCGCGCGGCATCACCGATGTGACGCCGGAAAGCGTGCGCTACAAGTGCGGCTGGTCGCCGTTCGATGGCCACCGCTTCAAGTCGCGCATCGACGCCACCTGGGTCAACGGCAAGCTGGTCTACCGCGACGGCGCGCTGCGCCCGCAGCCGTTCGGTAGCCGCATCCAGTTCGCGTGACCAGCACCGCCCCGCCGCCGACGCCTTGCGCATGGGCGATGAAGACGGCTGCCGAGCGCGCCTACCACGATGCCGAGTGGGGACGGCCGCAGCACGATGACCGCGTGCTGTTCGAGATGCTGATTCTCGAAGGCGCGCAGGCCGGCTTGAGCTGGTCGACGATCCTCGCCAAGCGCGACGGCTACCGCCGCGCTTTCGACGGCTTCGATGCGAAGAAGATCGCCGCCTATACCGAGGCCGATCGCGAACGCCTGATGGCGGACGCCGGCATCGTCCGCAACCGGCTCAAGATCAACGCCACGATCGTCAACGCCCAGGCTTACCTCCGGCTGTGCGAGGAGCACGGCAGCCTCGATGCCTGGCTGTGGCGCCATGTCGGCGGCCAGCCGGTGGTCAATCACTGGACCGAGATGAAGCAGATTCCGGCGCGTACCGAACTGAGTGACACGATCAGCAAGGCGCTCGCCAAGCGCGGCTTCAAGTTTGTCGGCTCGACGATCATCTACGCCTATCTGCAGGCGGTTTGTGTGGTCAACGATCACCTGATCGGCTGCGCGGCGCGCGGGCGCTGAGCCGGCCGCTTCCGGCTCGACAAAGCCAATTTCGACGGCCGGACCCGCCCGCTACACTGCGGCCATGAACGCGCCGACCCCTCCGCCGATCGACTCCACCGCCCTGTTCTCCGCGCTGGCCGAGGTGCTGCCGAAAGGCGCGCTGCTGACCACCGTCGAACAGATGCGGCCGTACGAATGCGATGGCCTGTCGATGTACCGGCGCCTGCCGCTGTGCGTGGCGCTGCCGGTCGACGAGCAGCAGGTGGCCGCCGTGCTGCGGATCTGCGATGCCGGCGGCGTGCCGGTCGTCGCCCGTGGCCACGGCACCGGGCTGGCCGGCGGGGCGTTGCCCGAACAGGGCGGCGTGCTGCTGTCGCTGGCCCGCCTCAACCGCATCCTGGCGCTCGATCCCGTCGCCCGCACGGCGCGCGTGCAGCCCGGGGTGCGCAACCTGGCGATCAGCGAAGCAGCGGCGGCGCATGCGCTGTACTACGCGCCGGACCCGTCGAGCCAGATCGCCTGCTCGATCGGCGGCAACGTCGCCGAGAACTCCGGCGGCGTGCATTGCCTGAAGTACGGGCTGACCGTGCACAACGTGGTCGCCGCCCGCCTGGCACTCGCTGACGGCCAGATCATCGAACTGGGCAGCGAGGCGCCAGACGCGCCCGGCTACGACCTGATGGCGCTGCTGGTTGGCTCCGAGGGCCTGCTCGGCGTGGTCACCGAAGTCACCGTGAAGCTGCTGCCACGCCCGCAGCTGGCGCGCGTGGTGATGGCCTGCTTCGACAGCGTCGAGAAAGCCGGGCAGGGCGTCGCCGCGATCATCGCCGCCGGCATCATTCCGGCCGGGCTGGAGATGATGGACAAGCTTGCGATCGAAGCCGTCGAGGACTTCGTCAAGGCCGGCTATCCGCTCGATGCCGAGGCGATCCTGCTGGCCGAAAGCGACGGCACGCCGGAGGAAGTGGCCAACGAGATCGAGCGCATCGAAGCGGTGCTCAAGGCCAGCGGCGCCACCGCGATGCGCACCTCGAAGGACGAGGCCGAACGCCTGAAGCTCTGGGCCGGCCGCAAGGCGGCGTTCCCGGCCGTGGGCCGCATCACGCCGGACTACTACTGCATGGACGGCACCATCCCGCGCCGCCACCTCGGCGACGTGCTGCGCAAGATCGCCGGCTATTCCGACGAGTTCGGCCTGCGCTGCGCCAACGTTTTCCATGCCGGCGACGGCAACCTGCATCCGCTGATCTTCTATGACGCCAACAAGCCCGGCGATCTGGAAAAGGCCGAGGCCTTCGGCAACCGGATTCTCGATCTGAGTGTCGCGGTCGGCGGCACCATCACCGGCGAGCACGGGGTGGGTGTGGAGAAGATCGATGCCATGTGCACGCAGTTCCACGCGCTGGAACTGCAAGCCTTCCATGCCGTGAAGGCAGCCTTCGATCCCAAGGGGCTGCTCAATCCCGGCAAGGCGGTGCCGAGCCTGCACCGCTGCGCCGAAATGGGCCGCATGCACATCCATGCCGGCCAGACCCGGCACCCCGAGCTGCCGCGCTTCTGAGCCCGTCATGACCGATTTCATCGAACAGGCGCAGGCGCGCATCCGCGCCGCGCAGGCCAGCGCTGCGCCGCTGTGCATCCGGGGCGGCGGCAGCAAGGATTTCCTCGGCGGCGAGCCCGTTGGCGAACCGCTCGACACCGGCGGCCACGCCGGCATCGTCGCCTACGACCCCAGCGAGCTGGTGCTGACCGTCAGGGCCGGCACGCCGCTGACCGAGGTGGCGGCCACGCTCGCCGCATCCGGCCAGTGCCTGCCGTTCGAGCCACCGCTGTTCGGCGGCCGCGCGACGGTCGGCGGCTGCGTCGCCAGCGGCCTGTCCGGCCCGCGCCGGCCGTACACCGGCGCGGTGCGCGACTACCTGCTCGGCGTCAGCCTGATCGACGGCCGCGGCGACTGCCTGAAGTTCGGTGGCCAGGTGATGAAGAACGTCGCCGGCTTCGACACCTTCCGGCTGCAGGCCGGCGCGATGGGCACGCTGGGCCTCATCACCGACGTCAGCTTCAAGGTGCTGCCGACGCCGGAGGCCGACGAGACACGCGTCTTCGAGGTGCCGGCCGCCGACGCGATCGCGACCATGAACCGCCTGGCCGGTCAGCCGTTGCCACTGGCCGGCGCGGTGCATCACGGCGGCCGCCTGCGGCTGCGGCTGGCCGGCAACCCGGCGGCGGTCGGCGCCGCACTGGCCCGGCTCGGCGGCGAAACGCTGCCGGATGCCGGCGCGTTCTGGGCCGCGATCCGCGAGCAGACCGATCCGTTCTTCGCCGGACCCGCGCCACTGTGGCGGCTGGCGGTCAGGCCGACCGCGCCCCCGCTGGCGGCCGATGGCATCGACGAGCTGATCGACTGGGGCGGTGGCCAGCGCTGGCTGCGCAGCACGCTGCCGGCGGATGCCGTGCAGGCGCTGGCGGCCAGTCACGGCGGTCACGCCAGCGGCTGGCGCGGTGTCGATCGTCGGCACGCCTTCCAGCCGCCCGCAGCGCCGGTGATGGCCTTGCACCGGCGGCTGAAGGCCAGCTTCGACCCGGCCGGCATTCTCAATCGCGGCCGCCTGTATCCGGATCTCTGAGTCGCCCATGCAGACCAATCTCGCCGATTTCATCCGCGACACGCCGCAGGGCTTGGAGGCGGACCGCATCCAACGCGCCTGCGTGCACTGCGGCTTCTGCAACGCCACCTGCCCGACGTATCAATTGCTCGGCGACGAACTGGACGGCCCGCGCGGCCGCATCTACCAGATCAAGTCGGTGCTCGAAGGCGCAGCCGTGACCGAGGAAACCCGCGATCACCTCGACCGCTGCCTGACCTGCCGCAGCTGCGAATCAACCTGCCCGAGCGGCGTGCAGTACGGCCGGCTGGTCGACATCGGCCGCGAAGTCGTCGAAGCGAAAGTGCCGCGCAGCGCGCCGCAGCGACTGATCCGCTGGGGCTTGCGCCTGGTGCTGCCGAGGCCGGCCTTGTTCGGGCTGCTGCTGTGGTTCGGCCGGCTGTTCCGGCCGCTGCTGCCGAAGGTGCTGAAGGACACGGTGCCGCTGCCGCGTCCGGCCGGCGCCTGGCCATCCGCGCGCCACACGCGGCGGCTGGTGATCGCCGGTGGCTGCGTGCAGCCGTCGCTGGCGCCGGACATCGACAGCGCCGCCGCCCGCGTGTTGGATGCGATCGGCATCAGCGCGGTGCCGGTCGCGATCGGCTGCTGTGGCGCGGTGGCCTATCACCTGAACGCGCAGGCCGATGGCCTGGGCACCGCACGCATCGCGATCGACCGGCTCTGTGCCGCGCTCGATGCCGGCGCCGAAGGCATCGTGGTATCGGCTTCCGGCTGCGCCAGCTTCGTTGCCGAATACGCCCACCACCTGCACGGCGACCCGGCCTACGCGGCGCGCGCCGAGCGGGTCACGGCGGCGCTGATCGACCTCACCACCGTGCTGAGCCGCGAAGCCGCCGCCTTCGATGCGGCGCTGGCGCGCACGCCGGCCAGGCCGGAGGCGATCGCCTTCCACTCGCCCTGCACCCTGCAGCACGGGCTGAAGAACAAGGGTCAGGTCGAACGGCTGCTGACGGTCGCGGGTTTTCGCACCACCGTGGTCGCCGACAGCCATCTCTGCTGCGGTTCGGCCGGCACCTACTCGATCCTGCAGCCGCAGCTGTCGGCGACGCTCAAGGCCAACAAGCTGGCGGCGCTCGAAGCCGGCCAGCCGAGCCGCATCGCCACCGCCAACATCGGCTGCCTGACCCATCTGGCCAGCGATGCCAAGCGGCCCGTGGAGCACTGGATCGAGTTGATCGCGGAGCGGCTGGGGGTTTGAGGCCGCGCTTGACGCCAGCATGATCTGTACAGCAATCTGTACGGCATGCACGCCATCAGCTATACCGCCGCCCGCGAGAATCTGGCGGCGACCATGGATCGGGTCTGCGAAAGCCATGCGCCCGTGATCATCACCCGCAACCGCGATCAGGCGGTCGTGATGCTGTCGCTCGAGGATTATTCGGCGCTGGAGGAAACCGCTTACCTGCTGCAGAGCCCGGCGAATGCCCGGCGCCTGTTGGAATCGATTGAAGCGCTGGAGCGTGGACAGGGCGTCAACGGCGATATCGATCTGGGCGCGTGAACCTGACGTTCGCCCCCCGCGCCTGGGAGGACTACCTGCAGTGGCAGGCGACAGACCCGAAGATCGTCGAGCGCATCCATGAGTTGCTGAAGGACATCCTGCGAAATCCTCACAGCGGCATCGGCAAGCCCGAGCCCTTGAAACATGCGCTGAAAGGCTGGTGGTCGCGGAGGATCACGGCCGAGCACCGGATCGTCTACAAGCTGATGGATGGTGCCGTGCTCATCGCGCAGCTGCGCTACCACTACTGAGGCAGCTTGGCCCGTGGCGGCAGGTGCCCGGCCTTGAACCAGATCCGGCAGCCGTCACGCGAGAACGGCGTGTGCGAGGAGCCAGGCGGCACGCGGTACCAGGTGCCGGCGGGGTAGTCGCCGAACTCGTCGGACAGCGTTCCGGCCAGCACCAGCACTTCCTCGCCGCCGCCGTGGGTGTGGGCCAGCGAGCGGCAGCCGGGCGCGAAGTCGATCAGCTTCACCACCTCGTCACCGAACTGATGCAGCGGGATTTCCCGCTGGCCCGGCACCCGGCCGGGCTGCCATTCGGCTGCATTCGTATCAATCGCCAACTGCGCGCTGTCGCCGGCCTCGAACTGCCAGAGCTTGACCAGGATCGTGCAGCCGGCGGTCGACTTCGGAATGTGGCGGCTGCCGATCGGGTTGCGCACATAGGTGCCAGCCGGGTAGGCGCCGTGCTCGTCCTCGAACACGCCATCAAGCACGTAGAACTCCTCGCCGCCGCCGTGCGTGTGGGCGCTGAAGGCGGAGCCCGGCGCGTAGCGGACGAGGCTCGTGGCGCGCGCCACTTCGCCGCCGTCGCGATCCAGCGGCTTGCGGTCCACACCCGGTAGCGGCGACGGCGTCCACGCCATTGCCGTGGTGTCGATCACCACCCGCTGCGTGTAGTCGGTGTGGAGCTTCACGGCCGCGCCAGCGTCTCGGCGACGATGCCGAACACGCTGCGGTCGACGACCATGCCGAGATGGCTGCAGCGCACTTCGATGTGCCGCACGTGGCGGTTGTGGCGATCGATGCAGGCACCCCAGCTGACGATGCCGTCGTGGCGGTCGTACAGCGCGGTGACCGGCACCGGAATGGTCTTGGCGGTTTCGCGGGCATCGGCGGCCTGCGCCATCCGGTCCAGGTCCATGCCTTTCTTCCGGTAGCTGCGGCCGACGGCGGTGAACTTGGCGCCGCCGATCACCGGCGAGCCCAGCGTGATCACCTGGTCGACGATCTCCGGATACTCGCGGGCGATGTCGCGGGCCATCGCGCCGCCCAGGCTCCAGCCGACCAGCTTGACCTTCGCGCCCCGGCTGGCGGCCAGACGCTGCACCTGCTCGACCAGCCGGGGCTGCAGCTTCTTGAGGTTGCCGGTGTTGCGGCCCAGGCCCCAGCTGATCGCGTGATAGCCGAGCGCCTTCAGCCGCCGGGTCAGCAGCGCCACGGCCAGATCGTCGGCCGCGAAGCCGGGCACCACCATCACCGGCTGACCCTGGCCGCGTGCTGGCTCGGCGGCGAACGGCCGTGGCAGGAAGCTGCCCAGCAGTTCCGGCACCGCACGCAGTTCCCACAGCAGGAGCTTGGGCGAAGGGGTCATCAGGCTGCGGTCGGGCGCGGTCATCGTCATCGGCGGGTGGGGAAGTTCGGGATCAGGGCGGATTGTCGGCTGCCGCGTCGGCGGCGGCGAGGGCTGCGGTCAGCCGCGTGGCGATGGGCGGCTGCGGGTCGCGGCGGCGCCGAAGATCTGCTCGGCATTGGCGGCCAGGAAATGGCGGTAGGTGCGAGGCTGGCCGTCGTCGGTCCACAGCACGGCACCGTCGGCGTCGCGCGCCGGGCCGCGCTCGATGATCTCGACGAACTGTTTTTCGGTGCTGGCGCTGCCGGTGCGGCCATCAGCCTCGATCACCGGCGTCGCCATCGTCGCCGCCATCGTCGCGGTCTGTCGCAGCATGCTGCCGGGCGCGCCCTGGATCGCCGGCAGCAGCACCAGACCGGCGGCCTGCATCGCCGCCGCCATCGCTTCGATGCCGCCGAAACCGGCCGCCGTGACATCGACGGTGACGTGATTGAAATCCGGGCCCAGCGCTAGCGCGCTGGCGGCTTCGCCGGATTCCGCCGCCACAGAGTCGAGCGTGGCGCGCTTCAGCGGCGGGCCGCTGCGGGCCATCAGCACCTCGCAGAAGTGCCGGATGAACGCACGCGCGTCGGCCTCGGCGAGCCCGCCGGCGGCCTCGGCCTTGCCGATCTGCGCGATGAACGCGGTGTGGTCGACGGCAGCGGCCTGGGCGGCGCAGTCGTCGCGGATCAGCGCGGCCACCGGCGGCGGGAATGCGGCCAGGTCGACCTCGCTGACGAAGATCTTGAACGCCTGCGCGTCGTCGCCCGGCACCTGCAGGTCGAAGCTGCGCAGGCGCTTGGCCGGGAACAGGTAATCGCGGTCGCGGTGCAGGCCGAGCACGCGGGCGGCGCGCACGAACAGCGCGGCCAGCTGCGGGTCGGCCGTACGGATCGCGCCGTGGTCGTTGACGAAGCGGCCGCCACGGGCGGCGATCAGCTGCTGCAGGCGAACGAAGTCAGGCACGTTGCGCGCGAACTTCGCGGTGGCTTCGGCGACGAAGCGCTGGCGAAGTTCGCGCGGCGGGAGCAGGGCGGGCATCGGCGACGCCTCGGCAGGGAGATGCCGCCGAGCTTACGTCAGCCGGCGCCCGCCGGGCCTCAGAAGCGCAGACGGACGCCGCCGCGCACCGAGTTGTAGTCCTGCTCGGTGAAGTCGTTTTCCAGGTGCGTGTAGCGGTATTCGCCAAACAGGCTCAGCGAATGGCTGACGCGGAAGCTCAGGCCGGCCAGCAGGTCGACGCCGTCGACGCGGTCCTGATCGTCATTGCTGCCTTCCGGCGACAGGTTCATGTAGCCGATGCGACCGTAGGTCTGGATGTCCGGCGTGGCGTCGTACTCGAACAGCGCGCCGACATCGAAGCCGCTGGCCTCGCCGCGGGTGGTCAGCCCTTCGAAGCGGGTGTCGACCTGCTGGTTGACGTAGTGGCCGTAGCCGCCGAGGCGGAACACCGGCGACATCGGCAGCAGCACGCCGCCGCCGAGCCGGTACTCGTCCGACTGGTAGGTCAGCTTCGAGCCGGCGAAGTCGGTATCGGTATCCGAGTAGGTGTATTCGCCGCCGAGGAACAGACCGGTGTCGCCGAGGTACAGCTTGCCGCGCACGCCGAGATCGGCACCTTCCGGCTTCACCTTCTCGAAGCCGTCGTTGTATTCGAGGAAGTTGAGGCCGGCGAAGCCGTACAGGTCGACGCCCGGCCCGCCCTGCGCAAAGGCGGACACGGGAGCGAGGAAGGCGGCGGTGGTCAGCAGCGTCTTGATGTTCATTGCGCGTCAAAGGATCCGGTGGTGGCCCCGATCGGGCCGATGCCGATGCGCGGGGGCGTCATCAGGCGCGGCGAGAGTGGCGCGCTCCAGATGAGCGTTGGCTGAATGATCGGCGCGTCAGCGCGCGGCGATCCGTGCGGCGGCGGCCCGCCCGGCCTGCCATGCCAGCGTGACCCGGCTGCCCAGGCCGGCGTCGCTGGCGTAATGCAGGTCGCGTCCCAGGGTCAGCACCGGTTCGCCGAGCGGCCGGCTGACGAAGGCATAGCGCCAGCGGTGGGCAGTGGCGGCCAGGCCGCTGCTGCCGATGCCCAACTGCCGCGCAGCCAGCGACTGCAGTTCGAGCGCGGCCGTCTCGGCCGGCAATTCCAGGTGCATGGTCGACCAGCGGGCGCTGGCCTGCACGGTGAGCCGTGGCGGACCGCTGCGACCGGGCTTCAGATCTTCGCGGGCGATCCAGGCCAGCGGCGCGTCGGCCGCGCCGGCGTGATGGCTGAAGCTGGCCGGCAGCGGATCGGCCGGCGTCCACATCAGCGTCCAGTTCGGGTCGTAGCGCACCTCGGCCAGCCGGCCGGGGGCGATACCGGCCGCCGCCAGCAGCGGGATCGCCTGCGGTGTCGGCAGGGTCAGCAGCAGCGCGTCGCAGTCGAACACGGCGTCGGTCTCGGCGAAGCGCAGCCGCCAGCCGTGGCCCGCAGCGCCCGGCTGCAGCGTGCTGACTGTGTGGCTGCAGCGCACGTCCAGCCCGTTGGCCCAGTGGCGGGCAAGGTGGTTGAAGGTGGGCGCTGCCAGCCAGCCGCCGGTGCCGTCACGGGGCGTGATGGCCGGCCACGACAGCAGCTGGCCAGCGCCGATCGCGTCTGCCTCGGCGGCCGTGGCCCGCAGGTATTGCACGCCGTGATCGAAGCTGCCGGCCGCGCCTTCGCGCGAGGCCATGCGGCCGCCCGGCCGGCGGCCTTTGTCGAACAGCGTGACGGCGTAGCCGGCGGCGGTCAGCGAACGGGCGGCGCTCAGGCCGGTGACACCGGCGCCGACGATGGCGATCGTGTTCATGCGGGATAACGGGAAGAGGGAATGAGGGTCAGCGCGGCGCCGCCAGCGCTTCGACTTCGACGGTTTCGGCACCGTCGATAGATTCGCCCAGCAGCCGCTGGGCCGGCTCGGCGGCTTCGGCGTCACGGCAGCTGGCCAGCAATTGCAGCCAGTGGATCGGCCGCAGGCTGATCTCGGCGCGCAGCGGCGCCGGGCGGTGCTCGCGCAGGCGGTGGCCGTCGCCGAGCAGCACGCCGCAGGTTTCGGGAATCGCATCGAGATCGGCGGGCCTGGCGATCGCTGCCGGCAGCACGTACCAGAGCTGCTGCGACAGCTGTTCGTAGCCGAGCCGCTTGGCGGCGTTGCGCAGGTCCGATTTCAGATCGGCGCGCGACACCTTGATTTCGTAGACACGCGGCCGGATGCGGCGCTCGTCGAGCGTGCGCGGCAGCGCGAAGATATCCGGCCGCACGGTGATCCAGCGTGCGTCCGGTTTCACCTTGAAGCTGCGGCCGGTGAAGGTCATCCAGCCGTCGCGCTGCAGCTGGGCGGCGACCTGCCGGACCAGTCCCTCGTGACGGTCCAGCGCGGCGCGGTTGCGCGCCAGCAGACTGCCGAGCGCGGCAATGCCGGCGGCGCTGACGCGGATCGTCTCGATGCCAGACGGATCGCGGTACAGCTCGGCAAGGCCAGCGACCAGCAGGTCGATCTCCAGGTTGTCGCGCACCGGCCAGCCGGCCGAGCGCCAGTAATCGCGCAGGCGTTTCAGGTGGGCGGGCGTGATCGGCGGCGACTGCGGCATCATCGTGGCATCGTACCGAAGCCACGCTCCCGTCGACCCCGCCCGCACCGCTGCCGATGCCGCGCGCCCGTCCTGCCCTGCCGCCTGAAGCCGACGAATCGCGGCTTGCGGCGCGTCGCCCGAAACCGCCCAACGATGGCGGCTGCGCGCTGTGCCGCCGGCCGCTGCCGCTGAGCTTCCACCACCTGATTCCGCGCCGCATGCACGACCGCCGCTGGTTCCGCGATCACTTCACGCTGGCCGAAATGCGCCTGCGCGGTGCCTGGCTGTGCCGCCCCTGCCATGACTTCATCCACGCGCATTTCGATGAAGCCACGCTCGGCCGGCGGCTGAACACGGTGGCGCTGCTGGCGGCCGAACCGCTGATCGCCCATCACCTGGAATGGGCGGCGCGGCAGCGGGTGGCCCGATCATGAAGACCAAGCCCTGCGACTGCTGCGGGCAGGCCGTGACCGTGGCCTACCGCTTCCAGATCGCACCGTCCAAGACCTGGCGCTTCGCCTGTCCCGCCTGCCTGCCGGCCGAGCAGGCCCGGCCCGGGTACCGCTACGGCGGCACCTGGAAGGGCGCGCGCCACTGAACGCCCGGCGTTCGGCATGATCCGCCACCGATGAAGACCACCGCCGCCGATTTCTGGAACCAGCCGCTGTCGGCCCCGTGGAAGCAGGTGCCGCTGCTGCGCGATGCGCGCGGCGTGGAGTGGGAGCAGGGCGCGATCAGCCGCAATCCGCTGAAGGTGCGCGAGCGGCTGGAGCGGGCGGTCGATCACTGGGTGGACCGCGCTCGCGAAATCCCGCATCTGTCGTCGCTGGCCGCGCCGCTGCCACGGCCGAAGGTGCGGTACGACCTGAAGGGCGGCATCGCCGGCATGGCCGCGACCATGGTCCGGCCGCGGGCGCTGCCCGAGCAGTGGATTCGCATCCACCCGGACCTGCTGGCGCGCTACCCGGTGCGGATGATCCAGCAGACCATCCCGCACGAGATCGCCCATCTGGTGATCGACTGGTATCTGCCGAAAGTGCGCGACCCGCACGGCCCGGAATGGATGGGCGTGATGATCTGGTTCGGCCGGCCGCCGCTGGCCTATCACGACATGGAAGCCGCGCCCTCGGCACGCGGCCGTGCGAAGCCCAGCGGTTCCGCGCTGCTGTTCGAAGCGCCGCACGACCGGCGCTGAGGCTCAGCCCGGCCGGCTTCAGGCCAGCTTCAGGCGCGGCTCGATCGAGGCAATGGCTTCGAAGTCGCGATCGTCGTGCAGCAGCACCAGATCGTGCTCGATCGCCGTCAGCGCGATCAGGCAGTCGACCGAGGAGCGCACGGTATGACCCCGCCAGCGCAGCCGGGCGTAGATCAGCGCAGCTGAAACGCGGCTGTTGTAGATGTCGCTGGGCTCGAACATCGGCAGGCGTACCAGTCGTGCCCGCAGCGCTTCGAACGCGCTGGCGTCGCGGGCACCCTGCAGTGTTTCCCGGAGAATCGCCGCCGAAATGCCGACCACCTGCTGCTGGCGCAGCGCCCGCTCCAGCGTGTCGCTCTGCGATTTGATCCGGCGGCCGATGAAGTCGAGCAGCACCGAGGTGTCCGCCAGATAGCGGACGGCTGCCATCAGCGCGCAGCCTTGTGATCGTAGCCGGGGTCGACCAGATCCTGACCCATCAGGTCGAGCAGGCTCTCGGTTTCGCGCGCCTGCACGTAGTCGAGCAGTGCGAAGTTGACGGCGTCCTTCTTGGTCCGGAGGTTCGGGTTGATCGCCATGACCTTTTCGATCAACCGATCATCAAGATCGATGTTGGTGCGCATGAGCGGCAGTCCGTGCGGGTTCGGGGCCGACTATACACCTGTCTTGGTGTATGCTCCGCGCTCGCTTTTTCCTCAACCGTTGCGAGTGTCTAGCCATGTCCGAACCCCTGAACAAGCGCAGCCAGGCGATCACCGCCGGCCTCAACCGCAGCCCGAACCGCGCGATGCTGCGCGCCGTCGGCTTCAAGGACGGGGATTTCGAAAAGCCGATCGTCGGCGTCGCCAGCGGCCACTCGACGATGAACCCCTGCAACGCCGGCATCGGCGGCCTCGCCGCGCGGGCGGATGCCGCGCTGAAGGCGGCCGGCGCGATGCCGCAGATCTTCGGCTTCCCGACCGTCACCGACGGCATCGGCATGGGCACCGAATCGATGAAGTACTCGCTCGTCTCGCGCGAAGTGATCGCCGACGCCATCGAAACCTCCGTGCAGGGCCAGAGCATGGACGGCGTGCTGGCCATCGGCGGCTGCGACAAGAACATGCCGGGCGCGATGATCGGCATGCTGCGGGTCAACGCGCCGGCCATCTTCTGCTACGGCGGCACCATCAAGCCGGGCGAGTGGAAGGGCATTCCGCTGACCATCGTGTCCGCGTTCGAGGCGGTCGGGGCCTACGGCGCCGGCAAGATGAGCAAGGAAGACCTCGACGGCATCGAGAAGAACGCCTGCCCGAGCTTCGGCGCCTGCGGCGGCATGTACACCGCGAACACCATGTCCAGCGCGATCGAGGCCATCGGCCTGTCGCTGCCGTACTCGTCCACCGAAGCGAACCCGGACCCGGAAAAGGGTGATTCCGTTGCCCGCTCGGCCGAGGCGCTGGTCGAAGCGATCAAGCGTGATCTCAAGCCGCGCGACATCGTCACCCGCAAGAGCATCGAGAACGCCATCGCCGTGGTCATGGCCACCGGCGGCTCGACCAACGCCGTGCTCCACTTCCTCGCCATCGCCAATGCCGCGCAGGTGGAGTGGACGATCGACGACTACGAGCGCGTGCGCCGCCGCACGCCGGTGCTGTGTGATCTCAAGCCGAGCGGCAAGTACGTCGCCACCGATCTGCATAAAGCGGGTGGGATTCCGCAGGTGATGAAGATCCTGCTCGACGCCGGTCTCTTGCACGGCGACTGCATCACCATTACCGGCCAGACGATTGCCGAAGTGCTGAAGGACGTGCCGAGCCAGCCGCGTGCCGATCAGGACGTGATCCGTACCATCGACAAGGCGCTCTACAAGGCGGGCCACCTCGCGATCCTGAAGGGCAACCTCGCACCCGAGGGTTGCGTCGCCAAGATCACCGGCCTCAAGAACCCGGTCATCACCGGCCCGGCCCGCGTGTTCGATTCCGAAGAACTGGCGATGGCCGCGATCATGGCCGACAAGATCAACCACGGCGACGTGCTGGTGATCCGCTACGAAGGCCCGAAGGGCGGCCCCGGCATGCGCGAAATGCTCACGCCGACCTCGGCACTGATCGGCAAGGGCTTCGGCGAAACCGTCGGCCTGATCACCGATGGCCGCTTCAGCGGCGGCACCTGGGGCATGGTCGTCGGCCACGTGGCCCCGGAAGCCTACGTCGGCGGCCTGATCGGCCTCGTGCATGAAGGCGACTCGATCACCATCGACGCCCACCAGCAACTGCTGCAGCTGAACGTCGATGACGCCGAAATCGCCAAGCGCCGCGCCGCGTGGAAGCAGCCGGCGCCGAAGTACACGAAGGGCTTGCTGGCGAAGTACGCGAAGCTCGTTTCGACGGCGAGCTTGGGGGCGGTGACGGACGCTTGAGTTTGGGCGGCTTGCCCGCTAACTAGCTGGAAGCTGTTACGACGAGGGGCCGGAGACGGCCCCTTGTTTATTTGTGGCGCTGGATCGGATTTGTGCCGGTTGAGATTGGATGCTCGCCAGATCGCTGACTCGCAACTTTTCAGGCTTAGTTCCGCCCTGCCAGGCGGTTCATTCGAACCATGCGATAGGCGGAATGCATTCGGCTTACTCCACCCTATGGGCTTTAGCGGTTAGGTTTAACGTGATGGACAGCCGGCCTGCGCGTTCGATAGCAAACGATTGATCTTGTCGTAGGTATTGGTCGCCGCCAGACCGATGCCGTCGCCTTCCTGAACCACGTGTGAAAATAAAGAGGTCAGGTTAAATAACTATCAAAAATCCAGCCTGCTTTGACTCTCTGATACCTGATGATCCTCTGATTCCAAACGTGGTCTGCCTCGGCTTCTGGCTTGGTGCCTGATGCCCGTCATTTTCTCGATCCGGGCATGAAACCGCTCATTGCCCATCGGCTGGTTCTGATTGAAAGCCAGCCGGATATCGTCAATCGCTTCTCGATCTAGTTCGCTCCGGAATAGTTTCCGGTAAGCCAATTGCCGCTCGCCGGCGCTGTATCCCAGCGCCTGGTACAGCAGATGCGGTGTCAAGAAAGGATCGGCCTTGCCCAGCGCATTGCTGCAGTAACTGCTCCACGGGTAGTGCGCGGGGTCGTCCACCATTGCAGCGCGCACGGGATTCAGTTCGATGTACCGTTGGCAGGTCATCAGGTACGTGTCCGCCTGAACAGCGGAGGACTTGTAGCGGCTATCCCAGAGAGTTCCGGTACGCTGGTAGGTACGATTGATGTACTGCACATAACGCTGCCCCAATGTCATCACCAGCCTGGGCACCGCAGCCGCCTTGCACGGCGTCAGCAGCAGGTGCACATGATTGGTCATGAGCACGTAGGCATGCAGCGTACAGCCGGTTTCACCAAGCGCCTTGCCAAGCCAGTAGAGATAAGTGTCGTAGTCGTCTTCACTGAAGAAACAGGGTTCGCGGTTATGGCCGCGCTGCACGATATGCAGCGGTACATCATCCAGATGAACGCGTGTTCGACGAGGCATGAGCCGATCGTAGCAGAAGAATATTCAACCTGGCCCCTTTGATTGAGTCCATACCGATCTTCAGCGGCCACAATCGTGCGAGCTTGGGCTACCAAGTTCGCCGTCTCGGGTGCACTACGAACGTTGTCGATCTGCTGCTTCGTGTACCGGCCCGATGCAGCCATCTGGTCCGCGATGTAATCGCCGCCACCTTCAGCGATGCCGCGCTGAGTCTGCCGCATTTGCTTCTCGGCTTCGCTCTTCTGGATTGCACCGACGATGCTGTTTCCTATGGCATTGCCAAGTGGATGCTTTTCGGTTAATTCCAAAAAATCACCTACAAATAGCCGACACCCGGCACAACCTCATAAAAACGAAAGCCCTTGAGCTTGGGCTTGGCGCTCTCGACGGCTCGCTTGAAAGCGCCGTTGACATAAAGAGGGCTGATCGGCACTTCCTGAAGGCGGAAGATTGGGGGCAACTCCTTTTGCGCAGGTTCAAAATAGAGTTGGCCGGGAAAGTATCGAGCGGGCGGTGGCCCCATCTTCGATGGTTCACTTCTGGTGCGAGTCAAATCGATAAGGCCTTCGACCCAGCGTAATGAATTAAAGAAAAAGAACTCACCCATCCGGGATTTGACCGGGAGCAATTCGCCGTGGTCGCTCAGCAACGACCCTAGTTTCTCGACAGCACGGCGGCTGAAATACTGCTCTATGCTGCCGCCTTCACCGGCAGGGCGATCCGTATCAAAGCGCGCACCAGAAAACTCTTTATCGGCACCCCGATGGCCGCTCATGAGTTTGACGGGGTAAAGTTTCCAAGCCGGTTCTATGCGAAGCGGATCGGTTCCTGCGACTGCGAGCCGGAATAGCGCCTTCATTTCGTCCCAGTCGGCGTCACCCTTGGCAAGCCAGTATTTGGGGTCTGATCCCAGGTGCCAATAGGCTGTCGCGGGGTTAGTGTCCATTGGGCTTGAATTTCGCGTTCATCATTTCGGTGCGGATATCGTTTAACACGCTCGTAGCCTGCGCTCGCCATTCACTGCGCGGGTAAATCTGTTGGATACGTTCCAACCTGTCGCGAACCGCTGTGCGCGCGACATCGGTGTGTAACCCTCCGTCTTGATGCCCAGTGCTGATGCCATCTCCTCTTTTGGGCAGTAGCACGCCATTCGTCTTGGCATCCCAGATATCGACGCCCAGCTGGTTGGTTTGGTTTAAGCGTCGCATCGCGCGTTGGAACCATTGATTCCCGGGTTTTGAGCCGCTGTTTCGCGCTGCTGCGCGAGTCACTTTTCCTTGCTTGTCCAAGGAAAAGTAACCAAAAGGAAGGACACCCCCGTCGCTGCGCCGACTCGCGAGAAGCACAAGCGCGAGTCGGTTCCCCTGTGCTTCTCGGCCACGGCGGGGCTCTTTGACGCGCCATTCGTGGTGCGGCAAAAAGGCTTCGGCTCCTGCCTCGCCCCCTGCGGGGCCTGTCCGCTGTGTCCTTGCGATGCTCGGCGTGCTCAAGGGGGCCGAACGTCAAAAGCTGAACGGCAACGGCAACGGCAACGGCAACGGCAACAGCAACAGCAACAGCAACAGCAACAGCAACAGCAACAGCAACCGCCAAAGCACTGCTATTCAGCCTGCGGCACCCTCGGTGCCGTATTCGCGGATCGCAGCACCATGATCATGCGGCCGCCGCCTGCGTTCGTGGCCTGCGCAATCAGTGATGATCAGCCTTCAGTTCAGGCCGCCGCCTGCAAGGCACGCAGCACATTGGTCGGGTCGGCTTGAATAGCGCGGAGCAGGGCTTTTGCCGGGCCGGTCGGCTGGCGGCGGCCTTGCTCCCAGTTCCGAAGCGTCCCGACATCCACCTGAAGGACGGCGGCGAATTTGGCTTGACTCAGCTTGGTCATCGCGCGGACTTCTTTGACCTTCGCAGCGTCGATGAAGAACTCGCGCGATGGCTGGCGTTCGCCGCGCACGATCTCGTCGGCCTGCTGCACGCTTTCAAGGAGTTGGTTGAATAGTGTTCTCTTCATGACCAGTTCTCTACGATCAAACGGAGTTGCTTTTTCTGGGCCGGCGACAGGTCATCGGCTTCGGATTTGGGATAGGCCAGCAGCATCAGGATCTGCGCGTCGGCGACCCGCCAGAAATAGATCACCCGGATGCCGCCGCGCTTGCCGGTACCAGGAAGCTTCCAGCGGATTTTCCGCAGCCCGCCGGTGCCCTCGATGGGGTCACCGGCATTCGGCTGTTCGATCAGAAAATTTTGTAGCTGCCGGTACAGCTCGTCATCCATCAATGCCTTGATGACCTTCGTGAAGACGGGCGTTTCTTGGAAGATCATGCGCAATGCTGCTTCGATGACGCGGGTAAGTCAATGACGCAGTATCGCCGGGCCTGCAATGGGCCGGTCACGGATTTCGCTTTGCTCTATCCGGTCTACGGGGGCGGAGCCGCCATCAACTCCCGCAATTCATGCAGCGCATCCCCCGTATAAACCGCAATCCGCTGCATATGCGGCAAGGTATCCCGGCAGCCGGTGAACCCGAAGTTCATCGTGCCGGCATACGACAGGCAGGTGATGTTCAGCGCTCCGCCGTGGGCGATCAGCGACACCGGATAGGTCGCTTCGAGCTTCGCACCGTTCCAGTACAGCGGCCGGTCCGGGCCGGGGACGTTGGAGATGGTGATGTTGAACACCGGCTTCGCGCGGCCGCCGAGGCCGGTCAGCAGCTGCAGGGTGTACGGACCCATGATCATCATCGTGTACTGGGTCAGCGCCGATTTCGGCATCGCTTGCAAGTGTTCCTTGGCGCGGGCGGTGGAGGCCTTGATCGCGGCCAGCCTCGCCAGCGGATCGGCGATGTCGGTGGCAAGTGTTGCCATGATGAAGCTGATGGCATTACCGGTGGATTGGTCGTCCGCAGGCCGCACGTTGACCGGAATGCCGGCGGTCAGCGGCGCTGCTGGTAGCTGATCCAGTTCGCCGAGGAAGCGGCGCAGCGCGGTGGCGCAGAGGTACAGCACGATGTCGTTCAGCGAGCAGTCGGCCTTCGCGGCCAGGCTTTTGAGTTCCGCAAGATCGTACTGCTGGGTCGCGAAGCGGCGGGCCTGATTGACCCGGCCATTGAGCACGGATTTCGGTCCGGCGAACGGGCCGACCAGCGCATCTCCCGGCGTCTTCTTGGCGCGGCGCAGGCGGCGCAGCGCAGCGATCAGTGCCGCGGCCGATTTGGTCTTGGCGCCGAACTGCTCCTTGATGACCTGCATGGGATTGGCGGCCGGCGCGGCCGGCACCTTTTCGCGCCGGGTCTTTTCCGGCGGCGGCACGCGCCACGGGGCGACCATGTTGCGTGCCTCCGGGTCGGGCGAGAACACCCGCGACATCATCCGCGCGCCGGAAACGCCATCGACCAGCGAGTGATGGATCTTGGTGTAGAGCGCCACCCGGTTGCCTTCCAGCCCCTCGATCATCGTGCACTCCCACAGCGGCCGGCTCAGGTCGAGCTGCGTGGAGTGCAGCAGCGACACCAGCACGCCGAGTTCGCGTTCGCCGCCAGGGCGGGGCACGGACAGGTGGCGGAAGTGGTAGTCCATGTCCACCTTGTCGTCCTCGATCCACACCGGCAGCGCACGGCCGCCGCGCAGCTTCAGGTTCCATGGCTCCTGCAGGTCCTTGCTGGCCTTGGCGCGGGCGACCAGATCGAGCACGAAGCCTTCCGGCGCATCGGCCGGTAGCGAGAAGATCTGCAGCTGCGCCACGTGCATCGGCGTATCGCGGGATTCCACCTGCAGCCATGACGCATCCAGCGGATTGAGCTTTTTCATCGCAGCGGTCTCCTCGGCTTGTTCTGGTTGTGGCCGCACTGTAGCCGGCCTGCGGTATGCGGCGGGAGCGCCGGATCGGCACGGACGGCGCGGCGCGCGCATCGCCGGTGGCCGGAGGCTGCCGGGGCCGCCCGGATGCCGGTTGCCGCCGCTTGGGCGCATCATCCGGGCGTGACCGGCGGCGTCATGTTCGCGGCCGGCACATCCACGCTACGGAGGAGTCCGCAATGAGTACCCCGCTTGATGTCCTGATCATCGGCGCCGGTATTTCCGGCATCGGCATGGCCTGCCACCTGCAGCGCGACAGCCCGGGCAGCCGCTTCGCGATCATCGACCGGCGCAGCCGCATCGGCGGAACCTGGGATCTGTTCCGGTATCCCGGCGTGCGCTCGGATTCCGACATGTTCTCCTTCGGCTACAGCTTCCGGCCCTGGCATGCCTTCAAGGTGCTGGCCGATGGCGCATCGATCCGCAGCTACCTGACCGACACCGCGCGCGAGTACGACGTGGAGCGGCATATCCGCTTCAACCGCAAGGTGCTGCGCGCCGAGTTCTCGACCGCCAGCAGCCTGTGGACGGTGACCGTGCTCGACGAGGCCAGCGGCCGCGAGGAGCGCATCCAGGGCCGGGTGCTGGTCAACTGCACCGGCTACTACAACTACGACCGTGGGCACGACCCGGACTTCCCCGGCCAGGACGCGTTCAAGGGGCAGCGCATCCACCCGCAGTTCTGGCCGGAAAATCTCGACTACGCCGGCAAGCGAGTGGTGGTGATCGGCTCCGGCGCCACCGCGATGACCGTGGTGCCGGCGATGGCCGAGTCGGCCGCCAAGGTGACGATGGTGCAGCGCTCGCCCACCTACGTGTTCTCGATTCCCGGCACCGACAAGATCGCCAAGGCGATGACCAAGGTGATGCCGAAGAAGTGGGCCTTCGCGCTGACCCGGGCGCGCAATCTGGCGCTGCTGCGGCTGATGTACTTCGGTTCGCTGCGCTACCCGGAAATGGCCAAGAAGCTGTACATCGGCAGCGTCCGCAAGGCCCTCGGCGAACAGGCCGACATGCGCAACTGGACGCCGCGCTACAAGCCCTGGGACGAGCGCCTGTGCGCGGTGCCGGATGGCGACCTGTTTCAGGCGATCAAGCGCGGCCGCGCCGAAGTGATCACGGCTGGCATCGAGCGCTTCACCGAAGGCGGGCTGAAGCTTGATGACGGCCGCGAGATTCCCGCCGACATCATCGTCACCGCCACCGGGCTGGATGTGCGCGTGTTCGGCAACATCACGGTGGCAGTCGATGGCCAGACGGTCGACCCGGCCCAGCGGCTGACCTACAAGGCGACGCTGCTCGAAGGCCTGCCGAACTGCGCCTGGATCGTCGGCTACATCAATGCGCCGTGGACCCTGAAGGCCGACATCGCCGCCCGCTACATCTGCCGGCTGGTCAATCACCTGAAGGCCAGCGGCAGCAGCCGCTTCGTGGCCGTGGCGCCGCCTGGCGAGATCGCCGACGACAACATCTTCGGCGGCCTGAAATCGAACTACGTCAAGCGCGCCGCCAGCACCCTGCCGCGCCAGGGCCGCAGCGGGCCGTGGCGCGTGGAGCACGACTACCGGCGAGACAAGCCGATCCTGCTCGAAGCGCCGGTTGATGACGGTGTGCTGCAGTTCGTGCCGGCGTCGGCGGCGTCCGGCGACACGGCTACGGCAGCGAGGACCGCCGCAGCGGCCTGACAGCAAGGCCAATGCCGCGCCAATGTCAATCTTGGCGCGGCGCGGGCATGGCGCTATGGTCGCGGCCCGTTTCCCGTCCCCGCCTGCGCATGACCTCTGCTGCTGCCGCCACCGCCGAACGCATCCGTCGCGACATCCTCAACCTGATCGCCGTCGAGATCGGTGCCCAGCCGCGTCAGGTGGCCGCCGCGGTGGACCTGCTCGACGAAGGCGCGACGGTGCCGTTCATCTCGCGCTATCGCAAGGAAGTCACCGGCGGGCTGGACGACACCCAGCTGCGCACGCTGGAAGAGCGGCTCGGCTACCTGCGCGAACTGGAAGACCGCCGCGCGGCGGTGCTCGATTCGATCCGCAGCCAGGACAAGCTGACCGACGAACTGGAAGCGAAGATCAACGCCGCCACCACCAAGGCCGAGGTCGAAGACCTTTACCTGCCGTACAAGCCAAAGCGCCGCACCCGTGGCGAGATCGCCCGCGAGCGCGGCCTGGAGCCGCTGGCCGACCTGATCCTCAACGATCGCAGCGTCGTGCCGAGCGTGGCCGCTGCGCCGTTCGTGCAGGGCGAAGTGACCGATGCCAAGGCCGCACTCGACGGCGCCCGCGACATCCTCACCGAACGCTTTGCCGAAGACGCCGCGCTGCTGGGTTCACTGCGCACCTACCTGCGCGAACGCGGCGAGCTGCGCGCCAAGGTCATCGAAGGCAAGGAAGACGCCGGTGCCAAGTTCAGTGACTACTTCGACCACCGCGAGCCGCTGGCCAAGGTCGCCGGCCACCGCGTGCTGGCGATGATGCGCGGCCGCAACGAGGAAATGCTGAGCCTCGACATCGAGGTCGATGCCGACGATCCAGCGCCGTACAAGCCGGTCGAGCGGATGATCGCGGCCACGCAGAACATCAAGCCGGACGGGGGCGAAGCCGATGCCTGGCTGATGAACGTCTGCCGCTGGACCTGGCGCGTGAAGCTGTCGATGAACCTGTCGGTCGACCTGATGATGGAACTGCGCAGCCGCGCCGAGGCCGAGGCCATCGAGGTGTTTGCGCGCAATCTGAAGGCGCTGCTGCTGGCCGCACCGGCCGGCCCGAGAGTGACCCTGGGGCTGGATCCCGGCATCCGCACCGGCTGCAAGATTGCGGTGGTCGATGCCACCGGCAAGCTGCTTGATACCGCCACCGTCTACCCGTTCCAGCCGCGCAACGACGTGCGTGGCGCGCAGGCGGAGATCGCCCGGCTGTGCAAGCTGCACAAGGTCGAGCTGATCGCCATCGGCAACGGCACCGGCAGCCGCGAGACCGAAAAACTGGTAGCGGAGATGCTGCCGCTGCTCGCCGATCCGAAGCCGCAGAAGATCGTCGTCAGCGAAGCCGGCGCTTCGGTCTATTCGGCCTCGGAACTGGCGGCCAACGAATTCCCCAATCTCGACGTGACCCTGCGCGGCGCGGTGTCGATCGCCCGCCGCCTGCAGGACCCGCTGGCGGAGCTGGTGAAGATCGACCCGAAGTCCATCGGTGTCGGCCAGTACCAGCACGATGTCGACCAGTACCGGCTCGCCAAGCAGCTCGATGCGGTGGTCGAGGACGCCGTGAACGCCGTTGGTGTCGACCTGAACATGGCTTCCGCGCCGCTCTTGGCGCGGGTGTCGGGCCTGAGCCGTTCACTGGCCGAAGGCATCGTCTTCCACCGCGACCAGCACGGCGCGTTCAAGTCGCGCAAGGCGCTGCTGGACGTGCCGCGCCTCGGGCCCAAGACCTTCGAGCAGTGCGCCGGCTTTCTGCGGATTCGCGATGGCGAGGAGCCGCTGGATGCCTCGTCCGTGCATCCGGAAGCCTATGAGGTGGCGCGCCGCATCGTCTCCGCTTGCGGCCGCGACCTGCGCAGCCTGATGGGCGATGCCGCCACCTTGAAGAAGCTCGACCCGAAGCAGTTCATCGACGAGCGCTTCGGCCTGCCGACGGTGCGCGACATCGTCACCGAACTCGAAAAGCCGGGCCGAGATCCGCGCCCGGAGTTCAAGACCGCGACCTTCGCCGACGGCATCAACGAGGTCGCGGATCTGAAGCCCGGCATGGTGCTGGAAGGCACGGTCACCAACGTCGCCGCGTTCGGCGCCTTCGTCGACATCGGCGTCCATCAGGATGGCCTCGTGCACGTCTCCCAGCTGTCCGACCGCTTCGTCAAGGACCCGCACGAAGTGGTCAAGGCTGGCCAGATCGTCAAGGTGCGCGTCGTCGATGTCGACGTGAAGCGGCAGCGCATCCAGCTGTCGATGAAGAAGGACGACGGCAGCGCTGCGCCGGTGTCCGGGGCCCGGGGCAGCGAACGCGCGCCGGACCGCCGCAGCACCCAGCGCCCGCCGCAGCGCCAGGCCGCGCCGCAGCTGGGCTCGCTGGGCAGTGCGCTGGCGGATGCGTTGAAGAAGCGCTGAGGCGGAGGCCGCGCTCGGTCTGGGCTGCGTTCCGGCGCGGCGGCGCCGTTCCCCGAACGGCGTCCGTCCGGTGTGGCTCATTCCAGCGGTTCGATATCCGTTGTCCGCGTGGCGCGGATATCGAAGCTCATCAACGGCGCATGGCCGGCGGCCCTGCACAGGCCGGCATGCAGGCAGTCGGCAAAATCGGCGTTGCCGTTGCGCCACGCGTGTAGCGCCCGCTCGATCGCGTCTTCGGACTGGAACAGCAGTTCGCGGGTTTCGAGCATGGCGTTGAACGCCCGCTGGATGTCGGCCTTGGCGAAGCGATAGCGCGAGCGCAGCACCCATTCCAGTTCCAGAGCGACCGTCGCTGGCACGAACAGCGGCTGCTGCTGGCGCGCTGCCATCCGGAAGCGCTTGGCTGCCAGCGCCGACTGCTCCACGTCGTTGTCAACCAGCCAGCGCACGAGGACGTTGGTGTCGAGGCCGGCCATGGCGGCGTGACGCGGATCAGCCGAGATTCAGATCGTCGATCGGCACCGGCTTGCGCCGCTTGTTGTCCGTCGGCTTCAGCAAGCCCTGCAATTCGTTGATCGACCGGGTCTTGGCACGCATGACCGTGGTGCCGTCATCGAGTTGCGTGAACACCACGCGCTCGCCGGTGTCCAGGCCAAGCGCGGCGCGAATCTCCGCTGGAATGGTGATCTGGCCTTTGCTGGTCATGGTGGCTTCGCTCATGACGTCGTCCTTACAAAGATTGGAAAAGTAAGGATACGCCTGCTTCGAAGCCAGCGGCCAGCACCGGGCCGATCAGCGGCGTTTCAACGCCCCTCCGCCGACGCCATCGGGTCGTAGCCGTCGGTCTTGAACTTGCGATGCAGCTGGCGGCGGCGCACGCCCATGTTGCCGCCGTCGTACAGCGGGAAGCACAGCGCGTCCTGCATCAGGCCGGCCAGCGGCGTCAGTTCGGTGTAGCTGTCGACGCCGACCAGCCGCATCGCGTCGTAGACCACCTGCACGCAGAGTTCGGAGGCGTAGACCTTGGTCATGATCGCCAGCTCGTCGCTGGCGCGGTCGGTCACGTCCAGCTGGTGGCAGGCCTTCCAGGTCAGGTAGCGCGCGGCTTCGATGCGCATCTTGAGATCCGCCAGCATGTAGCCGGCGTTCTGGTGCTCGATGACCGGCACGGTGCCGGAGCGCTTGTCGGTCTTGGCGAAGCTCAGCGCCACGTCGAAGGCGGCGCGCATCACGCCGGTGCAGGCGGCGCCGATCAGCGCGGCGGTCCAGCTGAACGCGTGCTGGCAGATCTTCGCGCCGTCGCCGGGCTTGCCGATGATGTTGCCGATCGGCACCCGCACCTCGTTGAAGTGGATGCGCGGCGACACCACCGCGCGATGGCCGGCGGTGTCGAGATAGCCGACCACCTCGACCCCCGGCGTTGCGCCCGGCACCACGATCACCGCCAGCGATTCGGCCGGCGGCAGCGACGGATCGGTGCGGCAGACCACGCTCAGCAGGTGCGCGCCGCGGCCGTCCCAGCCGCAGCCGTTGGTGGTGTAGTGCTTCTGACCGGTGATGACCCATTCGTCGCCGTCGCGGCGGGCGAAGGTCTGCACGCCGGCACTCGGGTCCGGGCAGTCGTAGTTGGAGCCGCCGGTGACTTCGGTGAAAGCCAGCGCCGCCAGCCGTTCGCCAGGGGCGGCGAGGATCTCGCCGATCCAGCGACGCTTCTGCTCTTCGGTGCCGAAGCCGAGGATCGGCTCCATGCCGAGGCCGGTGCCGAGCAGCGTGGTCGGCACATTGATGTCGACGGCACAGAGTTCCTCCGAGGCCAGCGCGAAGTCGACGGTCGACATGCCGCCGCCGCCGTAGGCCTTCGGGAACAGCGCGTGGATGAAGCCGGCGGCGGCCATCTGCGCGTAGAACGGCTGGGTCGCGAAGAAGCGGTCTTCCGGCCGGGCAATCGGCGTGATGGTCGGCTTGACCTGGCTCAGCACGGTGGCGGCGAACTGGCGCGCGCCGGCCTGCAGGGCTTTCTGTTCGTCGCTTAGGGAGAAGTCGATGGCCATCGTGGGCGTTCCTTGATCGTGGTGGCGCGGGGTGATTCGAGCTTACGCGCGGCGGCGAGCCCCGGATTGACCGATTCCGATCGCCGAATTGACGGTTCGCGCACGGCCTGCGGGCGCGCCCCTGGCAGGGATCGTGCGGCATCGCGGACGTATGATCCTGAGCAGGACCGAGCGACCGAGCAGGAGGCGGCACCGATGCGCACCTGGACCACCGAGGACCGGCCGCCGGCCGAGCAGTACCCCTACTGGCGCGAAGTGCTGTGCGAAGCGTTCACTGCGCTGGACCCGGTGGCCGATGCCGTCGGCCGCTTCGAAAGCCGCGTGGCCAGCAAGGACCTGCTCGATGTGACCGTCTCCGAGGTCCGCTCGCGGGCGCAGACCGTGTTCCGCCGGGCGCGCGAGATCCGCCGCAATCCCAGCGAGTACTTCTTCGCCAACCTGCAGCTCGAAGGCCGCTGCGTGGTGCGCCAGGACGGCCGCGAAGCGCTGGTGCAGCCGGGCGATTTCTACATCGTCGATACCACCCGCAGCTACGAGCTGGCATTCGAGGACTGGCGGATCCTGTGCATCCGCCTGCCCCGGCAGCTGCTGATGCCGCGCCTGCAGGCGCCGCGCGAAGCCACCGCCGTGCGCCTGCACGATGACGGCGCGCTGGGCTCGGTCGCCGGCACCTACATGCGCTCGCTGATGCAGTGCTCGGAAGCCATCCCGCTGACGGCCCAGCAGACCATGATCGACACGCTGGGCAACCTGCTGTCGATCGCGCTCGGGGCCACGGTCGACACCGCCGACCGTGGCCGGGCAGCGGTCCAGCAGGGCCTGCGCGATGCCATCGCCGCCCATGTCGCCGCGCGGATTGCCGATCCGGGGCTCGGCGTGAACAGCGTTGCGGCGCGCTTCCGCATCTCGCCGCGCTACCTGCACAAGCTTTTCGAGGACCAGGGCCTGTCGTTCTCGAAGATGGTCATGGAGCGGCGCCTGGAGCGCTGCCAGCGCGACCTGCTGGACCCGGCGCAGGCGCAGCTACCGATTTCCCGGATCGCCAGCCGCTGGGGTTTCAACGACCTGTCGAGCTTCTGCCGGGTTTTCCAGAAGCGGCATGGCGTGTCGGCCGGGGAATTCCGGCGCAGCGCGGCGGCGGTGCGCCCGGTCGATCCGATCGCGGATGCAGGTCAACAAGATCGAACTGGCCGATAACCGGGACGAGCTCCTTTTGCTGCGGGCGTTCGGCAGGCCCTGAAGTCCGGAACGCTGCCGAGCGTGCGCCTACTTTCCGAAATGCCGCGAGTACCCGAGCAGCAGCGTGTTGACGTGGGGATTGATCGATTCTTCGCCGCCGATCCCCAGCGCGTCAGTGGCCGATTGGCCTTTGACCTTGCTGTCCAGGTAGCGGCCATAGGCGAGATGTACGTCGCTTTTCTGAGAGATCGCAAACGTGCCGCCCAGCGTCGCTTGCCACCGCGCGCTCGGCGCGAACAGATTGAGGCTGACGGAGTTGGCATCGGTTCCTCGGGTCGGATGCCGTCCGTAAGCACCGCCCATCCGCAACGTGAGCCGCTGCGTCGCCGCCCATTCCACCGCCAGCCTGTAGGTGGTGACGCCGCGCCAGTGGAAACCCGAGCCGTTGGGGGAACCGAAGGCATCGTTCGGTGGATTGATCACCGAGTTGGCGACACCATTCGCGAGCGCCGGAATCTTGTTGAACAGGATGTGCTGGACATCGCCGCCGATGGTGACGCCAGTGACGGGCCTGGCCCCGAAACCTAGGCTGAAATTGGCCGGGATGTCGAATGAGCCCTGGCCGGCGATCAAGCCGCGATACTCGTCCAGGTTCTGGAAATAGACCTTCGTCGAATAGGCGGCACCCAGATCGAGCCATGGCGTGACGCGGCCGAACAGGCCAACACGGACGCCCGCTCCGAACGACGACGCGTAGCCATTGTTGGTCACCTGCTCGGGGCTCGCCGAGATGCCTTGGAAGGCCTGCAGGCCGTAGGCCTTGAAACGCTGCAATGCCAGCAGCGGTGCAATCCCGACGCTGTAATTGGGCCTGAAGGTCCAGGCCAGCGTCGGCGCAAGGATGATCTGCGACAGGTCGAAGCCCAGCTTGCCGCAGCCGCCAAAGAAGTTGCCGGGGCGATCCCCGCATGCGGCCGGATTCCGGTTGCTGCCGGGAACGCCGGTGTCGCCGGGATACTCGGTGTTCAGGCCGCCGTTGCCGTAGAGCGATACGCCCCAGCTGAGGTGATCGTTGATGCGATGGGCGTAGCCGGCTTCTGGCAGGATGAAGAGGCCATTCTTGCTGGTAGTGGTGAAGTCGTAGTCCGGGTCAATTGCGCCGGAACGCGAAATGCGGCGGTACGGATTGAACAGCAGCACGTCCACATCCAGACGATCGTCCGCCATCGCCAGTTTGGCGGGGTTGCTGGCACCGGCAAAACCGTCGAAGCCGATGGCGGTTGCAGTGCCGGCGGATTGGCCTGCCATGGGTCCGTATCCCAGGATGAAGTAGCCGCCGCCCGCTGCTGCGGGCAGCGAGGCCACTGCAGCGAGGAGCGGCATTGCCATGGAGAGCGTACGGCCGAGGCGTCGCGTGTTGGCGATCATGATCAAATTGGCAGCGTGTGGATGATGGAGGGATCGGCATTCGCGACGGCACCCGATATGCTGGCGAATCTACGTTGGGCACCCACTTTTCGGAAGTACACACATGAAAGTAAGTATCCCCGCGCCATCGGCAGACACCGCAACGCACTCGCGCTATCTGGCGAAGAAGCAGTCCCGACGCGGAACCGTGCTGTCGGCGCAACGAGGCAATGTCCTGGCAAGCGAATGCCCGTCCCAGGAAATCCTGAAGCACGTCACCAGTCGCTGGGGCGTGCTTGTGCTGATCGTTCTGCAGAGCAGGACGCATCGATTCAGCGAACTGCGCCGTTCCATCGGCGGCGTGAGCGAGCGGATGCTGACGCAGACCCTGCAATGGCTGGAAGGCGACGGCTTGATCAACCGTGTCGCATTCAATGTCGTGCCGCCGCACGTCGAATACAGCCTGACCGAGCTTGGCCATGAAGTGGCCGAGAAAGTCTGCGCGTTGGCCGATTGGATTGAAGTCAACCTGACGCGCATTCTCGACAAGAAGTCGGAAGCGCCCCAGCGTTGATGACCCTGCGGCGGTCCGTCAGGCGTGCCGTCGCTGCCGCGATGGGTCGCCGTCCGCGCACCTGAAGACGATCTGACAGCGGCAAAAGAAAACGGCGCCCGAGGGCGCCGTTTTCATGAAGCGATCCGCGCAGCAGTCGCGCGTCAGGCCTTGCCGGCCAGCTGCTCGACGATCGCCGGATTCTCCAGCGTGGAGATGTCCTGCGTGATCTCCTCGCCCTTGGCGATCGAGCGCAGCAGCCGGCGCATGATCTTGCCGCTGCGGGTCTTGGGCAGGCCGTCGGCCAGGCGGATGTCATCCGGCTTGGCGATCGGGCCGATTTCCTTGGACACGTGCTCGCGCAGTTCCTTGATCAGCGCGGCGGCCTCGTCGCCGGTCGGGCGTGCGCCCTTGCAGATCACGAAGGCGCAGACCGCTTCGCCCTTGATCTCGTGCGGACGGCCGACGACGGCGGCTTCCGCCACGCGCGGATGGCTGACCAGGGCGGACTCCACTTCCATCGTGCCGAGGCGGTGGCCGGAGACGTTCAGCACGTCGTCGACCCGGCCGAGGATCCAGTAGTAGCCGTCCTCGTCGCGATGCGTGGAGTCGCCGGCCACGTACAGCAGCGAGCCGTCCGGACGGGCCGGGAACTGGCCGAAGTAGGCCTTCTTGTAGCGCTCGTTGTCGCCCCAGATGGTGCGCAGCATCGACGGCCAAGGCTTGGTGATCACCAGGTAGCCACCGGCGGTCTTGCCGCTGACCGGATCGCCCAGCTCGTCGACGACATCAGCGAACAGACCCGGCAGCGGCTGCGTGCAGGAGCCCGGCTTGGTCGCCGTGGCGCCGGGGATCGGGCTCATCATGATGCTGCCGGTTTCGGTCTGCCACCAGGTATCGACGATCGGAAGCTTCTCCTTGCCGATCACCCGGTGATACCACATCCAGGCTTCCGGATTGATCGGCTCGCCGACCGAGCCGAGCAGCCGCAGCTTCGACAGGTCGTACTTGTTCGGAATCTCCTCGCCGGACTTCATCAGCGCGCGGATCGCGGTCGGCGCGGTGTAGAAGATGGTCACGCCGTGGTCCTGGCAGATCTTCCAGAAGCGGCCGGCGTCGGGGATCGTCGGCACGCCTTCGTAGATCATCACCGTGGCGCCATTGGCCAGCGGGCCGTAGGTCACGTAGCTGTGGCCGGTGATCCAGCCGACGTCCGCCGTACACCAGAACAGGTCGTCTTCCTTCAGATCGAACACCCACTGCGCCGACTTCATCGCGCCCAGCAGGTAGCCGCCGGTGCAGTGCTGGATGCCTTTCGGCTTGCCGGTGGAGCCGGAGGTGTAGAGCAGGAACAGCGGGTGCTCGGCATCGACGAACACCGGCTCGCAGGTGGCCGGCACGGCCGCGGTCAGCTCGTGCCACCAGAGGTCGCGGCCGGCGGCCATCGGCACCGTCTGCGTGGTGCGCTTGGCCACCACCACCTTCTCGACCAGCGGGCAGCCGAGCGCCAGCGCATCGTCGACGCCCTTCTTCAGCTCGATGAAGTTGCCGCCACGCTGGTTGCCGTCGGCGGTGATGACAACGCGGGCACCGGTGTCCTCGATGCGGTCGCGCAGCGCGGTGGCGGAGAAGCCGCCGAACACCACCGAGTGGGTGATGCCCAGGCGTGCGCAGGCCTGCATCGCGATCACGGCTTCGGCGGAATGCGGCAGATACAGCACCACGCGGTCGCCCTTGACCAGGCCCAGGCCCTTCAGCGCGTTGGCGAGCTTGCAGACTTCGGTGTGCAGTTCCCGATACGTGTAATTACGCGTGTCACCTTTTTCGCCCTCGTAGCGGATGGCGACCTTGTCGCCGCGCGTCGCCAGATGGCGGTCGAGGCAGTTGTACGAGGCATTGAGGGTGCCGTCGTGGAACCAGCGGTAGTTCGGCGCGTTGGAGTCGTCGAGCACGGTCTGGAACGGCGTTTCCCAGCTCAGTTCCTCGCGGGCGAACTTGCCCCAGAAAGCGCGGAAATCCGCTGCCGCCTCGGCGCGCAGGGCGCTCAGCTGGTCGGCATTGACCCGGGCCTTGGCGACGAACGCGTCCGACGGCGGGAACACGCGGTTTTCGGTCAGGACCGACTGGAAGTTGTCACTGCTCATTGTTTTTCATCCTCGTAGTCATGGCCCCTTGAGCGGGGGTGTCTCCTCCGGCCGGAGTGTGCCAGTGACGGCACACCCGTGATGGCGGTGCGGCGCTAAAGCAAACATCGCGCCCGGTTCTTGCAGGCAAGCGCCCGGAACGCGAAAGGCCCGCCGGTGGGCGGGCATTTCGGTTTCAGTGGCTGGCTGCGCCGGTCGCGCCGTAGCCGGTTTCGGCGCGGACCAGTTGTTCGGTGTATCGGCCTTTCTCGATCCTGGCCCTCGCACTTCGGTCGGTGACCGACCCGAGCCAGCAGCCGAGGAAGGCGAGGCTCATCGAGAAGATCGCCGGTGCGTCGTACGGGAACACCGGGCTGTCGTGGCCGAGCACCTTCACCCAGACGGCCGGGCCCAGCACCGTCAGGCTCACGGCCGACAGCAGGCCCAGGCTGCCGCCGAGCAGCGCGCCCCGGGTGGTCAGGCCGCGCCAGACCATCGACAGCAGCAGGATCGGGAAGTTGGCGCTGGCGGCGATCGCGAAGGCCAGCCCGACCATGAAGGCGACGTTCTGCTTTTCGAAGGCGATGCCCAGCACGATGGCGAGGATGCCGAGCGCGACGGTGGCGACCTTCGACACCCGGATCTCGTCCTGCTCGTTGGCCTTGCCGCGCTTGAACACGTGGGCGTAGAGATCGTTCGACACCGCCGTGGCGCCGGACAGCGTCAGCCCGGCGACCACGGCGAGGATGGTCGCGAAGGCCACCGCCGAGATGAAGCCGAGGAAGACATCGCCGCCGACCGCGTGGGCCAGGTGGATGGCCGCCATGTTGCTGCCGCCGCGCAGCCCTTTGTCGTCCAGATAAAAGGTGTTGGTGCCGACCAGCACGATGGCGCCGAAGCCGATGATGAAGGTCAGGATGTAGAAGTAGCCGATGAAGCCGGTTGCATAGAACACGCTCTTGCGGGCCTCGACGGCGTTCTTCACGGTGAAGAAGCGCATCAGGATGTGCGGCAGGCCGGCAGTGCCGAACATCAGCGCCAGCCCCAGCGAGATCGCCGACACCGGGTCCTTGACCAGCTTGCCGGGCGCCATGATCGCCAGCCCGTCCTTGTGGGCGGCGGTGGCCTGCTCGAACAGCGTCTCCACCGAGAAGCCGACGTGGCGCATCACCATGAAGGCCATGAAGCTGGCGCCGCCGAGCAGCAGCATCGCCTTGATGATCTGCACCCAGGTGGTCGCCAGCATGCCGCCGAAGGTGACGTAGACGATCATCAGCACGCCGACCAGCACCACGGCAATGTTGTAGTCGAGGCCGAACAGCAGCTTGATCAGCTGCCCGGCGCCGACCATCTGGGCGATCAGGTAGAAGGCCACGGTGATCAGGGTGCCGGCGGCGGCCAGCTTGCGGATCGCCAGCTGATCGAGCCGGTAGCTGGCGACGTCGGCGAAGGTGAACTTGCCGAGATTCCGCAGTCGCTCGGCGATCAGGAACATGATCACCGGCCAGCCGACCAGGAAGCCGATCGAGTAGATCAGCCCGTCGAAGCCGGAGCCGAACACCAGCGCGGAAATGCCGAGGAAGCTGGCCGCGCTCATGTAGTCGCCGGCAATCGCCAGGCCGTTCTGGAAGCCGGTGATGCCGCCGCCGGCGGTGTAGAAATCGGCCCGTGACTGGGTGCGCCGGGCCGCCCAGTAGGTGATGCCGAGCGTGGCGGCGACGAAGGCCAGGAACATCAGGATCGCGGTCAGGTTCAGGCTCTGCTTCTCGGCCTGGCCTTCCAGCGCGGCGGCCACGGCGGCCAGCGGGCTCAGCAGCGCGGCCACCGCCATCGTCCGGGTGATCGCGCGGCTCATGGGCGCGCTCCCTGGATCGCCTGCGCGGTCAGCGCATCGAATTCGCTGTTGGCGCGGCGCACGTAGATGCCGGTCAGCACGATCGCCGACAGGATCACGCCGAGGCCCAGCGGGATGCCGACCGTGATCACGCCGTCGATCGGCACCGCCAGCCAGTGCGGTGCAAAGGCGATGGCCAGGATGAAGCCGTAGTAGATGGCCAGCATCAGCACGGTCAGGATGGCCGAGAAGCGCCGCCGGCGGGCGCGCAGTTCGGCGAAGGCCGCACTGTTCAGGATGCGCAGGATGTCCGGCGCGACGGTGACCCCGTCCGACGCTTCGACGCCGTCGCCGGCCTGGTTCGTTGTAGTTGTCATGGTCTCTCCTCGCACGTGCATCGTGGGTGCTGCGATGCTGTGAAGCGAGCCTATCGGCGATGCCGGGCGGCCTCCATGCGACGTTGGTCTAAGCGGGGGCGATCCCGCCCCCGGACTTTGGTCGCAGGCCCGGCAACGGCGCCTGAACCGGTGTGGTCGCTGGCTTATGCTGGCCGGCAGCGGCCGGCAGCGGGTCCGGCGTGGGAGACACCGGGATGCTCGAGGTCTGGTCGCTGTTCCTGATCTCGGCGATCTATGTCGCCGTGCTGTTCGCGGTCGCCGCCGTCGGTGATCGCCAGGCCCGGGTCCGGCCGCCGCTGCGGGTCACCCCGCGCGCCAAGCCGTGGACCTACAGCCTCGCGCTCGGCGTCTACGCCACCTCGTGGACGTTCTACGGCGCGGTCGGCCGGGCGGCGTCCGGCGGCTGGGATTTCCTGCCGATCTACCTCGGCCCGATGCTGGTCTTCCTGCTGGCCGGCGGCTTCGTCGCCCGCCTGATCGAGATCAGCAAGCGCCACAACATCACCTCGATCGCCGACTTCATCGGCGCCCGCTACGGCCGCAACCAGCGGCTGGCGATGTTCGTCACGGTGGTGGCGGTGCTCGGTGTGGTGCCCTATATCGCGCTGCAGCTGAAGGCGGTGGCTTTCGGCTTCGAACTGCTGGCGCACGGCAGCGGTACGGCGCCGGTCGATGACCGGGTGTACGACAACGGCGCGCTGTTCGTTGCCGCGCTGCTGGCCGGCTTCGCGATCCTGTTCGGCACCCGCCAGGTGGTGGCCAGCGAGAACCACCACGGCATGGTGCTGGCGATCGCCTTCGAGTCGATGATCAAGCTGCTGGCCTTTCTGGCCGTCGGCCTGTTCGTCTGCTACCAGCTCTACGACGGTCTCGGCGACGCCTGGGCCCACGCGCTGGCGCGGCTCGATGCCCAGGCCGACCAGCGCGACGGCCGCTGGCAGGCCGGCTTTGGCGCGCAGACGCTGCTGGCCGCCGCCGCCGTGCTGTGCCTGCCCCGGCAGTTCCACGTCGCGGTCGTCGAGAACGCCACGCCCGGCGATCTCCGGCGCGCCCGCTGGGTGTTCCCGCTGTTCCTGCTGGCGATCAGCGTCTTCGTGCTGCCGATCGCCGCCGCCGGGCTCGACCGCCTGCCGCCCGGCGCCGCCGGCGACACCTTCGTGCTGGCGCTGCCGCTGTCGCAGGCCCACGGCGGGCTGGCGCTGATCGCCTATCTCGGCGGCTTCTCGGCGGCCACCAGCATGGTGATCGTCGAAACCATCGCGCTGTCGACGATGATCTCCAACGAACTGGTGCTGCCGGCCGTGCTGCGTTCCAGGCGCTTCCGGATCGATGCCGGCGGCGACCTGTCGCCGCTGATCAAGAACATCCGTCGCACCGCGATCGTCGCCATCATCGCCGCCGCCTACCTGTACTACCGGATCTACACCGGCATCGGCTCGCTGACCGCGATCGGCCTGCTGTCGTTCGCGGCGGTGGCGCAGTTCGCCCCGGCGATCGTCGGCGGCGTGGTCTGGCGCGGCGGCACCCGCGCTGGCGCCCAGGCCGGCCTGCTGCTCGGCTTCGGCCTGTGGGCCTACACCTTGCTGCTGCCGGCGCTGCTGGCCACTGGCAACAGCGCGCTGCTGGCCGAAGGGCCGTTCGGCCTGGCCTGGCTGCGGCCGCAGGCGCTGTTCGGCCTGAGCGGCGTCGACGACATCACCCACGGCACGCTGTGGAGCCTCGGCGTCAACACGCTGGCCTACCTGCTGGTGCCGCTGGCCTTCAAGGCTGGGCTGCGCGAGCGCCTGCAGGCCGGCCGCTTCCTCGACGTGCCGTCGGCAGTGCGCCCGGTGCGCGAATCACCGACCCGCATCGCCGCCACGGTCGGCGATCTGGTGGTGCTGCTGGAGCGCTTCTTCGGCGCCGACCGCGCGCGCAGCGAACTGGAACTGCATGCCCGCCGGCTCGGCCGGCCGGCGCCGAAGCCGGACGACCGGGCGTCGTCCGAGCAGGCGCGCCACGTGGAGCTGCTGCTGTCCGGCGCGCTCGGCGCCTCCAGCGCCCGCCTGGTGCTCGGTTCCGCGCTCGGCGGCCGCGACATGCAGCTGGAGGACGTGATTCGCCTGCTCGACGAGACCGCGCACGAGATCCAGTTCAACCGCGAACTGCTGCGGGCCTCGCTGGAGCATCTGTCGCAGGGTGTGTCGGTGGTCGACAAGGACCTGTGCCTGGTCGGCTGGAACCGGCGCTATCTGGAAATGCTCGATTACCCGGATGGCCTGATCAAGGTCGGTCGGCCGATCGCCGAGGTGTTCCGCTACAACGCCGAGCGCGGCCTGCTGGGCCCCGGCGACATCGACACCCAGGTCGAGCGGCGCATCGCCCATCTGCGTGCCGGCACGCCGAACAGCCACGAACGCCTGATGCCGGACGGCCGGGTCATCGAGGTGCGCGGCAGCCCGATGAGCGGCGGCGGCTACGTCACCAGCTATTCCGACGTCACCGCCTACAAGCAGGCCCAGCAGGCGCTGGAAGTGGTCAACGAACAGCTCGAGGAACGGGTCGGCGAGCGCACGGCGGCGCTGGAGGAAGCGCGCGGCGCAGCGGAGCGCGCCAACCGGGCGAAGTCCCGCTTCCTGGCCACCGTCACCCACGATCTGGTGCAGCCGCTGAACGCCGCGCGGCTGTTCGTGACCTCGATCGACCGCGATGCGGTGCCGGCCGACACCGCGCGGGTGGTCGGCCAGGTGGAAAGCGCGCTGCACGCTGCGGAAAACCTGATCAGCGCGCTGCTCGACATCTCCCGTCTCGATGCCGACGCCCAGCCGGTGCGCCGCGAGCATTTCCCGGTCGACCGGGTGCTGGCGCCGCTGGCCAACGAGTGCTCGGCGCTGGCCCGGGCGCGCGGCCTGGAATTCCGCTTCGTGCCGTCGTCGGCGATCGTCGAGACCGATCCCGCGCTGCTGCGCCGAATCCTGCAGAACTTCCTGTCCAACGCCGTGCGCTACACCCGCAGCGGCCATGTGCTGCTGGGCTGCCGGCGGCGCGGCGACACGCTGGAGATCGCCGTCATCGACACCGGGCCAGGCATTCCGGCGGAACGCCAGCCGGAGATCTTCGAGGAGTTCCGGCGGCTGGAAGTGGGCCGGGACTTCGATCACGGCCTCGGGCTCGGGCTGTCGATCGCCGACCGCCTGTCGCGGCTGCTGCAGCACCGGCTGCAGCTGCGCTCGGTGCCCGGGCGCGGCAGCAGCTTCTCGATCCGCGTGCCGGTCGGCGACCGTGCCTTGGTGGCGCCGCTGCGGCCGGCGCCGGTGGCGCGTTCCACTGATCGCCTGCACGGCCGGCTGGTGTTCTGTCTCGACAACGAGGAAGCCACGCTGGATGCGCTGCGCGCGCTGCTCGGCCGCTGGGGCTGCCGGGTGGTGACCGCCCGCAACGCCGAGGAAGCGCAGGCCCGCGCTGCCGCCGGCGAGGAAGTGCCGGACCTGGCGCTGATCGATTTCCACCTCGGTGAAGGGCCGGACGGCATCACGCTGATGGCCGCACTGCGCCAGCGCTGGGGTGTGGCGGTGCCGGCCATCGTGCTGACGGCCGATCCGACCGAGGCGGCCCGCACTGCGGCCGCCGCAGCCGGTTATGCGCGGCTGCCGAAGCCGGTGAAGCCGGCGGCGCTGCGGGCGCTGATGAGCCGCACGATCCGTATCCGCGACGCTGACAGCGTCGATGCCGACGCCGCCGATGGCGACGTTCAGTCGTCGTCGCCGATGTCCGACTGAGTGCTGTCCAGCGGCGGCGTCAGGGTGTCGGCACTGGCGTCGAGCAGCCGCCGTGCCAGCAGGGCCGCCTGGGTGCGGCGGTACAGCCCGAGCTTGCGCAGGATCGCCGTGACATGGGCCTTGACGGTGGCTTCGGTGACGTTCAGCTCGTAGCCGATCTGCTTGTTCAGCCGGCCATCGGCCAGCGCCATCAGCACCTTGAACTGCTGCGGCGTCAGGGTCGCGATCTGGCGGGTCAGCGCCTGTTCGGCCGCGCCCTGATCGACCGCCTCGGCCAGCCCCTCGGGCAGCCATTCGTTGCCGTCGAGCAGCGCCCGGATGGCATCGCCGATGACCGCCAGCGAAGCAGATTTCGGGATGTAGCCACAGGCGCCGAAATCGATCGCCCGGCGCACCACCAGCGGATTTTCCTCGCCGGAGACGATCGCCACCGGCACGTCCGGACGCAGACCCCGGAGCTGGATCAGCGAGGAAAAGCCGCTGCTGCCGGGCATCCGCAGGTCGAGCAGCACCAGGTCGCAGTCCGGCTGCCGTTCCAGCGCCGCCAGCAGGTCGGCCATCGATGCCGTGGCCTCGACGGTGGCGCCCGGCACGGCATCGGCCACCGCTGCCGTCAGCGCGGCGCGGAACAGCGGATGGTCATCGGCAATCAGCAGTCGCAGCATGGTCGGCAGCCTCGTCCGGCACGGGACGGCCATGATTGCACCACCGTACGACCTTGGTCGCGATTCGACCTAAGGTGAATGTTACGGGTCAGCCCTCGTCGTCACCCTTTCGCTGCGGCCCTTGATGCCGCAACCGGCATCCCTGTCGGCATACCGAACAAGGCAACGAGGAGTGAGGATATGAGCCCAGCACGCAGCCGGTTTGTCGTGGCCTTGATCGCCGCCGGGTGTGCGATGGCCGGCCCGGCTGCCGCCGATGACGATACCGCCGCCGTGATCGCCGACCTGAAGCGGCGCATCGAGGCGCTGGAGCAGCAGCTGGCTGCCCGGCCGCCGGCCGAGGCCAGCGCGTCTGCCGCGCCGGCTGCCGCCGCCGCACCGGCAGTAACGGCCAGCAACGGCAACGGCGGCGACTTCAAGCTGGCCTGGGGCGGTTATGTGAAGGCCGATGCGATCATCAGCCGCTACAGCGATGGCCCGGTTGCCCAGGGGCTGGGCCGCGATGCCTTCGTCCCGAACTCGATCGCCGTTGCCGCGCCGGGCGCCGGCAATGCGCGCACCTACAACGACCTGCACGCCAAGGAAACGCGGCTCTACCTGAAGGGCTCCGGCACGGTGCTGGGCCACAAGGTCGGCGTGAACACCGAGATCGACTTCATCGCCGGCCAGCTGACCCAGACCCTTGCCGGTGCTCCGAACGAAGCGGTGACCAACGCCTATAACCCGGCGTTCCGGCTTGGCTACATCGACTTCGACAATTTCCGCATCGGTCAGGACTGGACCACGATGCAGAACATGGTCGCGCTGCCGGACATCATCGACCTGATCAACTGGCCGAGCGAAGGCACCGTGTTCGGCCGCCAGACCATGATCCGCTACACCTGGGGCGGCCTGCAGCTGGCGCTGGAAAACGGCGAGACCACAGTGGCGCAGAGCGGCGGCAACACCTTCGGCGTGACCAACGACAACGCGCTGCCGGACTTCGTCTGGCGCTACAACTACAAGACCGCGCACTGGGGTGACTATTCGCTGGCCGGCGTCGCCCGCCAGCTGACCGATCGCGGCTTCGTGCCGGGCAGCAATGATTCCTCGCTCGGCTGGGGCCTGAGCCTGGCCGGCAAGATTCCGCTCTGGGGCCAGGACGATCTCCGCTTCACCGTCAGCGGTGGCGACGGCATCGGCCGCTACCTCGCGCTGAACTCGGTGGGCGATGCGGTGATCGATCCGGCCGGCAAGCTGCACGCGATCGAGATCATCAACGGCTTCCTTGCCTGGCGACATCCGTGGAACGACCAGTGGCGTTCGAACCTGGCCCTGTCGGCCTACCGCGCGAATGTCGGCGAAACCGGCGAAGGCACCCTGCTCGGCAGCGGCGTGACCCGCATCGTCCGCAGCGTCACCGCCAACCTGCTGTATTCGCCGATCCCGAAGATCACCTTCGGCGCCGAATACCGCTACGCCCGCCGCGACACCGTCGGCAACCTGTCCGGCGACATGAGCCGCCTGCAGTTCTCGGCGCGCTACAACTTCTGAGCCGGCCGCGTGACCAGCCACAGCAGCCCGCACAGCGCGCCTCCGAAGATGTAGCCCGCGCTGTCGGCATGGACGAAGTCGTAGTGGCGATGGCCGCTGAACAGCAGGTGCAAGCCGGAGTGGACGACCAGGAACCCGCTGATCGCGAGGCGCGCCCGCTGCCGGGTCGCCGGGTCGGCGCTGCCGATCCAGCCGGTCAGCAGCGCGAACAGCGGCACGTGCAGCCCGATGAACAGCGGGCGGGCGAGCGCTTCGTCGAGCATCGACAGGCCCGGCAGCACCCGCCATTCCGCGCGCAGCACGGCATCCAGCTCATGGGTCGCCAGCAGTCCGTAGCCGATCAGGAACAGCCATTCGCGCAGGCGGCCGGCCATCGCGATCAGGCCCAGTTGCGGGCCGGTGCCGAGCCGGTGGCAGCGCGGCTGCCGCGCATCAGCAGGTAGGCCAGCGGCCCGAACGAGCCGAGTGCCAGCGTGGCGATGATGTAGGGCCAGACGGTGATGCCGCGGCTGCGGGCATCGCCGACCATCCAGACCATCACTAGGCTCAGTGCGATCACCAGATCGCTGAGCACCTGCAGGCCGGCCGGGTGCAGGTGGCTGGCGAAGATGCCGATGTAGCCAACCTCCTTCAGCGCGTAGGCGGTCAGCACGGCGAACGGCAGCAGGATGGCAAGCAGCACGGGGCGGGGCAGGGTCATGGCGCATCTCCGGGAAGTAAGCCGCAGGTTGGGCGGCGGCTGCAGACTCGGCTTCGGCAGACGGCGCTGCAATTACCTCGCAGGTCATCGCGCGCCGGTCGCGCGCTCGCCACAATCCTGCTCATGAACGCCATCCACCCGATGCCCGCCGAAGCCGCTGCCGCCGGCAGCCGCTTCGGCGATACGCTGCGCCGCGCGCGCAGCCAGCGCCGCCGCAGCCAGCTGGACCTGGCGCTGTCGGCCGGACTGTCGCAGCGCCATCTGAGCTTTCTCGAATCCGGCCGCTCGCAGCCGAGCCGGGCGATGCTGCTGCGCCTGGCCGAGGCGCTGGATCTGGGCCTGGCCGACCGCAACGACTGGCTGATCGCCGCCGGCTTCGCGCCGATCTACGCCCAGCGGGCCATCGAGGCGCCGGACATGACGCCGCTGCGCGAAGCGCTGGCGCGGATGCTGCGCCACCACGAGCCGTTCCCAGCGATGGTCATCGACCGCGCCTGGAACCTGGTGATGGCCAACGAGGCGACGCGCCGGATGATCGCCACCGCAGCGCAGGTGGCCGGCACCACCGAAGACGGGCTGTGGACGCGGGTCTGCGGTGACGGCCCGCGCAACATGATCGAGATGAGCCTGCACCCGGACGGCCTGCGCGCCTTCGTGGTCAATGCCGACGAGGCGATCGTCGCCATCCTGTCGCGGCTGTCGCTGGAAGCGCTGGACCATCCGCCTTCGGCCCGGCTGCGCGAACGCGTGCTGCGTCTCCCGGGTATCGCCGCCGCCGCCCGCAATGTCGATGTCACCGCCAGGCTGTCGCCGGTGCTGGCCACCCATTTCCGGATCGCCGGCCAGGACCTGAAGCTGTTCGCCATGCTGTCGCGCTTCGACACGCCGCGCGACCTGACGGCCGAGGATCTGCGCGTCGAAACCCTGTACCCCGCCGATGCCGCCAGCGAAGCGCTGCTGCGCGCCCTCGCTGGCGACCCGGCGTCGACCGCCGCCGGCTAGAGCCCCAGCGCGCTCAAGCCCGGGTGATCGTCCGGACGCCGGCCGGACGGCCAGTGGAACTTGCGATCGCCTTCGCCGATCGCCAGGTCATTGATGCTGGCGTGGCGCATCGCCATCAGACCGTGGCCGTCGAACTGCCAGTTCTCGTTGCCGTAGCTGCGGAACCAGTGCCCGGCGTGGTCGTGCCACTCGTAGGCGAAGCGCACCGCGATGCGGTCCCCACCGAACGCCCACAACTCCTTGATCAGTCGGTAGTCCCGCTCCTTCGCCCACTTCGCGGTCAGGAACTCGACGACCTGGTTGCGGCCGACGAAGAACTCGTTGCGATTGCGCCAGCGAGTATCCGGCGTGTAGGCCAGCGACACCCGCTGCGGGTCCTTCGAATTCCAGGCGTCTTCGGCCAGGCGAACCTTCTGCGTGGCGGTTTCCAATGTGAACGGCGGCAACGGCGGACGGGGTTCCACGACGGTCATCGGGCGTCTCCTCGGTCAGTGATCGTTCTTGTCGTCAGGGATGCGGCAGACAGCAGCGAAGACGGTACCCCACGACAGCCGCTTTCGACATCACGGCACGACCCGCCTGCGCCCAGACGCTCCACCGCTGCCGCGCCGGCATCGCCACGACCACCCCCGCCGCAAACCGCTGGCCGGCAAGGCAGGGCAACGGCAGGCGGGAAAGCGCATTCCGCGGGTGTGGGGGCACGGAGGTGAGCGGCGGAACAGCAGCGCCGCCACGCGCAAGTCGAGAAGTACCCCCAAAAGTACCCCCAAAAAATCTTGCGACCCACGCGCCCAGCGCAGTCGCCCCGGACTCAGATTCCGGTGAGATTGTTGATTTTATTGGAGTTTTTGGACTTCGCCGGACCTTGCCGGACGTATAACTGGTGCCTGAGGAGAGACTCGAACTCTCACGAGGGGTTGCCTCGGCGGATTTTGAGTCCGCTGCGTCTACCGATTCCGCCACTCAGGCACGCGATGCGACTTGCGCGGCGCGCATCATAGCAGCCGTCCTGCCGCCATCCGACCCGTTGCCCATGCAGCTCCGTGATTTTTCGTACGACCTTCCGCCGGACCTGATTGCCCAGACGCCGCCCGCCACGCGCAGCGGCGGGCGGATGCTGGTAGTGGCCCCGGATGCTGCCGGCTTTCGCGATGCCCGGGTGGTCGATCTTCCGGGCGAGCTGCGGGCTGGCGATCTGCTGGTGCTGAACGACACCCGGGTGATCCGGGCGCGGCTGCATGGGACGAAGGACTCCGGCGGCAAGATCGAAGCGATGATCGAGCGCGTGCTCGATAGCCGGCAGGCGCTGGCCCAGATCCGCGCCAGCAAGACGCCGAAACCTGGCGGTCGCCTGGCCTTCGGCGCCGATGGTGCGCTGGGCGCCACGGTGATCGCCAAGCACGACGATCTCTACGAACTGCAGTTCGATACCGACGATCTGCTGGCGGCACTCGATGCCCACGGCGAGCTGCCGCTGCCGCCGTACATCGAGCGCAAGCCGGGCGACGACGATGACGCCCGCTACCAGACGGTCTGGGCGCGCGAGCCCGGTGCGGTTGCCGCGCCCACGGCCAGCCTGCATTTCGACGACGCGATGCTGGCGGCGATCCGCGCGCGCGGCGTCGACATCGCGTTCGCGACCTTGCACGTCGGCGCCGGCACCTTCCAGCCGGTGCGGGTCGATGACCTGAGCCAGCACCGCATGCACGCCGAACGGGTGACGGTGACGGCGGCGCTGGCTGACGCAGTTGCTGCAGCCCAGGCGCGCGGCGGGCGCGTGGTGGCAGCCGGTACCACGGTCGTGCGGGCGCTGGAAACAGCCGCAGCGGCGAGCGGCCGCGTGCAGCCGTACCAGGGCGAAACGCGGCTATTCATCACGCCGGGCTACGAATGGCGCTGTGTCGATGCGCTGCTGACCAATTTCCATCTGCCGGAATCGACCCTACTGATGCTGGTCTGCGCGTTCGGCGGTTTCGAGCGGGTGATCGCTGCGTATCGCCACGCGGTGGCGCATCGCTACCGCTTCTTCAGCTACGGCGACGCCATGTGGCTGCCCGGGCGTCGGTCGCCGGCCTGAGCAAACGCCATCAGGCCGTCCGCCATGCCGCCGCGCCAAGCCCGGCGACGCGGCCGCTGGCGAAGCAGGCGGTCAGCAGATAGCCGCCGGTCGGCGCTTCCCAGTCGAGCATCTCGCCGGCGCAGAACACGCCGGGCAGCGCGGTCAGCATCAGCTGGCGGTTGAGCGCTTCGAAGCGCACGCCGCCGGCGGTGGAGATGGCATCGTCGATCGGGCGGGGCGCCAGCAGGCGAACGTCGAGGCACTTGATCGCGCCGGCCAGCCGCGCCGGGTCATCGAACGCGTCGGCCGTCGCGCATTCCCGCAGCAGCGCGGCCTTGACGCCGTCGATGCCGCAGCGGTGCAGGTGCTTGGCCATCGACTGCTTGCCGCGCGGCGTCGCCAGCCTGGCGACCAGCCGGTCGAGCGGCGTGCCGGGCAGCAGATCCAGTTGCAGCTGCGCGTGGCCATCGCGACGGATCGCGTTGCGCAGTTCGGCGGACAGGGCATAGATCAGGCTGCCTTCGACGCCGACCGCCGTGACGATGAACTCGCCCTGCTGGAACGCGCCGTCGCCGCCCTGCGCGGGCGCCAGCCGGGCGGCCACCGGCTTGACCGGCTGGCCGGCGCCACGTTCGCGCAGGATCGCGCTCCAGCCGGCCTCGAAGCCGCAGTTGGACGGCTGCAGCGGGGCGATGTCGATGCCGCGCCCGGCGAGCAGTGCGGTCCAGCGGCCATCGGAACCGAGCCGCCGCCAGCTGCCGCCGCCCAGCGCCAGCACGGTGGCGTCCGGCGTCACCGCCAGCGCGCCGTCCGGGCCATCGAACTGCAAGGCGCCATCGGCGTTCCAGCCGGTCCAGCGATGGCGCAGGTGAAAGCGCACGCCGGCCTCACGCAGCCGGCGCAGCCAGCCGCGCAGCAGCGGCGCGGCCTTCAGGTCGGCCGGAAAGACGCGCTGCGAGGTGCCGACGAAGGTGTCGATGCCGAGGCCTTTCGCCCAGTCGCGCAGCTGCGCGGCGCCAAAGGCTTCGAGCATCGGCCGCAGCGTTTCGGCGCGGCTGCCGTAGCGGGAGACGAACGGCGCGAACGCTTCGGCATGGGTCAGGTTCAGGCCGCCGAGGCCGGCAATCAGGAACTTGCGGCCGCAGTTCGGCATGGCGTCATAGACATCGACGGCGCAGCCGGCCGCCGCCAGCGTTTCCGCCGCCATCAGCCCGGCCGGCCCGCCGCCGATGACGGCAACCCGGCGCGCATGGGGACGGCTCATCGCTTGCTCCGGCGCAGCACGACGCTGATCGCGCCATTGGTTTCCAGCATGGCCACGCGAACCTCGTCGATGCGGATGCAGCCGGCCTTGCGCAGCGCGGCATTCAGGTCACGGCGCGACAGATCAGCTGCCGCCAGCGTGTCCGGGCGCAGCCGGCCATTGCGGATCAGGATCTGCGGCCGGCCGACCAGCAGATGCTCGCAGCGCTTGCTGGCGGTGGTCGCGTAGTCGAACAGGTAGTTGATGGCGATCAGCGTGGTGGCCGAGATCAGGCCGCCGATCAGGGAGTTGTCGCCGGCATTCATCGAGTTCTGCACGGCGTTCGACAGCACCAGCAGCAGCACCAGATCGAACGGAGACAGCTGTGAAACCTGCCGCCGGCCGGTGGCGCGCAGCAGCGCCAGCAGGAACAGGTAGACGGCGATCGAGCGCAGCACCAGCTCCCACCACGGCACGGTCAGTTGCCACATCGTCACGATTCCTCCTGCGGTCCGGCCGCCATGATGGGGCCGAACCGCAGGCCGTGTGGCCGCGCAGGTGCAGGCCTGGCTCTACAGCCGGTCGAGGTGCCGATCCGCCGGCGCCGGCGGGTTGTACTGGTAGACCCAGGTTTCGCTGAGCGGCTGGCCGACCGACTTCAGGAACAGCCGCAGATCGATCGGATCGGTCGAGTCATCCGGCGGGCGGATGTCGAAGATCGCGCGGTAGCCCTTGATCGCATGCAGCGGCCGCGCCGAGGTCAGCTCGATGGTGCCGCGCGAGGCGCTGATGATCGCCTCGACCTTGGTGTTGCTGCCGAGCAGGGCCAGATCGCCGCCGGCGAAATCGACCGCGAAGCGCCACGAGAAATACTGGCGCTTCTGGCCGACCACGCCGCCGAGGCCGGTGCGCGTGGCCTGCACGGTGGCCAGGCGCGGCGCCACCGGCGGCTTGCGGCCCCAGTGCAGCCGGTAGGCGTAGAGCAGTTCCTCACCCGGCATCGGCTTCTTTTCCGGGTTCCAGAACGCGACCATGTTGTCGAAGGTCTCGTCGGCGGTCGGAATCTCCACCAGCTGCACGGAGCCCTTGCCCCAGTCACCCTTCGGCTCGACCCACAGGCTCGGCCGCAGGTCGTAGAACGCGCCGTCGTCCTGGTAGTGGTCGAAGTTCTGGTCGCGCTGCATCAGGCCGAAGCCGCGCGGATTGTTGTCGAGGAAGCTGTTGAAGCGCAGGCCGGTCGGGTTGACCAGCGGCCGCCAGATCCACTCGCCGGCGCCGGTCCACATCTGCAGGCCGTCGGAGTCATGGATTTCCGGGCGGTAGTCGTAGGCCAGGCGGCGGTCGTTCTCGCCGGTCTGGTACATGCTGGTGCCGGGCGCGATGCCGAGGCGCTCGATCTTGCGGCGCGGATAGAGCGCGGCGTCGATCTCCATCACGTGGCTCTGGCCCGGCGAGATCTCGAAGCGGTAGGCGCCGGCCACGCTCGGCGAATCCATAAGCGCGTAGATCACCAGGCGGTTGGAGCCGGGCGCCGGGCGCTCCAGCCAGTAGGCGGTGAAGCGCGGGAATTCCTCCGGCGTCGGCGCGCCGGTGTCGATCGCCAGGCCGCGCGCCGACATGCCGTACTGCCAGTCGCCGCCGACGGCGCGGAAGTAGCTAGCGCCGAGCCAGGCGCCGACATCGCGTTCCAGATCGGTGTGGAACAGCACGCGGAAGCCGGCGAAGCCGAGGTCGGTCGGCAGCTGGGCCGCCTTGACGCCGGACTTGCCGAAATCGAACAGTGTCGAGTCGTAGGCGATTTCCTGGGCCTGACCGCCGACGATCTCGAACATCCGTACCGGGTCCTTGAAGAACAGACCCATGTGGAAGAAGCGCACCTGGAAGCTGAGGTCGTCCTTCGCCCACAGGCTGCGGTCGGCCTTGAAGCGGATGTTCTGGTAGCGGTCGAAATCCAGCCCCTGCAGGGTTTTCGGCAGATCGCGCGGCGCCGCCAGATAGGCCACCGAGGCCATCTGCCGGGCCTGGCCCTTGAGCCACGAGTAGTCGAAGGGCTGCGGCTTGCCGAGCAGCTTGAGCTTCGGCGCGGCAGCAGCTTCGGCACTGGCGGAGACACCGGTGGCGAGCGCGCCGGCACCGGCCGACAGCGATTTCAGGAGTTCACGTCTTTGCATGAGTCGTTCGGAGCGGGAAAGGCCGAGCCGTGTCGGCGTCGCCCATAATATCCGCATGAAACTGATCATCACCGGGCTCTACGCCGGTCAGGTGCAGGCGATGCCGGGTGACGGCCGGCCGACCGCGATCTTCAAGACCCCGGTCAGTGGCCGGATGGCCATCGGCCGTGAAGGTCTGGCCGGCGACGCCCAGGCCGACCGCCGCGTGCACGGCGGGCCGGACAAGGCGCTGCACCACTTTCCGGCCGAAACCCATGCCCGGCTGGCGGCGCGCTTTCCGGGCGCCGCAAGCACCCTCGGCCCCGGCGCGCTCGGCGAGAATTTCTCGACGCTCGGCGCCGACGAGACCACGGTCTGCATCGGCGACGTGTTCGCGCTCGGCACGGCCCGGGTACAGCTCTGCCAGCCGCGCCAGCCGTGCTGGAAGATCGAGGCCCGCCACGGCGTCGAAGGCATGACCCGGGCGATCGCCGATGACGGCATCGCCGGCTGGTACTACCGGGTCATCGAGACCGGCGCGGTCGAACTTGGCGACAGCATCGAACTGATCGAACGCACGCCCGCTGCGCTGACGCTCGCCGCGTTCTGGGTGCTGGTGCACCAGCATCGGCCCGACCTGGACGCGCTGCAGCGGCTGCGCGACACGCCGGGGCTGGCGGTCAACTGGCAGCAGAAGCTGGATCAGCGCATCAATTGGCTGCGGGCCAACTGAGCGTGTCCACCGGTCGACCGATCCGCCTGCCGGAGTATCCGGCGCTGGCCGCGTTGCCGGCGCTGCGGCAGGCGCTGGATGTGCCGGGTGGCCGCGCGGTGCTGGCCGCGCCGCCGGGGTCCGGCAAGACCACGGTGATCCCGCTGGCGCTGCTCGATGCGCCCTGGCTCGCCAGCAGGAAGATCGTGATGCTGGAGCCGCGCCGGGTTGCCGCCCGCGCCTCGGCGGCGCGGATGGCCAGCCTGCTGGGCGAGAAGGTGGGCGAGACGGTCGGCTATCAGGTGCGCTTCGAGCGGAAGATCGGCCCGGCCACGCGCATCGAGGTGATCACCGAAGGCCTGCTGACCCGCCGCCTGCAGGCCGATCCGGAGCTGCCCGGCGTCGGCCTGGTGATCTTCGACGAGTTCCACGAGCGCAGCCTCGACGCCGATCTGGCGTTGGCGCTGACGCTCGATGCCGCCGCCAACCTGCGCGAGGACCTGCGGGTGCTGGTGATGTCGGCCACGCTCGACAGCGTCCGCGTGGCCAAGCTGCTCGGCGATGCGCCGGTCGTCGAGGCCGGCGGCCGGATGTTTCCGGTCGACGTGCGATTCGCGCCGCCGCGTCCGGGCACGGCGATCGATCAGGCCGTGGCCGATGCCTGCGCCAGCGCGCTCGCCGAACGCGACGGCGACGTGCTGGCCTTCCTGCCCGGCGCCCGCGAGATCCGCGGCGCGCAGCGCCTGCTCGAAGCGCGGCTGCGCGAGGTGGCGGTCCATCCGCTGTACGGCGATCTGTCGAGTGCCGAGCAGGACGCCGCGCTGACGCCGACCCGCGATGGCCGCCGCAAGGTGATTCTGTCGACCAACATCGCCCAGACGAGCCTGACCGTCGAAGGCGTGACCACGGTGGTCGATGCCGGCTATGCGCGGGTTGCCCGCTTCGATCTCGGTGCCGGTGCCAACGCGCTGGAACTTCAGCGGATTTCCCGGGCCAGCGCCGATCAGCGCGCCGGCCGCGCCGGCCGCCTCGGGCCGGGTACCGCGATCCGCCTGTGGAGCCGCGACCAGCACGGCCAGCTGCCGGCCCACGACACGCCGGACATCCTGGCGGTCGATCTTTCACGGCTGGCGCTGGAACTGGCGGTCTGGGGCGTGGCCGATCCGGCAAGCCTGGCGCTGCTGGATGCGCCGCCGGCCGCCGCCTGGACGCAGGCCCGCGAGCTGCTGATGGCGATCGGGGCGATCGGCGTCGACGGCCGGATCACCGCCCACGGCCGGGCGCTGGCGCGGCTGCCGGCGGCCCCGCGCATCGCCCACCTGCTGGTCGTCGCCAAGGCCGCCGGGCTGGCCGGCGTCGGTGCCTGGACCGCTGCCGTGCTCGACGAGCGCGACAGCGGGCCGGACCTCGCGCAGGCGGTGCGCAATGCGGTCGCCGGTCGCGGCGATCCCGGCGCGCTGCGGCGGATGCGCGACACCGTGCGCCAACTGCTGGGGCTGATCGACGCCGACGAGCGCGGGGCGGTGGAGGTCGACGCCATCGGCCGGATCGTGGCGCTGGCCTATCCGGAGCGGCTGGCGTTGCGTCGCGCCGAGTCGCGCAGCGTCCGCGATGTCGGCTATCTGTGCGCCGACGGCGGCGAGGCGAGAGTGCCCGAGCGCGACGCGCTGGCGGCCTCTGAGTGGCTGGCGATCGCCCACTGGGAACCCGGCGCGCCGCGGCGTATCCGGGCGGCCGCCGCAATCAGCGCCAGCGACGTGCTGCGCGACCATGCGGCACGGATCGAGAACACCATCGAAGTGACCTGGAACGAGCAGCAGCAGGCGGTGCTGGCCGAGCGCCAGACGCGGCTCGGCGCGATCGTGCTCGAACGCAAGCCGCTGGCGCAGCCGGAAGGCGAGCGGCAGCGCGCGGCGATGATCGTCGGCCTGCGCAGCCTCGGGCTGTCGGCGCTGCCATGGACCGACGCGGCGCGCCAGTTCCAGGCGCGGGTGCTGAGCCTGCGCCGCTGGCGGCCGACCGAGGACTGGCCGGCGCTCGATGACGACACGCTGTTCGAGCAGCTCGACCACTGGCTGGCGCCGCATCTCGGCGGTATCAGCCGGCGCGATCATCTGGCCCGGCTCGATCTGGTCGGCCTGCTGAACAATCAGCTCGATTACGCCCAGCAGCAGCGGCTGGCTCGGCTGGCGCCGACCCACCTCGACGTGCCGAGCGGCTCGCGGATCGCACTTGAATACGCGGCCGACGGCGCACCGCCAGTGCTGGCGGTGAAGCTGCAGGAGCTGTTCGGGGCCACGCGCACGCCAACCGTGGATGACGGGCGCATGGCGGTGGCGCTGCATCTGCTGTCGCCGGGGCGGCGGCCGATCCAGGTCACCCGCGATCTGGCCGGTTTCTGGGCACGCACCTACGCCGAGGTGCGCAAGGAGCTGAAGGGCCGTTATCCGCGCCATCCGTGGCCGGACGATCCGCTGGTCGCCGCCCCGACGGCGCGTGCCAAGCCGCGCGGGACCTGAGGGTTTCGGGAAGGTTTCGGCAGGCATTTGCGACCATTGCGTGAATTTCGTCGCGCACGCGCATTTTTCGCTTGACGAGGCGGCCCAATGTCACCAGAATCCGCCGCTCGCTGTGACGGCTGCACTGCGGAGAGATACTCAAGTGGCCAACGAGGGCAGACTGTAAATCTGCTGACTAACGTCTACGAAGGTTCGAATCCTTCTCTCTCCACCACAGTGTTTCGCAGCAAGCGGGGTCGGGCAGTCAGGCGGGTGTAGCTCAATGGTAGAGCTGTAGCCTTCCAAGCTACTGACGTGGGTTCGATTCCCATCACCCGCTCCACGCCGTCGCCGTACCGCAGCACGCCGTTCGCAACACGCTCACATAGCTCAGTCGGTAGAGCACTTCCTTGGTAAGGAAGAGGTCATCGGTTCGATTCCGATTGTGAGCACCAATTCGCAGCACGCGGTTCCGTTCGCAGCGGAATCGAAGCGATGACCTCCCAACAACGGTCATCCATGACCACGGCCTTGGCCGGGTCAGTTCGATTCCGATTGTGAGCACCAATTCGCAGCACGCGGTTCCGTTCGCATCGGAATCGAAGCGATGACCTCCCAACACGGTCATCCATGACCACGGCCTCGGCCGGGGTCAGCCCGATTCTGATTGTGAGCACCAATCCTGAAACCCTCCCGCCGGCCGTCAGGTCGACCAGGAGGGTTTTGCTGTTTATCCCGCTACCCGACAGAGAGCATCGTTTCGCCATGGCAAAAGAGAAATTTGACCGTACCAAGCCGCACGTGAACGTGGGGACGATTGGTCACGTTGACCACGGCAAGACGACGACGACGGCGGCGCTGACGAAGATCAGCGCGGACAAGGGCTGGGGCACGTACGTGCCGTACGACCAGGTTGCGAAGGCATCGGAATCGCAGGGCCGTCGTGACTCGACGAAGATTCTGACGATTGCGACGAGCCACGTGGAGTACTCGACGAAGGCGCGCCATTACGCGCACGTCGACTGCCCGGGACACGCGGACTACGTCAAGAACATGATCACCGGTGCCGCGCAGATGGACGGCGCGATCCTGGTGGTGTCGGCGACCGACGGCCCGATGCCGCAGACGCGTGAACACGTGCTGCTGGCCAAGCAGGTCAACGTGCCGCGCATCGTGGTGTGGCTGAACAAGTGCGATCTGGTTGAAGACGCCGAACTGCTGGAACTGGTCGAAATGGAAGTGCGCGACCTGCTCGGCAAGTACGGCTTCCCGGACGACTGCCCGGTGATCAAGGGCTCGGCGACGAAGGCGATTGCCGGCGACCCGGTCTGGGTGGCCCGTCTGGAAGAACTGTACGACGCGCTGGACACCTACATCCCGGAACCGCAGCGCGAAATCGACAAGCCGTTCCTGCTGCCGGTGGAAGACGTGTTCTCGATCTCCGGCCGCGGCACGGTGGCCACGGGCCGTATCGAGCGCGGCATCATCAAGGTGGGCGAAGAAGTCGAGATCGTCGGCCTGAAGGACACCGTGAAGACGATCGTCACGGGCGTCGAAATGTTCCGCAAGCTGCTCGATCAGGGCCAGGCGGGCGACAACGTCGGCCTGCTGCTGCGCGGCACCAAGCGCGAAGACATCGAGCGCGGCCAGGTGCTCTGCAAGCCGGGCACGATCAAGCCGCACACCGACTTTGAAGCCGAAGTGTATGTGCTGGGCAAGGACGAAGGCGGCCGTCACACGCCGTTCTTCAAGGGCTACCGCCCGCAGTTCTACTTCCGCACGACGGACGTGACGGGCTCGGTGGAACTGCCGGAAGGTACCGAGATGGTGATGCCGGGCGACAACGTGAAGGTGAAGGTCGAACTGATCGTGCCGATCGCGATGGAAGAGCAGGTTCGCTTCGCGATCCGTGAAGGCGGCCGCACCGTGGGTGCCGGCGTCGTCACCAAGATCCTGAAGTAAGCGGACCCGGCCCCCGCGAACCCTCAAAAGGGTTCGCGGGGGCGTGTTTACATTTTCTCCGGGCCGGCGATATAATCGCGGCCCCTCGATTCACAGTGCGCCAACAGGGCGGTAGCTCAACTGGTAGAGCGTCGGTCTCCAAAACCGAAGGTTGCGGGTTCGAGACCCTCCCGCCCTGCCACTGTGATGACAGCAGCATTATCTCGCGAGACCGATGGAACCCTCGAAAACAGCCGGTAGCCAGGTTGAAGAAGCCGGCTCACGTTTCGACACGCTGCTGCTGATCTCGGCCTTCGCGCTGCTGATTGGCGGTCTTGCCGCCTATTACGTGCTGGATCCCGCCCTGCCCAAGTTTGCCCGCCTGCTGCTTTTGCTGGCGAGCGTGGCAGGCGCTGTCGCCGCGATCTACCGCACGGCCATCGGACAGACCTTGTGGTCGCACATCCAGGGTTCGCGTGTCGAGATTCGCAAGGTGGTCTGGCCGACGCGTCAGGAAAGCCTGCAGACCACGCTGGTCATTGCAGTGTTCGTGCTGATCGTGGCGCTGATGATGTGGGGGCTGGACGCATCGCTGCTCTGGGCAGTTCAGAAGCTCACCGGACGGGGTGCCTGATGGCCATGCGCTGGTATGTGGTGCACGCGTACTCGCAGTACGAGAACAATGTGATGCGCGCCCTGAAGGAGCGCATCGCCCGCGCCGGACTCGAAGAGAGATTCGGCGACATCCTGGTGCCGACCGAGGAAGTGGTCGAAATCCGGGACGGTCAGAAGCGGACCACCGAACGCAAGTTCTATCCGGGCTATGTGCTGGTCCAGATGGAAATGAACGAAGACACCTGGCATCTGGTCAAGTCGACGCCGAAGGTGCTCGGATTCATCGGCGGCACGCCGGACAAGCCGGCGCCGATTTCGGAGAAGGAAGCCAACGCCATCCTCAGCCGGGTTGAGGAAGCGGTGGAAAAGCCGAAGCCGAAGACGCTGTACGAGCCGGGCGAAGCGGTGCGCATCACCGAGGGCCCGTTCGCCGATTTCTCCGGCGTGGTCGAGGAAGTCAACTACGACAAGAGCCGTCTGCGCGTCGCCGTTCTGATCTTCGGTCGCGCGACGCCAGTCGAACTCGAGTTCTCGCAGGTGCAGAAAGGCTGAGTTGGCCTGTTTCGCGAGCATTGCTCGCGAGGCCAATGTGGGTCCGACCGAAAGGAAGCGCCGGGCGGTCGATCAGGGACGCACAAGGTCGAACAACAGCAAGCCACGCCCGCTTGCCAACAGATTCACACCGGCTGATGTCCATCAGCCGGCAGCGGTACCACCGGGGAGCCCAGCCGCAAGGCCGGCGTTATCACCCATCACGGAGTAAGCAATGGCAAAGAAAGTCCAGGCCTACGTCAAGCTGCAGATTCCTGCAGGCAAGGCCAACCCGTCGCCGCCGGTCGGTCCGGCCCTCGGCCAGAACGGCGTCAACATCATGGAATTCTGCAAGGCGTTCAACGCCGCGACGCAGAAGCTGGAGCCGGGCATCCCGACGCCGGTCGTGATCACGGTCTACTCCGACCGCTCGTTCACCTTCATTACCAAGACCGCGCCGGCCACGGTGCTGATCAAGAAGGCCGCCGGTATCGAGTCGGGCAGCCCGACGCCGCATACCAAGAAGGTCGGCAAGATCACCAAGTCGCAGGCGGCTGAAATCGCCAAGACCAAGTGGCCGGACCTGAACGCCGGCAGCATGGACGCCGCGATCAAGCTGATCGCCGGTTCTGCCCGTTCGATGGGCATCGACGTGGTGGAGGGCTGATCCAATGGCAAACGAAATCAAGCTGACCAAGCGTCAGAAGGCTTACGCCGGCAAGATCGCGCCGGGCAAGACCTACGCGCTCGAAGCGGCGCTGGAATTGGTCAAGACCAACGCGACCGCCAAGTTCAAGGAATCGGTTGATCTGTCGGTCAACCTCGGCATCGACGCCAAGAAGTCGGATCAGAACGTCCGTGGCTCGACCACGCTGCCGCACGGCAACGGCAAGACGGTGCGCGTCGCCGTGTTCGCCCAGGGTGCCAAGGCCAAGGAAGCGCTGGATGCCGGCGCCGACGCGGTCGGCATGGAAGATCTGGCCGCCAAGATGAAGGAAGGCGACCTGAACTACGGCGTCGTCATCGCCAGCCCGGACACGATGCGTGTCGTCGGTGCCCTCGGCCAGGTGCTCGGCCCGCGCGGCCTGATGCCGAACCCGAAGACCGGCACGGTGACGCCGAACGTCGCCGAAGCCGTCCGTAACGCCAAGTCGGGTCAGGCGCGTTACCGCACCGACAAGGCCGGCATCATCCACTGCGCGATCGGCGCGGCGAACTTCGACAACGTCAAGCTGCAGGAGAACCTGATCGCGGTGCTGCGCGACATTCGCCGCCTGAAGCCGACCACCTCGAAGGGCGTGTTCATCCGCAAGGTGACCCTGTCGTCGACCATGGGTCCCGGCGTGCCGGTCGACCTGTCGTCGCTGCCCGAGTAAATCGCATCAAGCCGAAGGCCTGCCCTGCAGGCCTTCGGTGTCACAGAACTTGACAGTGTGGCCTCACCGCCACGCCGTCCAAGACCGTCAGTAGGGCCGGACCCGTCAAACGGCGAGGCAGGTTAAAGGTTCGCAAGAGCCGCTGACGCAGACGGCAAGTCTCCGAGATCCCGGTCGAGGAGGCGCCGTAAAACGCGAAATCCGTGGCAGCACGGGTTTCGATTTGCAACGTGGTAGTACCAGGAGGTTCGCGTCTAATGGCATTGCGTCTTGAAGACAAGAAGGCCCTGGTTGCGGAAGTGAATGAAGTGGCGTCACGCGCGCTGTCGGCCGTTGCGGCCGAATATCGCGGCCTGCCGGCCGGCAAGTTCGACATCCTGCGCAGCAAGGCCCGTGAGAACGGGATCTATCTGCACGTGGTCAAGAACACGCTGGCCAAGCGCGCTCTCGTCGGCACTCAGTTCGAGTGCATGGGCGATGCGCTGGTCGGACCGCTGGTCCTCGGATTTTCTCTGGAAGATCCGGGTGCCGTCGGTCGCGTGATCAAGGACTTCGCGAAGGACAACGACAAGCTGGTGGTCAAGGCGGTTTCGATCGGCGGGCAGCTGTACGGCTCGAAGGACATCGAACGTCTGGCTTCGCTGCCGTCCAAGGAGCAGGCGCTGGCCATGCTCATGGGCGTCATGAAGGCCCCGGTTTCGAAGTTCGTCCGGACGCTGGCCGAGCCGACTGCCAAGTTCGTGCGCACCGTGCAAGCGGTCGCCGACCAGAAGCAGGCTGCCTGAGTCGAGCCCTAGAGAAATTCTCTCGCCACAGTTTTTCCATTCACTTTCCCTCAATCGGGCAAGCGGTTTGGTTCACACACTAGTCAATCGAGGTTTTTAGAAATGGCACTTTCAAATCAGGAAATCCTTGACGCGATCGCCGAAAAGTCCGTCATGGACATCGTCGAGCTGGTCAAGATGATGGAAGAGAAGTTTGGCGTCTCGGCCGCTGCTGCGGTCGCCGTCGCCGCCCCGGCCGCCGGCGGCGCAGCTGCTGCTGCCGCTGTCGAGCAGACCGAATTCACCGTCGTCATGACGGCGTTCGGTGACAACAAGGTTAACGTGATCAAGGCTGTCCGCGAGATCACCGGCCTGGGTCTGAAGGAAGCGAAGGATCTGGTCGAAGCCGTCCCGGCGACGATCAAGGAAGGCATCCCGAAGGCGGACGCCGAAGCGATCAAGAAGAAGCTGGAAGAAGCGGGCGCCAAGGCGAACCTCAAGTAAGCCTTTGACGCACCCTTCACGCAGCACGCAGTAACCGGCGAGGGCTGGCCGCGCAAGCGGCCGGCCTTCTGCCGTTGCTGGTTGTCAGATTTCGCAATACCGCATTTGAATGTTCCGCGCGCCCAAAGCGTGCCACGACGAGGTAACACCGATGGCCTACTCGTTCACCGAGAAGAAGCGCATTCGCAAGGATTTCCGCAAGCAGTCGGAAACCCTGGCCGTGCCGTACCTGCTGGCGACGCAGCTCGATTCGTACCGGCACTTCCTGCAGGCCGAGACGCATCCCGCGCAACGCAAGGAAGCCGGTCTGCACGCGGCGTTCAAATCGGTGTTCCCGATGGTCAGCTACAACAACGCGGCGGCGCTGGAGTACGTGCGCTACCGCCTTGAGGAGCCGGTGTTCGACGAAAAGGAATGCCGCGTCCGCGGTCTGACCTTCGCGGCGCCGCTGAAGGTCACGACCCGCCTGGTGATCTACGACCGCGAATCGAAGGAAAAGCGCGTCAAGGACATCCGCGAGCAGGAGGTCTACATGGGCGAGGTTCCGCTCATGACCGACAACGGCACCTTCATCGTCAACGGCACCGAGCGCGTCGTCGTTTCTCAGCTGCACCGCTCGCCGGGCGTGTTCTTCGACCACGACAAGGGCAAGACCCACAGCTCGGGCAAGCTGCTGTACTCGGCCCGCATCATTCCGTACCGCGGTTCCTGGCTGGACTTCGAGTTCGACCCGAAGGACAACCTGTTCGTCCGCATCGATCGCCGGCGCAAGCTGCCGGCCACCATCCTCCTGCGCGCGCTCGGCTACAACAACGAGCAGATGCTGGAGATGTTCCATGAAATCAACACGTTCCAGCTCGCCGATGGCGGCGCGATGCTGGAACTGGTGCCGGAACGCCTGAAGGGCGAGAAGGCGCAGTTCGACATCCGCACCAGCGCCGACAAGGTGCTGGTCGAGGCCGGCAAGCTGATTACCGCCCGCCACATCAAGCTGATCCAGGAAGCCGGCGTCAAGCACCTGCAGGTGCCGGACGAATACCTGCTCGGCAAGATCATCTCGAAGGACCTGGTGTCGAAGGACACCGGCGAAGTCATCGCGCTGGCCAACACCGAAGTCACTGCCGACCTGCTGCCGAAGCTGCGCGCGGCCGGCGTGGTGGAGCTGCCGACGCTGTACGTCAACGACCTCGACAAGGGTGCCTACATCAGCACCACGATGAACATCGACCCGAGCCGAACTCGGCTCGAGGCGCTGGTCGAGATCTACCGCATGATGCGTCCCGGCGAGCCGCCGACGAAGGATGCCGCCGAAACGCTGTTCAACGGCCTGTTCTTCGCCAGCGAGCGCTACGACCTGTCGGGCGTCGGCCGCATGAAGTTCAACCGCCGCCTGCGTCGCAAGGAAGTGACCGGCCTCGGCGTGCTCTACGACTCCCAGTACTTCAAGTCCTTCGGCGATGCCGAGATGAAGAAGAAGCTGGCCGAGCTCGGCGATACCTCCGACATCGTCGATGTCGTGCGCGAGATGATCGCGATCCGCAACGGCGAGCAGATCACCGACGATATCGACCATCTCGGCAACCGCCGCATCCGTGCGGTCGGCGAAATGACCGAGAACGTTTTCCGTACCGGTCTGGTCCGCGTCGAGCGCGCCGTCCGCGAGCGTCTGGCGCTGGCCGAAGCCGAGAACCTGACGCCGCAGGACCTGATCAACGCCAAGCCGGTGGGTGCCGCGATCAAGGAGTTCTTCGGGTCCTCGCAGCTGTCGCAGTTCATGGACCAGAACAACCCGCTGTCGGAAGTCACGCACAAGCGTCGCGTGTCGGCCCTCGGCCCAGGCGGTCTGACCCGCGAGCGTGCCGGCTTCGAAGTCCGCGACGTGCATCCGACGCATTACGGCCGTGTCTGCCCGATCGAAACGCCGGAAGGCCCGAACATCGGTCTGATCAACTCGCTGGCCTGCTACGCGCGCACCAACGACTACGGCTTCCTGGAAACGCCGTACCGCAAGGTCGTCGACGGTGTGGTCAGCAGCGACATCGAGTACCTGTCGGCGATCGAAGAAGGCCGCTACGTGATCGCCCAGGCGAACTCGGAGCTGGACGCCAAGGGCCGCTTCAAGGCGGAACTGGCCTCGGTCCGTTACCAGAACGAATTCACGATGATGACGCCTGACAAGGTCCAGTACATGGACGTGTCGCCGCGCCAGATCGTGTCGGTTGCCGCCGCGATGATTCCGTTCCTGGAACACGACGACGCCAACCGCGCGCTGATGGGTTCGAACATGCAGCGCCAGGCGGTTCCGACCCTGCGTGCCGAAAAGCCGCTGGTCGGCACCGGCATGGAGCGCCGTGTCGCCATCGACTCCGGCGTGGCCTTCACCGCCAAGCGCGGTGGCGTGGTCGACAAGGTCGACGCCGCTCGTATCGTGGTTCGCGTCAACGATGACGAGACGGTGGCGGGCGAAGCCGGCGTCGACATCTACAACCTGATCAAGTACACGCGCTCGAACCAGAACACCTGCATCAACCAGAAGCCGCTGGTGCGGCCGGGCGACATCGTTGCCCGTGGCGATGTGCTGGCCGACGGTCCGTCGACCGATCTCGGCGAACTGGCCCTCGGCCAGAACATGCTGATCGCGTTCATGCCGTGGAACGGCTACAACTTCGAAGACTCCATCCTGCTGTCGGAGCGCGTCGTCGAGCAGGATCGCTTCACCACGATCCACATCGAAGAGCTGACCTGCGTCGCTCGCGAAACCAAGCTCGGGCCGGAAGAAATCACCGCCGACATCCCGAACGTCAACGAGGGCGCGCTGCGCAAGCTCGACGAGGCCGGCATCGTCTACATCGGCGCCGAAGTGAAGGCGGGCGACATCCTGTGCGGCAAGGTCACGCCGAAGGGTGAAACCCAGCTGACGCCGGAAGAAAAGCTGCTGCGCGCGATCTTCGGCGAGAAGGCGTCCGACGTGAAGGACACCGGCCTGCGGGTTCCGGCCGGCATGGACGGCACCGTCATCGACGTGCGCGTGTTTACTCGCGAAGGCGTGAAGAAGGACAAGCGCGCGCTGGCGATCGAAGAAGCCGAACTGGCCTCGGTCAAGAAGGACTTCGGTGACCAGCAGCGCATCTTCGAGGACGACATCTACGATCGTCTGAAGAAGCTGCTGGTGGGCAAGACCGCCGACGGCGGCCCGCTGAAGCTCAAGAAGGGCGAGAAGGTCACCGCCGACTACCTCGACGGCCTCGAGCGCGACAAGTGGTTCGAGATCCGCCTGCAGGACGACGAGACGCAGAACCAGCTGGAAACCGCAGCCCGGCAGCTGAAGGACCAGCGCGCCGAGTTCGACAAGAAGTACGAGAACAAGAAGCGCAAGATCCAGGCCGGTGACGAGCTGAGCCCGGGCGTGCTGAAGATGGTCAAGGTCTATCTGGCCGTGAAGCGCCGCGTGCAGCCGGGCGACAAGATGGCCGGCCGACACGGCAACAAGGGCGTGATCTCGCAGATCGTGCCGGTCGAGGACATGCCGCACATGGCGGATGGCACGCCGGTCGACATCGTGCTGAACCCGCTGGGCGTGCCGAGCCGCATGAACATCGGCCAGCTGCTGGAAGTCCATCTCGGCTGGGCCGCGAAGGGCATCGGCAAGAAGATTGAGGAGATGCTGACCCAGCAGAAGGCGGTCGCCGAGCTGCGCGTGTTCCTCGACAAGGCCTACAACAAGATCGGCAGCTACGAGCAGAAGGTCGACATCGACGCGCTGACCGATGCCGAGATCATCGCGCTGTCGAAGAACCTCGTGCACGGCATGCCGATGGCGACGCCGGTGTTCGACGGCGCTTCGGAAAGCGACATCAAGCAGATGCTGGAACTGGCGGGCCTGCCGAAGACCGGCCAGGCGCAGCTGATCGATGGCCGTACCGGCGACAACTTCGCCCGCCAGGTCACCGTCGGCTACATGTACATGCTGAAGCTGAACCACCTCGTCGACGACAAGATGCACGCCCGTTCGACCGGTCCGTACAGCCTCGTCACCCAGCAGCCGCTGGGCGGCAAGGCGCAGTTCGGCGGCCAGCGCTTCGGTGAAATGGAAGTCTGGGCGCTGGAAGCCTACGGCGCGGCGTACACGCTGCAGGAAATGCTGACCGTGAAGTCGGACGACACCAACGGCCGTACCCGCATGTACAAGGCGATCGTCGATGGCGATCACCGCATGCATGCCGGCATGCCGGAGTCGTTCAACGTGCTGGTCAAGGAAATCCGTTCGATCGGCCTCAACATCGAGCTCGAGCAGAACAACTGAGGCGACAGGTCGTAAGCCCGGAACGCGCTGCCGGAAGGCGCCGTTCCGGTCTGCAGTGATCAGCCTTCAAGCCTCAAGAATTGCGGTATTGCGGAGATAGACATGAAAGATTTCTTCAACCTGATGCGGGCCACCGAAGAGTTCGAAGACTTCGATGCCATCAAGATCAGCCTCGCCTCGCCGGAAACCGTCCGGTCGTGGTCGTTCGGTGAGGTGAAGAAGCCGGAAACCATCAACTACCGCACGTTCAAGCCGGAGCGTGACGGCCTGTTCTGCGCGAAGATCTTCGGGCCGATCAAGGACTACGAGTGCCTGTGCGGCAAGTACAAGCGCCTGAAGCACCGCGGCGTGGTCTGCGAGAAGTGCGGCGTCGAAGTGACCGTGGCCAAGGTCCGTCGCGAGCGCATGGGCCACATCGATCTGGCCTCGCCGGTCGCCCACATCTGGTTCCTGAAGTCGCTGCCGAGCCGTATCGGCCTGCTGCTCGACATGCCGCTGCGCGCGATCGAGCGCGTGCTGTATTTCGAGGCTCACATCGTCGTCGACGCCGGTCTGACCCCGCTGGAAAAGGGCACCCTGCTGACCGAAGAGGACTACCTCAACGCGGTCGAGAAGTACGGTGACGACTTCGACGCCCGCATGGGTGCCGAGGCGATCCGCGACCTGCTGAAGGCGATCGACCTGCAGAAGGAGACGCTGAAGCTGCGCGAGGAAATCGCCGCGACCGGCTCCGACACCAAGATCAAGAAGCTCGGCAAGCGCCTGAAGCTGATCGAGTACCTGATCGCCTCGAACAACAAGCCGGAATGGATGGTGTTCACGGTGCTGCCGGTGCTGCCGCCGGACCTGCGTCCGCTGGTGCCGCTCGATGGCGGCCGCTTCGCGACCTCCGATCTCAACGATCTGTATCGCCGCGTCATCAACCGCAATAACCGCCTCAAGCGCCTGCTCGAGCTGACCGCGCCGGACATCATCGTGCGCAACGAAAAGCGCATGCTGCAGGAGTCGGTTGACGCCCTGATCGACAACGGCCGCCGTGGCCGCGCGATCACCGGCACCAACAAGCGCGCGCTGAAGTCGCTTGCCGACATGATCAAGGGCAAGCAGGGCCGCTTCCGTCAGAACCTGCTCGGCAAGCGCGTCGATTACTCCGGCCGTTCGGTCATCGTGGTCGGCCCGACCTTGAAGCTGCACCAGTGCGGCCTGCCGAAGAAGATGGCGCTGGAGCTGTTCAAGCCGTTCGTGTTCTCGCGTCTGCAGCGTCTGGGTGTGGCCACGACGATCAAGGCCGCCAAGAAGATGGTCGAGCGCGAAGAGGCCCAAGTCTGGGACGTGCTTGAAGAGTGCATCAAGGAGCATCCGGTGCTGCTGAACCGCGCACCGACCCTGCATCGTCTCGGCATCCAGGCGTTCGAACCGCAACTGATCGAAGGCAAGGCCATCCAGCTGCATCCGCTGGTCTGCACGGCGTTCAACGCCGACTTCGACGGTGACCAGATGGCCGTGCACGTGCCGCTGTCGCTCGAAGCGCAGCTGGAAGCGCGCGTGCTGATGATGGCCTCGAACAACATCCTGTCGCCAGCCAACGGCGACCCGATCATCGTGCCGTCGCAGGACGTCGTGCTCGGCCTGTACTGGATGAGCCGCGACCGCGTCAACGCGCCGGGCGAAGGCATGACCTTCTCCGACATCTCCGAAGTGCATCGCGCCTATGAGTCCGGCCTGATCGACCTGCAGGCCAAGATCAAGGTCCGCATGCGCGATTACGTCGAGGACGGCGAGGGGGGCTACAAGGAAATTCGTCGCATCAACGACACCACCACCGGCCGTGCGCTGCTGTCGGAAATCCTGCCGGACGGCATCCCGTTCGCCCAGGTCAACCGCACGATGACCAAGAAGATCGTCTCGCAGACGATCAACTGGGTGTATCGCCGCGTCGGCATGAAGGACACCGTCGTGTTCGCCGATCAGCTGATGTACATGGGCTTCCGGATGTCGACCAAGGCCGGCATCTCGTTCTGCCTCGATGACATCATGGTGCCCGACGAGAAGGCGGGCATCCTGGCCGAAGCCGAGATCAAGGTTAAGGACATCGATGACCAGTACAGCCAGGGTCTGACCACCCAGTCCGAGCGCTACAACCACGTCGTCGACATCTGGTCGAAGGCCAATGACGACATCGCCAAGGCGATGATGGCGCGGATCGGCACCGAAGCGGTCGTCGACAGACAAGGCGACACCGTCCGCCAGACCTCGTTCAACTCGGTGTTCATGATGGCCGACTCCGGCGCGCGCGGTAGCGCTGCCCAGATTCGCCAGCTCGCCGGCATGCGCGGCCTGATGGCCAAGCCGGACGGCTCGATCATCGAGACGCCGATCACCGCGAACTTCCGCGAAGGTCTGAACGTCCTGCAGTACTTCATCTCGACGCACGGCGCGCGTAAGGGTCTGTCGGATACCGCGCTGAAGACCGCCAACTCCGGTTACCTGACCCGCCGTCTGGTCGACGTGGCGCAGGACGTGGTCGTTACCTCGCAGGATTGCGGCACCGAGCAGGGCGTGGTCATGCGCCCGATCGTCGAAGGTGGCGACATCCTCGAACCGCTGCGCGACCGCGTGCTCGGCCGCACCCTGCTGCGCGACGTGCACAAGCCGGGAACCGACGAAGTCGCGATTGAGGCCGGTACCCTGCTCGATGAAAAGCTGGTCAACAAGCTCGAAGACCTGTCGATCGACGAGGTCTGGGTCCGTTCGGCGATCACCTGCGAAATGCCGTTCGGCATCTGCGGCAAGTGCTATGGCCGCGATCTGGCCCGCGGCCACCTGGTCAACATCGGCGAGGCCGTCGGCGTCATCGCCGCCCAGTCGATCGGCGAGCCGGGTACCCAGCTGACGATGCGTACCTTCCACGTCGGCGGTGCCGCCTCGCGGTCGGCCTCGGCCGACGGCGTCGATGCCCGTGCCGCCGGCACGGCGCGCGAGCACAACCTGAAGACGGTGAAGAACAAGGACGGCAATCGCGTCACCGTGACTCGTACCGGTGAAATCGGTGTCGTCGATTCCCACGGTCGCGAGCGCGAGCGCTACAAGATTCCGTACGGCGCCGTGGTGCAGGTCAACGATGGCGACCCGGTCAAGGCCGGCCAGCGTCTGGCCCGCTGGGATGCGCATACGCACCCGATCATCACGGAAATCGCCGGCTTCGTGCAGTTCCAGGACTTCGAGGACGGCATCACCGTCACCCGCGAGACCGACGACATCACCGGCATGAGCACGCTGGTGATCACCGACCCGAAGACGCGCGGCATGGCCGGCAAGGATCTGCGGCCGGTGCTGGCGCTCGTCGATGCCAAGGGCAAGTCGTTGACCTTCCCGGGCACCGACATTCCGGCGTCGTACTCGCTGCCGCCGAAGGCGATCATCAACATCGAGGACGGTGCGGAAGTGAAGGTCGGCGACGTGGTCGCCCGTATTCCGCAGGAAGCCTCGAAGTCGCGTGACATCACCGGCGGTCTGCCGCGCGTTGCCGACCTGTTCGAAGCTCGCAAGCCGAAGGACCCGGCCGTGCTGGCCGAGGCCTCGGGCACCATCCGTTTCGGCACCGCCACCAAGGGCAAGCAGCGCCTGAAGGTCGTGCAGGCCGATGGCGAGGAAGTCGAGCAGCTGATTCCGAAGTGGACCCAGATCACTGTGTTCGAAGGCGAACACGTCGAGATGGGCGAGCAGATTTCCGACGGCGAGCCGAGCCCGCACGACATCCTGCGGCTGCAGGGCGTCACCGCGCTGGCCAACTACCTGGTCAAGGAAATCCAGGACGTCTACCGCCTGCAGGGCGTGAAGATCAACGACAAGCACATCGAGACGATCATTCGCCAGATGCTGCGCAAGGTGGAGATTGCCGATCCGGGCGATACCCGTTTCCTGCAGGGCGAACAGGCCGAAATCTTCCATGTTCACGCCGAGAACCGGAAGGTGAAGGGCGAGGGCGGCCGGGCGGCCAACTTCTACCGCCAGCTGCTCGGCATCACCAAGGCGTCCCTGTCGACCGAATCGTTCATCTCGGCGGCCTCGTTCCAGGAAACCACGCGTGTGCTCACCGAAGCTTCGGTGCGCGGCTCGCGCGACGAACTGCGCGGCCTGAAGGAAAACGTCATCGTCGGCCGACTGATTCCGGCCGGCACCGGTCTGGCGCATCACGAGCAGCGTCGCCGTGCCCGTGGCGGCAGCCTGCTGGCCGATCTGCAGAACGCCACCAGCTCGTCGCCGATCACCGACGTCTTCGAAGCGGTCCGCAGCGAGTCGACGCTGGCCGGTGGCCGCGACGACGGCGACGAGGACGAAGTCGAGTCGAACGACGAAGAGTGAGCAATACGGCCAGCGGAAGCCTGAACGCTTCCGCTGGCCCGCTGTACAGCATTGACTTAAGCCGGGCGCGCTCTTATGATTCGCGCCCTCGCGCGCAGACCGTCCATGGTCCGTGCGCCATCTCTTTCACATCTGGGCTTTTTGAAAGCGGGAATCACAGTGCCAACGATTAATCAGCTTGTTAAGACCGGTCGGACCTCCAAGCCCGCCAAGAACAAGGTTCCGGCACTTGAGGCCAGCCCGCAGAAGCGCGGCGTCTGCACTCGCGTGTACACGACCACTCCGAAAAAGCCCAACTCCGCACTCCGCAAGGTGGCGCGTGTTCGTCTGACCAACGGCTTCGAAGTCACCAGCTACATCGGCGGCGAAGGCCACAATCTGCAGGAACACTCGGTCGTCCTCATCCGCGGCGGCCGCGTCAAGGATCTTCCCGGTGTGCGCTACCACACCGTTCGCGGTGCGCTCGACGCCTCGGGTGTCGACAAGCGCCGTCAGGGCCGTTCGAAGTACGGCGCCAAGCGCCCGAAGGCCGGCGCCGCCGCGAAGACCGCCGGCAAGAAGAAGTAATCCCGGAGGGGCTGCGGCCATCCGCAGTTCCTTCATGTCACAACCCATTAGTTCCTGGCCATCAGCAACTAACCTTCGCAGCACGTACCGAGTCCATCAATGTCCCGTCGCCGCAGCCCAGAACGTCGCATCATCCTTCCCGATCCCAAGTTCAAGTCCGAACTGCTGACCAAGTTCATGAACATGGTGATGGAAGACGGCAAGAAGTCGGTTGCCGAAAAGATCCTGTACGGCGCGCTGGACCAGATCGCGGCGAAGAAGAAGACCGATGCCCCGCTGGCCGTGCTCGAAGCTGCATTCGACAACGTGCGCCCGAGCGTCGAAGTGAAGTCGCGTCGCGTCGGTGGTGCCACCTACCAGGTACCGGTCGAAGTGCGCGCCGTGCGCCGCACGACGCTGGCGATGCGCTGGCTGATCGACGCGGCCCGTTCGCGTGGCGAGAAGAGCATGGCCGATCGTCTTGCCGGCGAACTGCTGGATGCTTCCGAGCACCGCGGCGCCGCCGTCAAGAAGCGCGAAGACACTCACAAGATGGCGGAAGCCAACAAGGCCTTCGCGCATTTCCGCTGGTAAGCGGCTGTCGCCGGCTGACGGCGACGACCTGCTTCCCGCACTCCTATCTGTAATGAAGCCGCGCTAGATTTCGCGGCTTCGCTTTCAAAGACCTGAGGTTATCCGTGGCCCGTACTACGCCCATCGAGCGCTACCGCAACATCGGTATTTCCGCTCACATCGACGCCGGCAAGACGACGACGACCGAGCGCGTGCTGTTCTACACCGGCGTCAATCACAAGATTGGCGAAGTGCATGACGGCGCGGCGACGATGGACTGGATGGAGCAGGAGCAGGAGCGCGGCATCACCATCACGTCGGCAGCAACGACCTGCTTCTGGACCGGCATGGCCAAGCAGTTCGATCAGCACCGGATCAACATCATCGACACGCCTGGACACGTCGACTTCACGATCGAAGTGGAGCGTTCGATGCGCGTGCTCGACGGCGCCTGCATGCTGTACTGCGCGGTCGGCGGTGTGCAGCCGCAGTCGGAAACGGTGTGGCGCCAGGCCACCAAGTACAAGGTGCCGCGCATCGCGTTCGTCAATAAGATGGACCGTTCAGGCGCCAACTTCTTCAAGGTCGTCGACCAGATGAAGACCCGTCTGCGCGCGAACCCGGTTCCGCTGCAGATTCCGATTGGCGCTGAAGACAACTTCAGGGGCGTCGTCGATCTGATCAAGATGAAGGCCATCCTCTGGAACGAAGCCGACAAGGGCGTGACGTTCGAGTACGGCGACATTCCGGCCGAGTTGCAGAAGACTGCGGCCGAGTGGCACGAGAAGATGGTGGAAGCCGCTGCCGAGAGCAGCGACGAACTGATGAACAAGTACCTCGAAGGCGGCACGCTGACCGAGGAAGAGATCAAGGGCGGCATCCGCGCGCGGACCCTGAAGCTCGAGATCTTCCCGATGCTGTGCGGCTCGGCCTTCAAGAACAAGGGCGTGCAGGCGATGCTCGATGCTGTCATCGAGTATCTGCCGGCTCCGACGGACGTGCCGCCGGTCGAGGCGCACGACGTCGACGACTACGAAAAGATCATTGAGCGCAAGGCGGACGACGAGCAGCCGTTCTCTGCGCTCGGTTTCAAGATCATGACCGACCCGTTCGTCGGCACCCTGACCTTCATCCGCGTCTATTCGGGCGTGCTGAAGAAGGGCGACAGCGTCTACAACTCGCGCAGCGGCAAGCAGGAACGCATCGGCCGACTGGTGCAGATGCACGCGAACAATCGCGAGGAAATCGATGAAGTTCGTGCCGGCGATATCGCCGCTTGCGTCGGCCTGAAGGAGGTCTACACCGGTACCACGCTGGCTGCGACGAGCGCGCCGGTGGTGCTGGAGCGCATGGAATTCCCGGAGCCGGTGATTTCGCAGGCTGTCGAGCCGAAGACCAAGGTCGACCAGGAAAAGATGGGCATCGCGCTCAACCGCCTTGCCCAGGAAGATCCGTCGTTCCGTGTCCGCACCGACGAGGAAACGGGCCAGACCGTCATCGCCGGCATGGGCGAGCTGCATCTGGAAATCATCGTCGACCGCATGAAGCGCGAGTTCAAGGTCGAAGCCAACGTCGGTCCGCCGCAGGTGGCCTATCGCGAAACGCTGCGCCGGTCGGTGGAAGCCGAAGGCAAGTTCGTTCGCCAGTCCGGCGGTCGTGGCCAGTACGGTCACTGCTGGATCAAGATCGAGCCGCAGGAGCCGGGCGCCGGTTACGAGTTCGTCAACGGCATCGTCGGTGGTGTCGTGCCGAAGGAATATGTGCCGGCCATCGACAAGGGCATCGTCGAAGCGATGAAGAACGGTGTTGTTGCCGGTTACCCGGTGGTCGACATCAAGGTCACCGTGTTCGACGGCTCTTACCACGACGTTGACTCCAACGAAATGGCGTTCAAGGTCGCCGGCTCGATGGCCTTCAAGGAAGGCGCGAGCAAGGCCAGTCCGGTCATTCTCGAACCGATCATGGCGGTTGAAGTCGAAACGCCGGAAGACTATATGGGCGACGTCATGGGCGACTTGAACCGTCGCCGTGGCGTGATCCTCGGCATGGACGACGTCGGCGGCGTGAAGGCGCTGAAGGCGGAAGTGCCGCTTGCGGAAATGTTCCAGTACTCCACGACCTTGCGCTCGATGAGCCAGGGCCGTGCGACCTACACGATGGAATTCAAGAAGTACCAGGAAACCCCGGCAAACGTCGCGGCGGCTCTGGCCAAGAAGTCGTAATCCCCCACGCTGTACAGAACTTGAGTCGGATTTTCAGAGGATATTCAGATGGCAAAAGAGAAATTTGACCGTACCAAGCCGCACGTGAACGTGGGGACGATTGGTCACGTTGACCACGGCAAGAC
>NZ_JBIMKV010000008.1:0-196229 GCF_051860985.1 Nevskia sp. | reverse complement strand
CCCCCGCTTCCCTCCCCCAAAGCCGGTAGCCGACTCAAGGGACGCGGAGTATAGATCCCTTTCTTGTGCAGTCAACATTTTTTTCGATTTTTCTCGAAGTCGTTCCGTGCGATACCCGTCTGACTTCCCAGTCCACAAATCAAATCGCCCCCTCGGCGTGGGCTAATGGGGCGTGGGTTCACGCAACCGGCGCAGGCATCCACCGTTCAAAACGAGAATCGGCTGCCAAAAATCCCTATCCGCATCTCACGTTGCCGAATCTTCATGACCCAAGATAGCCAGAACCTGATCCGCCCGCCTCAATGTGGGGCCGACCCATCGAGTAGCGGGTTGCTGAAATAGCGTCAGCACACCGAGGTTGTCTGCCGAGCCCCAACCGGTGGATAACGTCGTCTGCGGATTTCGTCCGCAATCGCAGCGCAGTCGGTCCTTCAGCTCTTTGCCGCGCTGATGGTCACGCGCGCGTACCGACGAGGGCCCACCTGCAGCAGGTAGGTCGCACCAGGACGAAGCGTCAGGGCGCGATCCTCGACGCGCTGCTGATCGACTCGCACCGCCTTCTGATCGATCATCCGATTGCCTTCGCCGTTGCTGCCGACAAGTCCCGCCTCCTTGAGGAGTGCGGCGAGCGACAGACCGGTCTCCGGGACCGTGATCACGACTTCAGGAATGTTCTCCGGTAGCTGGCCTTGCGCGAACTGCGCGATAAACGCGGCCCGGGCAGCCGGCCCGGCAGCAGCCCCGTGAAATCTCGCCACGATTTCCTCGCCCAGGGTGAGCTTGATGTCCCGCGGGTTGGCGCCGTCGGCCACAGCACGACGCAACTCGGCAATTTCCTGCAACGGCCGAAAGCTCAGCAGGTCGTAGTAGCGCCACATCAACGTGTCGGAAATCGACATGATCTTGCCGAGCATGTCGGCCGGGGAATCGTTCAGCGACACATAGTTGCCGAGCGATTTCGACATCTTCTGCACGCCGTCCAGCCCCTCGAGAATCGGCACCGTCATGATGCATTGCGGTCGTTGACCGTAACTCTGCTGCAACTGCCGGCCGACAAGCAGATTGAACTTCTGGTCCGTTCCGCCGAGTTCCACGTCCGCTTTCAAAGCGACCGAGTCGTAACCTTGCAGCAGCGGGTACAAAAACTCGTGAATCGCGATCGGCTGGTTGTCGCGGAAGCGTCTTGAGAAATCGTCGCGCTCCATCATCCGCGCGACCGTATGCTGAGCCGCGAGCTTCAAGATGCCTTCCGTACCGAGCGTGTCGAGCCAGCGGCTGTTGAACTCGATCGTGGTACGCGCAGGGTCAAGAATCTTGAAAGCCTGTTCCTTGTAGGTCAGCGCATTTTCTTCGACCTGCTCGCGGGTCAGCGGCTTGCGTGTTTCGTTCTTACCGGTCGGATCGCCGATCATCCCGGTGAAGTCGCCGATCAGGAAGATTGCTTCGTGGCCAGCTTCCTGGAATGCACGAAGCCGGTTCAGCAGCAATGTATGGCCGAGATGCAGGTCCTTGGCGGTAGGATCAAAACCGGCCTTGATGCGGAGCCTCTGACCGCTGCTGGCCGCCTTTTCAAGCCGTGCGCGCAGCTCTGCCTGCGGGATGATCTCCTCGGTGCCGCGTTCGATCTCTTCGATATTCACTACTGTCTCGCTGCACCGACGTCATCACGGCGCGAAATTTGCGGATACGGACCACGAAAATGAATTCGCATGGTCAGGATCACGTGAAAAATTGCCAACGGTCAGTTTTTATGTTTTGTTACGGCCTTCCGGATCCGCAAACCAACGAAAACAGGAAGCGATCCTTTGCCAGCGCGTACTGCACGCGCCTCAATTCGTGGGTTTTTATGTCAGGCAATTATAGCTCCGCAGCAGGAGCCCGGAATTCCTCGCTGCGCAGGATCGGCGTCCTCGCCGCTTTCCTTGGTGTCGCCGCAGCTGCCGTCTTCGCATTCGCGCCGTTTTCGTCATCCCAGGACGAGGCAGACGTGTCGGCCATCAGCACCGCTACCGGCAGCACGCCCTTTGACTCTGCGCAGACCGGGAACAGCGGCAGCGCCGCACCGAATCCGATGTTCGAAGACATCATCCAGAACGCAGTCTCCGACGCGCTTGCCGTACCGGAACCTGCGGCGTGGACGCGGGTCCGCATCGAGCGCGGCCACAGTCTTTCGAACATCTTCGAGCAGGCCGGGCTGCCGCCGCAGGACTGGATGCTGATGACCCGCCTCGGCGGCGACAGCGCGCTTCTGAAGAAGCTCAAGGTGGGTGATGTCCTGAACCTGCGCATCGTATCCGGCCGCCTCGAAGAGCTGACCTACGCGATCGACGAAACACGCACGCTGAGCGTGCGCCGTCGCGGCGTCGGCTACGAGTCGACGACGCTCACCGCAGAACTCGAGCACCGGCAGGCCGAAAGCGTGGGGCAGATTCGCAGCTCGCTGTTCGCCGATGGCCGCAAGGCCGGCCTTTCGAACCGCATGATTCTCGAATTCGCCGACATCTTCGGCTACGACATCGACTTCGCCCAGGATCTGCAGGAAGGCGATCGTTTCGTCGTGGTATACGACAACATCCTGAAGGACGGCCGCAAGCTTCGCGAAGGCGACATCCTCGCTGCGGAATTCACCAACCAGGGCAAGACCTACCGCGCCGTTCGCTATGTGGACGCCGAAGGTCGCGCCGGCTACTACACGCCGTCGGGCGAATCGCTGCGCAAGGCTTTCATCCGTACGCCCGTCGATTTCGTGCGCATCAGTTCCGGGTTCAACCTGCAGCGGCGCCATCCGATCCTCAACATCATCCGCGCCCACAAGGGTGTCGATTACGCGGCCGCCACCGGCACGCCAGTGCACGCCACTGGCGATGGCAAGATCGAGTTCCTCGGACAGAAAGGCGGCTACGGCAACGTGATCGTGGTTCGTCACAGCGGCAACAACCAGACGCTGTACGCCCATCTGTCGCGCTTCAAGCCGGGAATCAAGGCCGGAGCCCGGGTTCGTCAGGGCCAGATCATCGGTTTTGTCGGTTCCAGCGGCCTGGCCACTGCGCCGCATCTGCATTACGAGTTCCTCGTCAACGGTCTGCATAAGAACCCGATGACCGTCACGCTGCCACGCGCCGTTCCGCTGACCTCGCAGAGTCTGGTGCAATTCCGCGCGATGACAGCGCCGCTGGTAGCCCGGATCAACGCGCTGACCGATCACAACGTCGCGCTGTCCCGCTAGAACTGCGGGCTGGCCTGATGCCGGAGACTGCAGCCGAGCGGTACGTCGGGCTGATGTCGGGCACGAGCCTCGACGGCATTGATGGTGTCATCGTCGAGTTCGACGGAGATCGCTTCGCGGCGCTGGTCGGCCAGCTTCACCATCCCTACCCGGCGCCCCTGCGTCGACGGCTGCTCGAGATTTCGATCGACCAGCCAGCCATCATGCTTCGCGAGTTCACTGCACTCGACGTGGCGATCGGCCAGGCCTTTGCCGATGCTGCGGTCGCGCTGCTGGATCACTGCCGCGTCGATCCATCGACGATCAAGGCCATCGGCAGCCATGGTCAGACGATGTTCCATGACGGTGCCGCCGGCCAGACGCTGCAGATGGGTGACGCCAGCCGGATCGTCGCCGCTACCGGCATTGCAACGGTTGCCGACTTCCGTCGCCTGGATGTCGCACTCGGCGGCCAGGGCGCGCCGCTGGTGCCAGCCTTTCATCACGCGCTGTTCTCGCACGCCACGGAGGCGCGTTGCGCGCTGAACCTCGGCGGCATCGCGAACATCACCGTCCTGCCCGCCGGCGGCAACGATGCGGTGATCGGATTCGATACCGGACCTGCCAACGGCTTGATGGACGAGTGGACCCAGCGCTGCACTGGCCAGCCCTACGACGAAGGCGGTGTTTTCGCGGCGCGGGGCATTCCGGATGAAGCGCTGCTCGCGGCGCTGCTGGCCGATCCGTACTTCGCGCTCCCCGCGCCGAAAAGCACCGGCCGCGATTACTTCCGGCTCGGCTGGGCGCTGCAACGCTACCCGGCCCTGCTGCAGCTGAAGCCTGAGGATGTACAGGCCAGCCTCGCGCAGCTCACGGTACGCAGCATCGTGACCGCCGTTCGCGCGGCGCAGACCGAGACTGCACGGCTGATCGTCTGTGGTGGTGGCGCACGGAATGTCCACTTGCTGGAACAGCTGGCCGAAGCCTTGCCGGAGGTCGCCATCGACACCAGCGCCGCCTGCGGACTGGCGCCCGACGTGATCGAAGCCACCGCGTTTGCGTGGCTGGCGATGCGCCGTCTGCGCGGCCTGCCCGGCAACCTGCCCAGTGTCACCGGCGCCCGGCGTGCGGTCCCGCTCGGTTCGGTGCTGCTGGGAGCCTGAAGAGCCAGGCCGATGCCGCCTTGCATCGCGGCACCCGCCTCAAGGGTCTGAGATCGGTCAGACCGAGAACGACGAGCCGCAACCGCAGGTCGTCGTGGCGTTTGGATTGCGGATCACGAACTGCGCGCCGTCGACATCGTCCTTGTAGTCGATCTCCGCGCCGCTCAGGTACTGCAGGCTCATCGGGTCGACCAGCAGTGTCACGCCGCCGTTCTCGACCGACAGATCGCCGTCTTCCAGGTTCTCGTCGAACGTGAAACCGTACTTGAAGCCCGAGCAGCCGCCGCCGGTGACGAACACGCGCAGCTTCAGCGCCGGATTGTTCTCGTCTTCCAGCAACTCGCGCACCTTGTTGGCGGCCGCTGTGGTGAACACCACTTCGGATTCAGCAGTTGCCAGCACATCGTTGCCGTCCATCGTCAACCTCCAGTGAGACTTCAGCCCAGCTTGCCGCGGCGCGCGTCCTGAATGTCGAGTACCGCCGACTCGGAGCGCGTTGACGCAGCCGGTGCACCCGTATCGTGCACCAATTGCCCGTTGATGGTGGCACCCGCCTCCATCTGCAAGGCCTTGTAGTGAACATCGCCGTTGACCCGGGCCTTGGCGTTCAGCACCAGCTTGTTGCTGGCGTGGACATTGCCGATCACCGAGCCATTGAGAATCACGTTCGGCACCCGGATATCGCCTTCGACCGCGCCAGCCTCGCTGACCGAAAAGGTGTTCGACGCTTCGCCGCCGGAGGCGGTCACGGCGCCCTTGATCCGGCCATCCAGATGCAGGCCACCGGAGAAGCGCACGTCGCCAAGGATTTCGGTGTGGCGGCCGATCAGTGAATCGACGGTCGCGTTCTTGCCGCCGCCCTCGGTGTCGCCGCGCAGGAATTTCCTCATGGCTCGTCGGTCTCCTGAAGGATCTTGGCCCACTCGTATTCGTCTTCGAGGCCCGGCCGGCCATCGCCGCTTGGCTGCACGCTGACGAGGATTCTCAGTGGCCGGAAGTCAGCGGGCAATCGCAGTTCGCCGCTGAACTCTTCGAAATACTTGAATGAAAATAACAGATTTCCGTCACCGTTCATGGCCACGTCGGACAGCTTCAGCCGCTGCTTCTGGCGGTTCCTGAGCCCTTCGATGACCACCTGCGCCTGCCCGCCGACACGCTTTTCGCTGCGCACCGGCTGGATCAGCACCAGGTCGTAGCGATAGGCATTGCGCGTCGTCTTCAGCGCGGTGATCCGGAATTCGTAGACCCGCACGCCGGCCTGCGATTCCTGCGGCGACACGATGCCGCGATAGAACGCCAGTTGCTCGCGCAGATCCGCCGATTCCGCCTGCAAGCGGCTCAGCGATTGCTTGACGGCGACACAGGCGTTGTCGTCGATCTGCTGCGAGCGGCTCAGGTAGGCGACCTGGTTGCGCAGGCTGTCGGCTTCCGCCTTCGCGACGCGCAATTCGCGCGTCAGCTGGCGGCGTTCATCGATCAGGCGATCACGCTCGCCGGTGGCGGCCTCGAAATCCGACACCGCCGACGCCCGAGAGTACCGGTACAGCCCGAACGCGCCGAGCAGCGACAGCGCGACGACGGCCGCGTAGAACGCCCGCCGCCGCGCCGGACGATCGGTGGTGACGACAACCCGATGCTGCGGATCCGCCATCAGGGCGACAGCGGCATGCCGTCGAGCGCCGTGCGCTCGTCGAAACCGAACATCAGGTTGAAGCACTGCACGGCCTGACCGGCCGCGCCCTTGACCAGATTGTCGATCGCCGACAGCACCACCACCGTGTCGCCGCCCTGCGGACGATGGACCGCGATCCGGCACAGGTTGGAGCCGCGCACCGACCGGGTTTCCGGATGGGCGCCGGCCGGCAGCACGTCGACGAACGGTTCATCGCGGTAGCGCGTCTCGAACAGCGCCTGCAGGTCGATGTCCCGGTTCAGCAGCCGGCCATACAGCGTGGCGTGAATGCCGCGGATCATCGGCGTCAGGTGCGGCACGAAGGTCAGCCGCACTGGGCCGGTCGAAGCCCGCGTCAGGCCCTGTTCGATTTCCGGCAGATGGCGGTGACCAGCCACACCGTAGGCCATCATCGTGTCAGCGCATTCAGCGAACAGCGAACCGACCTTGGCTTCGCGACCAGCGCCACTGACGCCGGACTTGCAGTCGGCGATCAGGGTCTGGGTGTCGATCAGGCCGCTTTCGATCAGCGGCAGGAAGCCGAGCTGCGTCGCGGTCGGATAGCAGCCGGCCGCAGCGACCAGGCGGGCGCCGCGAATCGCTTCGCGATTGACCTCCGGCAAGCCGTAGACCGCCTCTTCCAGCAGTTCCGGGCTGGCGTGATCGTGTGCGTACCAGCGCTTGAATACGGCGGCATCGCGGATGCGGAAATCGGCCGACAGGTCGACCACGCGAACACCGCGTGCGATCAGTGCCGGCGCCAGCTTCATCGAGGTCGCGTGCGGGGTGGCGAAGAAAACGGCCTGGCAGGCGGCCAGCGCATCGTCATCCGGCGCGGTGAAGCTCAGATCGACCCGCCCCCGCAGCTGCGGGAACCAGGCGTCGGCACGCTTGCCGGCCTCGGCGCGGGAGGTCAGCACCTTCAGGCGCACGCCTGGATGCACGGCCAGCAGCCGCAGCAATTCGGCGCCCGTATACCCGGTGCCGCCGACGATTCCGACTTCGATCACGTCCCACGCTCCTGACATCCCGCCATGCGGGCCGCGATGATACCGTGCGTTCCCGCCTTCAATTCCGGCCGTCGACCATGCTCTGGCTCAAGTCCTTCCACGTGATTTTCATGGTGTCGTGGTTCGCCGCGCTGTTCTACCTGCCGCGGCTGTTCGTCTATCACTGCGAGGTCACCGCCGAAGCCGAGCACGCCCGCTTCTGCGTGATGGAGCGAAAGCTCTACGGCATCGGTCTGATCGCGATGATCGGCACCTGGGTGTTCGCGATCGCGCTGCTGGTCGCCAACCCCGGCTATTTCCAGAGCGGCGGCTGGCTGCATCTGAAGATTCTGCTGGCGGTGATCCTGTCCGGCTACTACGGCTGGCTGAAAGGACTGATGCGCAAGTTCGCCGCGCGGCAGAACACCAAGAGCCACACGTTCTACCGGCTGATCAACGAGGTTCCAGCGCTGCTGCTGGTGGCGATGGTGATTCTCGTCATCGTCAAGCCGTTCTGAGCCGGCGACTGCAAAGAAAAAGCCCGCACTGGATGCGGGCTTTTTCTTTGCGAATCAGCAGCTTCAGCTCTCGCCGATCTCGCCCATCGCCGACTGCATGTAGTTCTGGATGCCGATCTTCTCGATCAGGCCGAGCTGCTCCTCGATCCAGTCGATGTGATGCTCCTCGCTTTCCTGGATCGCCACCAGCAGTTCACGGGTCACGTAATCCTTCACCGCTTCGCAGTGGGCGATCGCGTCGCGGTACAGCGGGTGCGCCTCGTATTCCAGCTTCAGGTCGCACTCAAGGATTTCCTTGACGTCCTCACCGATGTACAGCTTGCCGAGGTCCTGCAGGTTCGGCAGCCCGTTCAGGAACAGGATGCGCTTGATCAGCTTGTCGGCGTGCTTCATCTCGTCGATCGACTCGCCGTATTCGTACTTCTCCAGCTTCTTCAGCCCCCAGTTGCCGAAGATCCGGGCATGGAGGAAGTACTGGTTGACAGCCGTCAGCTCGTTCTTCAGCGCGAGATTCAGGAATTCAAGGACTTTGGCGTCGCCGCGCATGGTCGTAGGTCCGGTTGGGGGGCGGCGGAAGTATAGGCAGCCCGAACCAGATGAACAAGATTAACTTGTTGTTTTTGCTGTTCTTTTGAACGATTTTGCGTGTGATTCCCAATTACCGCCGAAGTGCCGGCGCCAGCGCCGGAAAGGCGCGGAATCAGCAGGCCAGCTGCGCGCCGCTCGGCAGGCCAAGCTCGGCGTGGATCGGCGACGCCGCCGGCAGTGCGGACAGCGCCTGAGCCAGCGTCGACCGCGCCGCCGGCACGCACTTGCCGCAGCAAGTGCCGAGTCCGGTTTCACGGCTGAGGTCGCGCAAAGAGATCACATCGCCCTGCTCGACCGAGCGGCGGATGGTCTTGTCGGAAACGGCCTTGCAGACGCAGATGATCATGGGATGAAACTTAAAGCTTAATGAGAATGATTGTCAATCGATATCGCATCGGATAACGTTTCGCACGCGTTCGACGGCGCGGAACCCTCTGCACTCGTTGATCGCCACAACAAGCGCACCCGGCCGGCATCGGCGGCGAGCGCATCCGGGGACATCCCTCGCGGCACCCCACCGGTGCCCGACCCATCTGAAGAGAGAGAAGACATGCAGAACGCTGGCTGGCTGGGGCTGGTCCTCGCCGTATCATCGACCGCGCTTGCCGAGCCGGCCGCCGAGACCAACAAGGAAGGCACGACAGCAGCGACTGCAGCTGCCACGACGGCCGAAAAGACCGAAACGCCGGTGGTGCTGAAAGCCGTGACCATCGTCGGCGAGCCGGACGACCTAGCCCGGACCGCCGGCTCGGCGCAGGTGCTCGATGCCGACACCTTGCGCGCCAGCCGCGTGTTCACCACCAACGAGGCGCTGCGCAAGCTGCCCGGTGTCAGCGTCCGCGACGAGGAAGGCTTTGGCCTGCGGCCGAACATCGGCATCCGCGGCCTGAACCCGACGCGTTCGACCAAGGTGCTGCTGCTCGAGGACGGCATCCCGCTCACCTACGGCGTCTACGGCGACAACGCCAGCTACTACCACCCGCCGATCGAACGCTTCGACCGCGTCGAAGTGCTGAAAGGCGCAGCCGTCAACCTCTACGGCCCGCAGACCATCGGCGGCGTCATCAACTACATCACGCCGATCCCGAGCAAGACGCTGACCGGCGGCCTGTCGCTGGCCGGCGGCAACCGCGACTACTTCGCCGGCCACGGCACCATCAGCCTCGATGGCCACCGCTTCGACTACGTCCGCAAGCAGTCGAACGGCGCCCGCGACAACACCGACCTGGCGATCGACGACGTCAACTACAAAGGCGTCATCGCGGTCACCGGGGATCACACGCTGATCGCCCGCGCCAACTACTACCGCGAGAATTCGCAGGTCAGCTATTCCGGCCTGACCGACGCCGAGTACCGCAACTTCGGCGCGCGCTACAACCCGTTCGAGAACGACTACTTCGACGCCTACCGCTGGGGCGCTTCGCTGACCGACGACTGGACCATCGGCCGCGCGCGCCTGACCACGAACGCCTATTTCGCGAACTTCGCACGCAACTGGTGGCGGCAAAGCTCGACGACCACCGACACCCAGTGCGGCAACGCCTTCCGCGATGCCCGCCTGGCCGGCAACGCGGTCGACTCGACAACCTGCAACTCGGTGCAGGGCCGCCTGCGCGACTACTACAACGCCGGCATCGAACCGCGCCTGACCCTGCCCTACACGGCGTTCGGTGTCGAACACGAACTGCAGACCGGCGTCCGCTACCACTTCGAGCGGCAGGACCGCCTGCAGGTCAACGGCAGTTCGCCGACGGCGCGCAGCGGCACCATCGTCGAGGACAACCAGCGCGATACCGACGCGATCAGCGGCTATGCGCAGAACGAGGTGAAGATCGGCGCGTTCACGTTCGCGCCCGGCGTCCGCGTCGAGCACGTCAACTACGAGCGCACCAACATCGTCACCGGTGCCGACGGCAAGGCCGACCTGACCCGCGTGCTCTACTCGTTCAGCAGTTCCTACGCCGTCAACGAGCGCACCACGCTCTACACCGGCATCCACAAGGGCTTCGCCCCGCCGCGCACCGAAGACATCGTCGACAACTCCGGCGTCGCGGTCGACGTCAACGCCGAATCGAGCATCAACTTCGAGGCCGGCGTCCGGGCCCGGCCGGTCAACGGCCTGCGCATCGAAGGCACCTACTTCCGCAACGACTTCAAGAACCAGATCGCGGTCGGCAACATCGCCGGCGGCAGCGTGCCGCTGGCGCAGGGCGAAACGCTGTACGAAGGCTTCGAACTGAGCAGCCGCGCCGACATCGGCAGCTGGCTGCCGGGCGCCCACAATCCGTTCGTCGAACTGGCCTGGACGGCGCTGCCGACCGCCGACCAGGAAACCGCGCTGACCCAGGTCAGCAACGGCGCCACCATTGCCGGCTCCGCGCCCGGCCGCCGACTGCCGTACGCCGCGCGCCACACGCTGACCTCGACGCTCGGCTACAGCCACAACGCCGGCTTCGAGGGACGGCTGGAAGCGGTCTACATCGGTCGGCAGTTCAGCGATTTCGCCAACACCGAAACGCCGGCCACCAACGGCAACGGGCAAGTCGGCAAGATCTCCGGCACCACGGTCTGGAATCTGGCGCTCAACTACTCCGCGCCGAACACCGGCTTCGGCGTGTTCTTCACGGTGAAGAATCTGTTCGACCAGGTGTACATCGTCGATCGCACCCGCGGCATCGTGCCCGGCGCCCCGAGGCTGGTGCAGGGCGGCGTCGAGTACCGCTACTACTGAGCCCGGAAACCCCGGTCAGCCGGCGTGGCGCGTGCCGTCACGGCCGGCTGCGCCGGCGCGCCGATCAGCGGCGCCAGTTCGCGCAACGCACCGAGATAGACCTCGCGCTTGAACGACACCACCTCACTCAGCGGGTGCCAGTAGTCCACCCAGCGCCAGTGATCGAATTCCGGCCGGTCGCAGCGGGTGAAGCAGACTTTCGATTCGCAGCCGGTCAGCCGCAGCAGGAACCACTTCTGCTTCTGGCCGATGCACACCGGTCGCCGGCCCCGGCGGATCAGCCGTGATGGCAGGCGATAGCTGAGCCAGCCGGACGTGACGCCGAGGCACTGCACATGCTGATGATTCAGGCCCAGTTCCTCTTCCAGCTCGCGGTACAGCGCCTGCTCCGGCGTTTCACCGAACTTGATCCCGCCCTGCGGAAACTGCCAGGCATCCTGACCGATCCGCTTGGCCCACAGCACGCGGCCATCGGGGTGCGTCAGGATGATCCCGACGTTCGGACGAAATCCATCGGCGTCAATCACTTGGAAGCACTTTTCAAGCGGATGTTCAGGCCCGGATTCTTTCACAGCGTTCGCGCCTGCGGCAAACTCGCCGCGCCCTCGCCCACCGGTTGCCGGGCGTGCCCTTCCGCTTCGCCCGATCGCCCATGAACCTCGCCGTCTTCGACCTCGACCACACCCTGCTCAACGGCGACAGCGACTACCTCTGGGGCCAGTACCTGGTCGAGCACGCACTGGTCGACCGCGACTACTACAGCCGCGAGAACCAGCGCTTCTACGACCAGTACGCCGCCGGCACGCTGGACATCCACGAGTTCGCGGCGTTCTCGCTGAAGCCGCTGACCCTGCACCCGCTGGCGACGATGGAAGCGCTGCGCCAGCGCTTCGTCGCCGAATGCATCGCGCCGATCGTGTCGCGCGATGCGCCGGCGCTGCTGGCCCGGCACCGCGAACAGGGTGACGAGCTGCTGATCACGACGGCGACCAACCGCTTCATCGTCGAGCCGATCGCCGCCCATCTCGGCGTGCGCCACCTGCTGGCCACCGAGCCGGAGCGCGACGGCGCGCGCTTCACTGGCCGCATCCGCCTGTCGAACTTCCGCGACGACAAGGTCACCAACCTCAAGGCCTGGCTGGCCGCCCACCCGGTCCGCTTCGAGCGCCTGTATGGCTACAGCGACTCGCGCAACGACCTGCCGCTGCTGGAATTCACCGATCTGCCGCACGCCGTCGACGCCGACCCGGTGCTGCGCGCCGAAGCCGAACGGCGCGGCTGGCCGGTGATCAGCCTGCGCGGCTGAGGCTCTCAGGCCGCGAGATCGAACAGCAGCAGTTCGGCGTCGGCCGTCGCGGTCAGCGCCAGCCGGCTTTCCTGGGTCAGCAGCGCGGCATCGCCGGCATTCAGCGGCTGATCGCCAAGCCGCACGGCGCCGCGGGCGACGTGCAGGTAGTGCTGCCGCTCGGCCCGCAGCGCGGTGCCGATCTGCTGCCCGGCCGACGGCCAGGCAATCGACAGCCGGGCGTCCTGCAGCAGCCGGAACGGCGCGCCCTCGCCTTCCGGCGCCGCCACCACGCTGAAGCCGGCTTTCAGCGCCGGAATGTCGAGCGCCTGCTGCTGGTAGCCGGGCGCGGCGCCGCGTACCGAAGGCTCGATCCAGATCTGCAGGAAGTGCACCGGCTTCACGCCATCGGCATTCATCTCGCTGTGGGCGATGCCGCGGCCGGCGGTCATCACCTGCAGTTCGCCGGGCTTCAGGTCCGAGCTGCCTCCGGTGGAATCCTTGTGCCGCAGCGCACCGCCGAGCACGTAGGTGATGATTTCCATGTCGCGATGCGAATGCGGCGGGAAACCGGCACCGCCAACCACGCGATCGTCGTTCAGCACCCGAAGCGCGCCGATGCCCATGTACGCCGGATCGTGCCAGCTGCCGAACGAGAAGCTGTGATGGCTGTCGAGCCAGCCGTGCTCGGCGAAACCACGGGTGTCGGCGGGGCGGAAGCTGATCATGAGGTCGGGCCTGATCCGGAGGTTCCGGGACTATAGAGGCCAGCGGCGGTCGGTCAATGGGTGACGCCCGCCTGCCGTGCTTGCACCCCGGTCGGCCCGTAAACTAGCGCCATTCAACGCCCCTGCCGAAGCCCTTGCCCAGCCAGCCCCTGCGCGCCGTCGACGCGCCACCGCCGATCCGCATCCGCTACTCGACCGATCCGGGCATCGCGCATCCGCAGCGGCTGGCGCATTTCGCCTGCCGCGCCGCTGGCGCTGAGGCGGCCGACGCAGCGCTGCCGCTGGCGCTGCCGGCCCACGGTGGCGGCACGGTCTGGGAACACTGGGACGCGGCCCGGCCGGTGCGGCACAGCAGCGCCTGCGGCGCGGCGATCGCCGAAGACGGCGAGTTGCTGTACGCCGAATGGGTGCTCGATGAAGCCGCGCACGGCGGCATCGAGGCGGCCGCCACGGCGGTCTACCGGCAGATCGCCGCGCTGCTGGCCGGCAGCGGCTATCCGCATCCGGTGAAGATCTGGCACTACCTGGGCGCGATCAACGACGGCGCCGGCGACGACGAACGCTACCGGCGCTTCTGCGTCGGCCGCGCCGCCGCGCTGGACCCCGGCCAGCCGCTGCCGGCAGCTACCGCCATCGGCCTGCAGACGCCCCCCGGGCAGCTCACCGTGTTCCTGCTCGCGGCCAGGGTCGCCGGCACGCGGATCGAGAACCCGCGCCAGGTGCCGGCCTACGAGTATCCGCGCGCCTACGGCCCGGTCAGCCCGAGCTTTTCCCGCGCCATGCTGATGCCCTGGGGCCAGCTGTTCGTGTCCGGCACGGCCGCGGTCGTCGGCCACGAGACCAGGCACCCGGAGAACACCGGCGCGCAGCTGCGCGAACTGGCGCTGAACCTCGACGCCCTGATTGCCCGCGCCGAAGGCATCGGCGGGCGGCGCCTGCAGGCAGCGGCGCTGAAGATCTACGTGCGCCGCGCCGGCGATCTGGCCGAAGTCGAAGCGCTGGCCGGCCGCCTGTTCCCGGCCGAATGTCCGCGCCTGACGGTGCTGGCCGACATCTCCCGCCGCGATCTGCTGGTCGAGGTCGAAGCGCTCTACGACCCGGTGCCCCGCGCATGAAACTGATCTTTGCCGGCACCCCGGCGTTCGCGGTGCCGGCACTGGATGCACTGCACGCCGCCGGCCACAGCATCCTCGCCGTGCTGAGCCAGCCGGATCGCCCGGCCGGCCGCGGCCAGAAGCTGACCGCCTCCCCGGTGGCGCAACGCGCCGAGGCGCTGGGCCTGCCGGTCCACAAGTTCCTGAAGCTCGATGCCGACGCGCGGGCGGTGCTGGCGGCGCTCGAACCCGAGATCATGGTCGTGGTCGCCTACGGCCTGATCCTGCCGCAGGCGGCACTCGACATCCCGAAGCACGGCTGTCTGAACATCCACGCGAGCCTTCTGCCGCGCTGGCGCGGCGCGGCGCCGATCGCCCGCGCGGTGGAAGCCGGCGACACGGAGACCGGCATCACCATCATGCAGATGGAGGCCGGGCTCGATACCGGGCCGATGCGGCTGATCGAGCGGGTGGCGATCGACAGCAGCACCACGGCCGCCAGCTTGCACGATGCGCTCTGCGCACTCGGCGGCCGGATGATCGTCGATGCGCTGGCACGGCTCGACGCCGGCACCTTACCGGCCACGGTGCAGCCGGAAGCCGGCGTCACTTACGCGAAAAAGCTCAGCAAGGACGAGGCACGCATCGACTGGACCCAGCCGGCCGACGTGATTGCCCGACGCATCCGCGCGTTCAACCCGGCGCCGGTCGCCTGGAGTGAACTGCCCTCGCCCGCCGGCAGCGACCGCGTGCGCTTCTGGAACGCCCGCGCGCTGCCACTGGCGCTGCCGGCGAACGCCGAGGCCGGCACGGTGATCGACACCGACAGCCAGGGCCTGCACATCGCCACCGGCAACGGCCGGCTGCTGGTCACCGAGCTGCAGCGCCCTGGCGGCAAGGCACTGCCGGCAGCCCTGGTCTGCCGGGACTGGAAACTCGACGGGCAGCGCTTCTCGTGACCGCCACCCAGCCGGCGCCGATCACCAATGTCCGCGCCGCTGCCGCGAAGGCGGTGGCAGCCGTGATGGGCGGACGCAACCTGGACGACGCGCTGGCCGCCGTCAGCGCGCCGCTGTCGGCCGCCGACCTGTCGCTGCTGAAAGCGATGGCCTACGGCGTGGTCCGCGAATACGCGGCGCTCGACTGGCGCATCCACCAGCTGATGGACAAGCCGCTGCGCAACGAGCCGCTGGTCGCGGCGCTGCTGGCCTGCGGCCTGTACCAGCTGCGCTCGATGCGGGTACCGCCGCACGCGGCGGTCGGCGAGACGGTGGCCGCCACCGAGGTGCTCGGCAAGCCCTGGGCGAAAGGCCTGACCAATGCGCTGCTGCGCCGCTACCAGCGCGAGGCTGACGCCATCGACGCGCGGCTGCCGCCGGACCCGGAGCTGCGCCAGTCGTATCCCGAGTGGCTGGTCCGGCAGCTGAAGCGCGACTGGCCGGCCAGCTGGCGCAGCGTGCTGGCCGCCGGCAACACGCAGGCGCCGATGACCTTGCGCGTCAATCGCCGGCGCGGCGATCGCGACGCCTACCTGAAGGCGCTCGACGCCGCCGGCATCGGCTACACCGTGCCGCGCGCCGCGGCCGATGCCGTGGTCCTCGCCGAACCGTTGCCGGTCGAGCAGATTCCCGGCTTCGCCGAAGGCCGGGTGTCGGTGCAGGACCTGAGCGCCCAGCTGGCCGCCGATCTCCTCGAAGCCGAACCCGGCATGCGCGTGCTCGATGCCTGCGCCGCGCCCGGCGGCAAGACCGCGCACCTGATCGAGCGCACGGAAGGCCTGGATGTCATCGCCATCGAATCGGAAGCCGCACGGCTCGGCCGTATCCGCGACACGCTGGGCCGGCTGCAGCTCGACGCGATGCTGATCCACCACGATGCCGCCGACACCGCCGGCTGGTGGAAGGGCAAGAAGTTCGACCGCATCCTGATCGACGCGCCGTGCTCCGGCACTGGCGTGATCCGCCGCCATCCGGACATCAAGTGGCTGCGCCGCGAAACCGACATCGCCGCGCTCGCCGCCCAGCAGCTGCGCCTGCTGCATGCGCTGTGGCCGCTGCTGAAGCCGGAAGGCGCGCTGCTGTACGCGACCTGCTCGATCCTCAAGGCTGAAGGCGAGGACATCGGCCGGGCGTTCATGGAAGCACAGCGCGAGGCCGTGGAGGAAGTCATCGAGCCCTCGCCGTACGGCCCCTGGGGGGAGGACTGCGGGCTCGGCCGGCGCATCGAACCGGGCGACCAGTTCGACGGCTTCTACTACCTGAAGCTGATCAAGGTGCCGTAGCGCCGGCCTACGGGAACGGCTGCACGACCTGTTCGATGGCGCCGAAGATCGACGCGCCATCGTCGTCGATCATCTCGATCCGCACCGTGTCGCCGTGCTTCAGGTACGGCGTCGACGGCTGGCCATCGCGCAGCGCTTCGAGGGTGCGCAGTTCCAGCAGGCAGGAATAGCCGACGCCGCCATCGGCGATCGTCGCGCCGAAGCCGCCATCGGCGCCGCGGTTCGACACCGTGCCGCTGCCGAGAATGCTGCCGGCCACCAGCGCGCGGGTCTTCGCCGCATGGGCGATCAGCTGCGGGAAGCCGAACACCATGTCGACGCCGGCCTGCGGCTGGCCGAGGCGCTGGCCGTTGAGGCTCGACAGCAGCGGCCGATGCACGCGCTGGCCGTCCCAGGCCGCGCCCAGCTCGTCCGGCGTGATCGCCACCGGGCTGAAGGCGCTCGACGGCTTGGAGTGGAAGAAGCCGAAGCCGCGCAGCAGCTCCGCCGGCATCAGCTCCCGCAGGGACACATCGTTGACCAGCATCAGCAGGCGGATCGTTTCACCGGCCGCTTCGGCGGCAATGCCCATCGGCACGTCGCCGGTGATCACCGCCAGCTCGGCTTCGAAATCGATGCCGTGCGCCTCGCTGGCTGCGGGAATCGGATCGCAGGGGGCCAGGAAACTGTCGGAGCCGCCCTGGTAGATCAGCGGTTCGGTCCAGAAATCCGGCGGCAGCTCGGCGCCCCGGGCGCGGCGCACCAGTTCGGCGTGGTTGACGTAGGCCGAGCCGTCGGCCCACTGGTAGGCGCGCGGCAGCGGCGACAGGCAGTCGGCCGGGTTGAAGGCCAGCGTGCCGGCGATGCGGCCCTCGTTCAGCTGGGCCGACAGCAGCGCCAGATCGGGCGCCACGGCGTCCCAGTCGTCGAGCGCTTCCTGCAGCGTCTTGATCTGCGGCACCGGGGCGGCGTGAGCCAGGTCGCGGCTGACCACGATCAGCCGGCCGTCGCGGCTACCATCACGCAAGGTCGCGAGTTTCATGATGTTTTTGCCTGTTCGGCGATTCCCGAAATGGGTGGTCTGGCTATTCTAGACCTGCCGTTGACAAGCCCGGGACGCGAACGGTGACGCGCAGCCCGCCGCCTTCGGCATTGACCACGACCAGCACGCCGCGATGGGCGCGGACGATGCGGTCGACGATCGCCAGCCCGAGTCCATGGCCGTCGGCGCGGCTGGCATTGGCCCCCCGGAAGAATGGCCGGCCGAGGTTGGCGAGATCGGCCTCCGGCACGCCGGGGCCGTGGTCGCGGATCACCAGGTCGATCGCGCCGGCCGCATCGCCGCCGGCCGGTTCGATCGCCACGTCGACCTGTCCGCCATCGCCGCTGAACTTGATGGCGTTCGACAGCAGGTTGTCGACCGCGCGTTCGATCAGGCTGCGGCTGCCGCTGAGCAGCGGCTGGACGGCCGCCGTCACGGCGAGGCCGATGCGCCGGGAATCGGCCTCGACCTGAAACGCCGCGACCCGCGCCTGCACCAGCGGCGCCAACGCGATCGGTTCCATCGTCATGCCCGGCAGCTCGGCTTCCATCCGCGACAGCGCCAGCGCCTCGCCGATGATCCGGTCGAGCCGGGTGATCTCGGCCTCGGCCCGCTCGAAGTGGGCGGCGGCCGCCACGCCCGGCGTGCGCCGCGCCAGGTCGAGCAGCAGGTGCAGCCGGGCCAGCGGCGAGCGCAGTTCGTGCGAGACGTCCTGCAGCACGCCGCGCTCGTGGGCGATCAGCGCCTCGATGCGCGCCGCCATGCGATCGAAATCGGCCGCCAGCCGGCCCAGTTCATCGTCGCGGCTGGCCCACGGTGCACCGACCCGCGCCGCCAGGTCGCCGGCCGTCATCCGCCGGGTGGCCTCGCCGATTGCGGCTACCGGACGGGCGATTGAGCGGGCCAGCCACCAGCCGAGCGCACCGATCACCAGCGCCGACAGGACGATCTGCACCAGCAGCAGGTGCTCGATGCGCGCATGCGGCGGGCGCGGTCCCCGGAAAGCGATCAGGTGGCGCTGGACGCCGTCGCTGCCGGTCACCGCTTCGGCGGCCACGATGGTGCCGGGACGCGGCCGCAGCACCACCGAATCGTCGCCCCGCAGCCGTTCGAGCACGCGCCGCGCGAACGGCGGCGGCAGCCGCTGCAACAGGTTGTTGCTGCCCTGGTAGAGCGTGGCGTCGATGCCGTCGCGCATCTGCCGTTCGTGCCAGTCGTCGAGCGCGGCGGCGCCGCCATCGAGCCAGGCGCGGCTGGCACCGGCGGCCAGTTCGGCCCAGTCCGGCTCGCCGCGATAGGCATGGCGAGCGAAGCGCTCGGTGACCAGCACGCTGACCAGCAGGGTGATGATGTTGGCGGCGACGAACCAGACCAGCAGGCGGGCGTAGAAGCCGAGCGTCGGGCGCTTCATCCGGGCAGCGCCACGATCAGCTGGTAGCCGGAACCGCGCACGGCATCGATGCCGGGCGAATTCGGCGAGGCCTCGGCCAGCTTGCGGCGCAGCCGGCTGATGTGGACATCGACGGCGCGGTCGAAGCGTTCGATCTCCCGCCCGAGCCCTTCGCGGGTCAGCACCGCCTTGTCGACCACCTGGCCCAGCCGCGTGCCAAGCGCCAGCAGCAGCGAGAACTCGGCGCCGGTCAGTTCCAGCTCGTGGCCGTCGAGGCTGGCGCGGCGGGTCAGCAGATCCAGGTGCAGGCCGCCGATGCTGATCGGCTCCGGGCTGCTGCCGGCGGCGGCCGGCGCACGCAGCCGGGCACGCACGCGGGCCAGCAGTTCGCGCGGCAGGCAGGGCTTGGCGAGGTAGTCGTCGGCGCCCAGTTCCAGACCGATCACCCGGTCCACCGGCTCGCCGCGCGCCGACAGCATGATCACCGGCAGCCCGTGCCGCTGGCGCAGCTCCTTGAGCGTTTCAAGGCCATCGCGCCCCGGCATCATCACGTCGAGGATCAGCAGGTCCGGGCGCGGCAGCGTCGCTGAGGCCAGGCGGTCGAGCGCGCTGGCGCCGTCGTGCACGGTTTCCACCGTGTAGGACTCGTGGCGCAGGTAGTCGGCCAGCAGATCGGCGAGGTCGCGATCGTCGTCGGCAATCAGGATGCGGCTGCTCATGGCGCTACTGTCCAAGCCGGCCGAAGGCAGCGCAAGCCGGCCGCTGCGGCTTTACCGAACTTAACGACCGCGCAACGCAACGTGACCGGCAGCGGGCGCTCAATGCTCGGGCAGGACGCGGCGAACGCCTTCCGACCATCGGCGACCGCCGCCACCGATCCCGAGGTTCCACCGGAGACAGATGCCATGAAGCTTGAAACCCGATCCACGTTGGCGGCGGCGCTGGCCGCCGGCTTTCTCATCGCCGTGCCGCATTTCGCGGCAGCGGAGGCGGGTGCGCCGCCGCCACCGGAACAGCGCGGCGAACCCGGCGAACGGCCGCTTCGCGACGGCCCGGGCCGCGGCCTTCATGGTCCACATGCCGGCGGGCCGTTCCTGAAGGCGCTGCGTTCGCTGGATCTCAGCGAGGCCCAGCGCAGCAGCGTCCGCACGGCGATCCAGGCGAGCATCGACGCCGAACGCAGCCAGCACGAAGCGACCCGCGAGCTGCGGCACAAGGTGCTGATCGCGACCCCGGACAGCGCCGGCTACGGCGCCCTGGTCAACCAGCTGACCGAAGCAGAGGCCAACGCCGCGCGCGACCGGGTACAGAAGGCGGCAGCCCTGAAGGGCGAGCTGTACGCGATGCTGACCGCGCCCCAGAAAGCCAAGCTGGCCGAGACGCTGAAGAACCTGCCGCCACCGCCGGCTCCGGGCGAACGCCCGGGCGGCAAGCCGCCGCGCTGAAAGCGCGGGCGAGCGGGTCGCAGCCTGCGGCCGGGTCCGGCAATCCGCCGGTCCGGTCGCAGGGACTTCACATCCGCGCGAAGCGGTCGGCAGCGTCGATCAGCCGCGACAGCGTGCCGTTCTCGCTGGCCGCGTGACCGGCATCGGACACCACCTGCAGATCGGCTTCCGGCCAGGCGCGGTGCAGATCCCAGGCCGATTTCATCGGGCAGACCACGTCGTAGCGGCCCTGCACGATCACGCCGGGGATCTGCTTCAGGCGGTGGGCGTCGTCCAGCAGCTGGTTCGGCCGCAGGAAGCCGTGGTTGACGAAGTAGTGGCATTCGATCCGCGCAAAGGCTTCGGCGAAATCGTCGCCGCCGTAGCGGGCGATCATGTCGGTCGACGGGATCAGCTTGGAGGTCGCGCCTTCCCAGATGCTCCAGCTCTTGGCTGCCTCGCGCCGCACCTCGGCGCGTTCGCTGGTCAGGCGGCGGTAGTAGGCCGCCACCAGATCGCCGCGTTCGGCGACCGGAATCGGCGCGATGTAGTGCTCCCAGGCATCCGGATAGATCCAGTTGCAGCCCTCCTGGTAGAACCAGCGGATCTCCTCGTCGCGGACCAGGAAGATGCCGCGCAGGATCAGGCCGAGGGTGTGCTGCGGATGGGTTTCGGCATAGGCCAGCGCCAAGGTCGAACCCCAGGAGCCGCCGAACACCACCCAGGCGTCGATGCCGAGGGTCGTGCGGATCAGCTCCATGTCGGCCACCAGATCCCAGGTGCTGTTCTCGCGCAGCTCAGCATACGGCGTGGAACGGCCGCAGCCGCGCTGGTCGAACAGCACGATGCGGTAGCGCTTCGGATCGAAGAACTGCCGATGCCAGGCCTCGCAGCCACCGCCGGGACCGCCGTGCACGAACACCACCGGCTTGCCCTGCGGATTGCCGCTTTCCTCGACGTAAATCTCGTGCAGGGCAGACACCTTCAGGCGTTGCGTGCGGTAGGGCTCGATCGGCGGGTATGGCTGGGCCATGAGGTCTCGTGGTTGGGTGCGAGTGAAGTGCATTTAGCTTAACCGAGTGGTTTCGCCTGCCCGGGATAGGGCAGACGTCAGGCGAGCGACTTCAGGAATCCCCAGAGCAGGATCGCGAAGCCGCCGATTTCGCCGATCGCCAGCGCCCACATGAAGCCGTGAATGGCCAGCGCCGGCAGCGTGCGGTGGCCCAGGCGATGCGGGCTGCGCAGCTGGTTGTCGGTGTCACGCAGCATCCCGTGCAGCACATAGCTGGCGATCGCCAGCGCGAAGAACAGCAGCGGCACGCCAACGGCCCAGCGGGTGCCGGCGGCATCGAGCGGCGAGTACGGCACGAACTCGCGCAGCAGCAGCGCGGAGAACGCGTACATCAGCGCCGTGCGGTGGGCGATGTCGACATAGACCGGCGCAGTGGCGGTCTCGCTGCCGGCAATGCAGCGGTACTTCCACCAGCCGGTCAGCAGAGCGGTCATGAAGAACAGGCCGGCGGCCAGCAGGCACAGGGTTTCGGCGGTCATGAAGGGTTCCGGGCAACAGCGGAAGGGGGAACAGCAGGGGCGGCGCTGGAACAATACTTGCGCGCGCCGATTGTCGTTCATTGTCGCTCGCGCGAGCGCTGCGCTAGCATCCGCCCGATCCGGCAACCCGCACCCCCGAGCACCGCCCGCATGACCAAGAAGCCCCTGATCCTCATCCTGCTGGCCGCGTTCTCGGGAGCGCCGTCGGCCGATGAGCTGGCCAGGGAGCTACCCGGCGCTGCGGCGGCCGCCGTCGTCGCCCCGCAGATCGAGACGGCCAACGACGACACAGCGTTCCCGACCCCGGCCGAGCTCAAGCCGCGCGTGGCGTTCTGGAAGAAGGTGTTCGCCGAATGGTCCGAACACAACAGCGTGCTGCACCCGAAAGGCGACCTGACCAAGGTGTTCCGGGTGCTCGACTTCCGCGCCGACGCGGCCGTGCTGGCCCCGAACGCGCTGGCCGCGAAGAAGAAGCGCGAGGAAAGCGAGGCGCGCAGCGAGGTCGAAGGCGCGTTGCGCTCGCTGCAGGCTCGGGTCGACAGCGGCCTGCCGATCAACCCGGACCTGCTACCGCCCGACGAGGCGAAGATCTACGCCGCCTACGCCAACAATCATGATCCGCAGCGCTTCGCCCGTGCGGCCGATGACCTGCGCTACCAGCGCGGCCTGCGCGAGCGCACCGGCAACGCGCTGGCGGTGTCCGGCCGCTACCTGCCGGAGATGGAGCGCATCTTCGCCAGCTACGGCCTGCCGACCCGGCTGACCCGGCTGCCGCTGGTGGAATCGAGCTTCAACGTCGAGGCCTACTCGAAGGCGGCGGCGGCCGGCCTGTGGCAGTTCATCCCGTCGTCGGCGCGCATCTACATGCGGCTGAACAATGTCGTCGACGACCGTCGCGATCCCTGGGCCTCCACCGATGCCGCCGCCCGCCACCTGCGCGATGACTACAACGCGCTCGGCAGCTGGCCGCTGGCGCTGACCGCCTACAACCACGGCCGCGCCGGCATCGCCAAAGGGCTGAAGGCGGTCGGCGGCACGACGCTGGTCGATCTGATCGAGCGCTATGACGCCAAGTCGTTCGGCTTCGCGTCGTCTAACTTCTACTCCGAATTCATCGCCGCCAGCGAGATCGAGCGCGACTACCGCCAGCACTACGGTGAGCTGCAGCGCGAACCGCAGCTGCACTTCGACACCGTGCAGGTCCCGGACTACGTGCCGTACGACACGTTGCGCAAGCTGGCCGGGGCCGACGACGAAGAGTTCCGCCGCCTGAATCCGGCCTATCGGCCAACGGTGGTCGACGGCAAGCTGCGGGTTCCGGCCGGTGACTGGATCCGTGTGCCAGCCGGCGCCCGCCAGCGCTTCGAGCAGGCCTACGCGACGCTGACGCCGGGCCAGCGCTACAGCGCGCAGGCGGTGACCACCGACATCCATGTGGTGAAGCGCGGCGATTCGCTGGCCCGCATCGCCAAGCGCTATGGCGTGTCGCAGCGCGAACTGCTGGCCGCCAACGATCTGGCCAGCGGCGCCAAGCTGAAGGCCGGCACCCGGCTGCAGGTCCCAATCCGCGAACGCGGCCCGGCGAGTGACGAGGTGCTGGTGGCCTCGGTCCGTGCCACCGAAGCGCGGCCGGTGCGCACGGCCGTGGCCAGCGCCAGCGCGGCCGAGCACCGTACCCACCGCGTGCGCTCCGGGCAGACGCTCGGCGCGATCGCGATGCGCTATAGCACCTCGATCAAGAAGATCCGTGAACTGAACGGCCTCGGCGAATCCGACGTGCTGCGCGCCGGCGCCACGATCAAGGTGCCGCGCAGCTGATCGACCGCCGCCGGCAGCACGGCGGCGCTAGCGCTTGACCACACGCGCCGTCGGGATCGCCGCCAGCAGCTTGCGGGCCAGCGCTTCGTAGTCGCCATCGAAATGGTGACCGCCGGGCAGCTTGAGCGTGGTCAGCCTCGGCCCGCTCAAGCTGCCGCAGATGGCGTCCTCGTCTTCCTCGCCCCAGACGCACAGCAGCGGCGGGTTCGACGGCGCCGCCTGCAGCCGCGCCACTTCCGGGCGCGTCGGCAGTCCGCCACCGGTGCTGCCGACCCAGCTGGTCAGATGGAATTCGAACTGCGCGCGTTCGGCGAGCCCGAGCAGGGCGACCAGCGCCAGGTCGTTGCGGGTAGCGGCCGGCAGCCGGTTCAGCGCGAACGGCAGCACGTCCGCACCCTGCGAGTAGCCGATCAGCAGCACGCGCGGCCGTTCGAGCTTCTGGCGGTAGTGGCGGATGATCCGTTCCAGATCGGCCGCGAAGCTTTCCGGCGTGCGCTCGGTCCAGAAATAGCGCAGCGAATCGATGCCGACCACCGGCATGCCGGCGCCGGCCAGATGGGCCGCCAGTTCCTTGTCGATGCCGGCCCAGCCGCCGTCGCCGGACACCAGCACGGCGAAGGTATCGCCCGGGCCGCCGGCGCCGCTGACCGCCTCGACCTCGATCACCGGCAGGTCGTTCAGCGCACCGGGCGGTGGCGGCAGGCTGTCGTGGCTCTGGGTGGTCTCCAGGCCGGCCACCGCATCGCGGTAGGCGTTGCGCCAGTCGGCAACAGTGGAAAACGCGTGGCCGACCTTCGGCACCGTCACCAGCCGTGCGTTCGGCATGCCCTTGATGAACGGGCCGACGGTGGCAAGCGGGCAGACCTGGTCGATCTCGCCGTGCAGGTTGACCCACGGCGCGACCAGCGTGCGGGTGGGCAGGAACTGGATGCCGCCGCTGTCCTTGTCGATCGGCGCCTGCGCCGCGCCGTTGCCGGCGCAGAACGGCTTGGCGAGGTTCAGATCCGGGCAGAAGGCGGTGGTCATGGCGCCGGTGAAGCTGCCCTTTTCCGCCTGCGCCAGCACGCCATAGGCGAGCGTGGCACCGGCGGCATGGCCGGCGAGGATCGGCGTGAGGTAGGTCGGCAGGTGCGCCCAGGCCTGGACGAAATGGCTGAGGTTCTCGAAATCGCCGACCGTGTAGACGCAGTCGCCGCCATCAGCCTCGAAGGCGCTGAGCAGGCGCGGCGTGTCGATCGCCGCCACCATCGCGCCGTCGGCCACCAGCGCATCGACCATCGCCTGTGCGCCGCCGCGCTCGCGCGCAGTCCAGCCGCCATCGCCCGACAGGAACAGCACGAAGGCCTTCGGCGTGCCGATCGGCCGGTGGATGCGGATGCCTTCGAACTTGCCGTGGCTGAGCGTTTCCACGGCTGGCAGCGTCGCCGCCGTCGTGGCCGTGGCCGCAGCTGCGGCCGGCGGCACCGGCGCAGCGGCCGGCGTGGCGGCCATCGAGGGCAGGGAGTGGACCGCGAGCGCTGCTGCGAGAACCAGTGGTTTCATGACTTCCAGATGACTTCCTTGATGCCGCCGGCGATCAGCGCAGCGGTATCGACCATGACGCGAGGCAGCACCAGGCCGCCGGGTGATGCGAGGTAACGCGGCCGCCATTCAGGCGAGAACTTGTCCTTGTACTGGCGCAGGCCGTCGAAGTTGTAGAACGGCTCGCCGTAGCGATGCACGATCCGGCCCACCTTGTGCCAGAACGGGGCCAGCGGGTGGCGCTCCAGCCCGGCCAGCGGCGCCATTCCCAGGTTGAACCAGCGGTAGCCCTGGTCACGGCCCCAGAACATCAGCTCGATGAACAGGAAATCCATCACGCCCTTCGGGGCCTCGGCGCCGTAGCGCATCAGGTCGATGGCGAATTCCTCTTTCGCCGCGCCGCCCAGCCAGAGGTTGGCGAAGGCGACGATGCGCCCTTCGCGCAGCACGCAGGCGCAGTGGAAACGGCTGAGGTACTCGGGGTCGAAGCGGCCGACCGAGAAGCCCTTTTCGGCGACCGACTTGCCGGTCAGCCAGTCATCGGAGATCGCCCGCAGCTCGGGCAGCCGCGCGCCGACTTCGTCCGGCCGCAGCATCGCGAAGCTGGCGCCTTCGCGCGTCGCGCGGTGGTGCTTGTTGCGCTGCTTGGCGTTGCGGGTGCCGTCGAGGCTGAATTTCGGCAGGAACACGCGGGCTTCCTCGCCGAGCTTGGCCAGCGACAGGCCGAGATCCAGATAGAGCGGCAGCTGGTCCGGCGACACCTGGTAGAACACCGGCCAGCAGGCGTTGCGATCGCACAGCTCGCGATAGGACCAGGCCAGCGATTCGAACTTGGCCGGATTGCCAGCCGGATCGCCGAGCGCGATCAGGCTGCGGCCGGAGCGCTGGTACATGATGAAAGCGTCGCCGTCGGCGTGGAACAGCAGCTGCTTGTCGCCGAGCAGCGCCAGATTCGCCAGCGTGCCGCCGCCGTGCCGGGCGATGATGTCGGCCGCCCGCTGCAGCGCGGCGGCATCGGGCGGCTCCGGCTCGGAGCGGGTCGGGCTGAGCAGCTGCCAGAGCATGTAGCCGGCCATCATCAGCGCCGTCAGCAGGCCGGCGCGCATCAGGCGCGGCGTCTGATCGTCAAAGGCGAAGCGCCACCACACTTCCTCGCTGAAGCTGAGGTCGTGGTAGGACAGCATCGACAGCCACACCGCCAGTGCCACCACCGCCAGCGTCGCCGACAGCCACAGCCGGGAATCGCGCACTTCGAGCAGCGAGGCGCGCCGGTAGAAGCGCTCGTGGGAGCTGAGCAGCACCAGCAGGATCGCCGACAGCAGCAGCGCTTCCTCGTAGTCGAGCCCCTTCAGCATCGATGCCACCGCGCCGGCGGCGAGCAGCACCAGCGTCATCCACCAGGCACCGTCGAGCCGCCGGTACAGGCCGCGGGCGAGGATCAGCAGCCCCAGGCCGACGGCGCTGCCGACCATGTGGGAAAACTCCAGCAGGCTCAGCGGAATCCATTCGGCAAGCCCGGCCAGACGGCTGTCGATCGCCGGCGTCGCGCCGGAAATCAGCAGCACCGCGCCGGCCAGGAACACCGTGGTGGCCAGCGCTGCGGGGGCCAGCACCTCGATGGCGTCCTGGACCCGGCCGCCGAGCAGCAGCAGGCGCTCCCGGTGCAAATCAAGGTGGCCGCGTGCGCGCCAGACCAGCAGGCCGGCGGCCAGGCTGCCCAGCAAGGTGGCGGCGGTGATCAGCAGCGATTGCGCCGCCAGCGCCTTGAAAAAAGCCACCAGGTTCTTGCCGATGGCCCAGCTGGCGAGCGCGAGCACGCAGAGCGCTGGAATCGCGACGGCAAGGCGTCGGCGATCGGCGAACAGCGGGGCAAGCAGAGCAGTGACGCGAAGCGACATGGAATTCCGGCGGCGGCACGGCGAATTGTAATCCTGACGCCAACGGCAACAGTTTGCTGGCAGCACAAAATCTCGACAGCCGATGGACGGCGCAGGTGGTCGCCCGCAGCGGCGCCGACCGCCCCGATTGCTGCACTGCGCAATGGCATACTCCGGCCTTCCGAAAAGTCGCGATCGCGCATGTCCAAGAAGCTGATTGCCGCCTACCAGCGGGACCTCGAACAGGCCACGAGCTATGCCGAATGGCGAGAAATCGCCACCGCGCTCGACCGTCTGGAAGGCGCGGACGCCTGGAAGCAGGACGAGATGAGCGATGACTACGACTATCTGCTGATCAAGGAGCGGCTCAACACGCTGCGCGAGCTGCGCAAGTCCGGCGAAGTGCGGCAGCTGGTGTTCCAGCTCGCCGAGGGCCTGCACGGCAACCTTGGCAACGTGGCTGACCCGGTGCTGTACGCCTACGCGCGGGTCGGCACCAAGAAGCTGGTCGAGGAATACATCGAGGAATCGGCGCGCTGCCTGGACTACGTCTGCGTCGGCGATTTTCCGGATTTCTCCAATGACGAGAAGATCCTGTTCTTCAAGCGCACCGGCACCAGCTTCGGCCGTTCGGCGCTGCTGCTGTCCGGGGGGGCGACGCTCGGCATGTTCCACCTCGGCGTCATCAAGGCGCTGTCGGAAGCCAACGTGCTGCCGCGCGTGATCTCCGGTTCCTCGGCCGGCGCCATCATCGCCAGCATGGTCGGCACCCGCACCGACGAGGAGTTGCCGGCGATGTTCGACCCGGAGTCCCTGAGCCTGCAGGCGTTCCAGACCGTGAGCCTGCGTCAGGTGCTGGCCGGCAGCGCGCTGATGGACCCGCGCCAGCTGCTCAACTGCCTCGAACGCAACATCTCGCCGGGCAGCTTCATCCAGGCGTTCGAGCGTACCCGGCGCATCCTCGGCGTCACCGTATCGCCGGCCGAGGCCCACCAGTCGGCCCGCCTGCTGAACTACCTGACGGCGCCGAACGTCACCGTGCAGTCGGCCGTGCTGGCCTCCTGCGCGGTGCCGGGCGTGTTCCCGCCGGTAATGCTCGACGCGCTGGATTTTGACGGCGTCAAGCACCCGTACATGCGCTCCAAGCGCTGGGTCGACGGCTCGATCGCCAACGATTTGCCGATGCTGCGCCTGGCCCGCCTGCACAACGTCAACCACTACATCGTCAGCCAGACCAATCCGCATGTGGTGCCGTTCATGCGCGAGCAGAACCCGCGCCGCCGCTCGGTTGCCGATGTCGTGCAGCACGTCGCCACCACAGCGACCCGCGATGTCCTGAAGCTGACCCGCAACTACGTCGGCGCGGCGGTGCCGGGCCGCATCGTCGACATGCTCAACGACGTGCTGCAGCAGCGTTACAGCGGTGACATCAGCGTGTTCCCGAAACAGTCGCCGACCCAGCTGATGCGGATGTTCTCGAATCCTTCGCAGGCGGCGATCGCCAGCTTCATCCGTGACGGCGAACGCGCCACCTGGCCGAAACTGGAGCGCATCCGGCTGCAGACGCGCATTTCCCGGGCCTTCGAGGACTGCCTGTTCTGGCTCAAGGAACAGGGCCTGCGCCGGCACGGCGAAGTGCGCCGGGGGCCGGCGCCGCGCAGCACCGGCGAGCGGCTGAAACTGGCGGCGGTCGACGGCCGGCGTACCGGCGACAACAGCTGACCGGCACGAAAGCGGCTTGCCGAAAGCCGCCGCCGGACCGCTGCTGCGGCCGGCGCCGCCGCACACTGCAATCCAGCTGTGAACCGCCGCATGTTTTCATCGTCCGTTCACGGCGAGCGTCGGCTTCGTAGCGTATTCTGACCACTACCGCTCCAAAAAAGAGTGCATTTCCCGTGACCATCAACAAGGAACTCACCCCCGTCACTGCCAGGGGCGAAGCCACCCGTCGCAAGCTGCTGGCCGCTGCGGAAATCGAAATCGGCGAAAAAGGCTTCCACGTCGCCTCGGTCAGTTCGATCACCACCCGCGCCGACGTCGGCCAGGGCACCTTCTATCTGTACTTCCATTCCAAGGACGAGATCTTCCTGACCCTGGTCCGGGACATCGGCTCGCGGCTGCGCAAGCACATGGCACTGGCCATCGAAGGCATCCGCGACCGCGTGGCCGCCGAGCGCCGCGGCCTGGAAGCGTTCTTCGAGTTCGCCCACGCCCATCCCGGCCTCTACCGGATCGTCCAGGAATCCCAGTTCGTCGACGAGGCAGTGTTCCGCGAGTACTACGAGCGGCTAGCCGAAAGCTATGCCGAAGACCTCGCCGAGGCGACCGGTCGCGGCGAACTGGCGCCCGGCAATGCCGTAGCCCGAGCCTGGTCGATCATGGGCATCGGCCACTTCATCGGCATGCGCTGGTGCCTGTGGCAGAAGCAGGTGCCGGGGCCGGACGTGGTCGACGGCGTGATGGACCTGATCGCGCGCGGCATCGCGCCGCGCTGATCGCGGCGGGCGGCCGGGGCATCCGACAGCGCGTTCAAGTCGCTGGCCGGCGGGGGCATCCGTATCATCAGTACGTTTGTTTCCCTTTTCGTCGATCCGCCCCATGTCCCGACCCGATGTCATCGGCTTCGCGCGCCTTGCCCTGCCCGGGCATGCGGCGATCCGTGCCGGTGACCAGGTCTGGACGTACCGGGATCTGGCGTTCCGCGCCCGCCGGCTGGCCTGGCGCCTGCACGAGCGCGGCATTGGCGGCGGCGACCGGGTGGCGATCCTCAGCCAGAACCACATCGCCCACTTCGACCTGCTGATCGCCGCGCCGATGGCGCGCGTCATCGCCGTGCCGCTGAACATCCGTCTCGGCCCGGCGGAACTGGCGGCCCAGGTCGCGCAGGTGACACCGAAGCTGCTGCTGGTCGACGCCGGATCCGAAGCCGTTGCCGCCACGCTGGGCCTGCCGACCTTGCGCCTGGCCGACTACGAGCGCTGGCTCGCCGACGTTCCGGCCGCCGCCCAGCCGCCGGCCGGCGACGCGCCGGGGCTCGACGACATCCACATGATCCTGTTCACCGGCGGCTCCACCGGCGCGCCGAAAGGCGCCTGCCTGCCATACCGGCAGACGCTCGGCAACGCCGACGACAGCGCCGAGGCCTGGGCGCTGCGGCCGGGCGATGTCGTGATCCAGGCCACGCCGTGTTTCCACGCGGCCGCCAACGTGCTGAGCCTGCCGCTGCTGCGGGTCGGCGGCACCGTGGTGCTGGTGCCGCGCTTCGATCCGGCCGACTACCTGCAGCAGGCGGTCGCCCACCGGGCGACGATCCTGTTCATGGTGCCGACCATGTTCGCGGCGCTGGCCGATGACCCGGGGTTCGCCAGCGCCGACCTGTCCTCGGTGCGCATGGCGCTGTCCGGCGGCGCGCCCTGCCCGCAGACGCTCTGCGACCGCTACCTGCGGCGCGGCATCCGCTTCCGCTGCGGCTTCGGCATGACCGAGGCCGGCGTCAACTGCTTCCTCGGCGGCGATCCGGCGGTCGACAACCCGCAGGCGGTCGGCCTGCCGATGCCGCGCGTGCGGGTCGACGTCCGGCGCGGCGACGGCAGCCGCACCGACGACGGCGAAGTCGGCGAACTGTGCCTGTCCGGCCCACAGATCTGCGCCGGCTACTGGGGCGCACATGATGCCGCCGCCGCGTTCCGCGACGGCTGGCTGCACACCGGCGACCTCGCCCGCCGCGACGCCGCCGGGCGCATCACCATCCGCGGCCGGCTCAAGGATCTCTACATCTCCGGCGGCGAGAACATCTATCCGTCGGAAATCGAGGCCGCCGTGCTGGAATCGCCGGAGATCGCCGAGGCCTGCGTGTTCGGCTGGCCCGACGCCCGCTGGGGCGAGGTCGGCATCGCTTTCGTGGTCCGCCACCCCGGACTGCCGTACGACGAGGCCCAGCTGCGCGCGGCACTGCGCCAGCGGCTGGCCGGTTACAAGATTCCGGCCGCCTTCGTCGTGGTGCCGTCGCTGCCGCGCAGCGCGGTCGGCAAGGTGCTGAAGACCGAAGCCCGCGAGCAGTACCGCGCGATGCTGCAGGACACCGGCCGATTCGGAAACGTGGCCTGATGCCGACGCCGGTCCGGGCCCGCGCCGCGCTGGCGGCCCTCGGCATGCTGGTCTGCGGACCGCTGGCCGCCCATCCCGACCTGCTGCTCGACAGCGGCCGCTACCTGGCCCGGCACCCCGGCCTGACCGTCGGCCTGAGCCTGCTGCACGACCCGCGCGACCGCAGCTTCGGTGCCGACGGCCAGCGCCAGCCGGGCGTAGCGCCCGCCTACGGACCCGGCAGCGAGTTTCCGCTGACCCAGGTCACGGTCGACCTCGAAAACCATTTCCCGCTGTTCGAAGCCGAAGCCCTGCCGTTCGTCTCGTCTCGGCTGTGGACCGCCCGCGCGATGTTCGGCTATGCCGAAACCGCGACCCGCGGACCGCTCGGCGCCGCTGCGGTGGCCGACGGCGCGCCGGCGTCGAAGTCCGGCATCCACGACCTTGACCTCGCCTTCGGCCCGGTGCTGTTCGGCTCGCAGGACTGGCGCAGCCGCAGCGCCACGCCGCTGTCGCTGATCCTGCTCGGCGAGCTGCGGGTGCCGATCGGTGCGCAGGACCCGGCCGCGCCGAACAATGCCGGCGGCGGCGTGTTCGCCTGGGGCGTCCGGCTGGGCGGCCACTGGCAGGCACAGAACCCCCAGCTGCGCGGCCTGCGGCTGGACGCCGGCCTGCGGCTGCGCTGGTACGAGGCCGACCAGGAACCGGCCTTCAACGCGCAGACGCCGACCCAGGCTGGCCGTGATCTCGAATTCGACGCCACGCTGGCCCAGCGGCTGTGGCGGAACGTCCACGCCCAGGTGTCGTACTACCGCCGAGACGGCAGCGCCAACGAGTACCGCCGGATCCGCAGCAGCGCACAGCCGCCCGCAGCTGGCCCGCTGCAGGACAGCTTCCCCGACCCCGCACCGCTGCGCGACACCGGCAGCCGCGAGCAGCGTCTGCAGCTTGGCCTTGGCGCCTTCCTGACGCCGCAGCTATGGCTGTCGTTGGCCTGGACGCGGCCGCTGGCCGGCGACAGCGGCCGCATCACCGTGCCATACCTGCAGCAGCCCGCCGGCTGCGGGGCGCTCGGCAGCTGCCGGCCGACCGCGAACGGCAGCGACGTCGTCGATGGCCTCGGCAACGCCCGGACCTATGCGTCGGACAGCGTGCTGCTGCGCCTGCGCTGGCAGCCGCGCGCCAGCCGGGCACAGCCGTGAGGTGGCAGCTGGCGGGTGCCGGCCTGCTGCTGGCCGCGCCGGCGCAGGCCGCGATCGTGTTCACCCCGCATGTCTCGGAATACGCCGTGCTGCCGCCCGGCGCCTACCTCGACACCACGGCGGTGCATAGCGCAATCGACCGGATCTGGGACGCCGACGGCCACAAGGTGCCGCTCGGCAACGCGGCGATCGCGCCGGGCGAGTCGATCAGCGCCACGCTGCTGCTGGGACGCTACCTGTGGATCGGCAACCTGTTCGAGGACAGCGGCCTGCCGTTCTTCGACGACCGCAACCAGGTGCTGCGGGTGATCGGCACCGCCGGCCGGCAGTCGGCCAGCGGCGCGATCAACGATCTGTCGCGTGAATTCGGCCAGACCTCGCGCGGCAGCGGCTTCGGCGACCTGTTCCTGCTGGCCGGCGTCTACGGCCGGCCGTATCACCGCGGCCCGCTGCACGGCAATGGCCTGTACACGCTGACGGTGAAAGCGCCAGTCGGCAGCTTCCAGCGCGATTCGCTGCTCAACCCGGGCACCCGCTACTGGAGCGTGATGCCGCAGCTGTCACACCACCAGGACTGGTTCGGCCGGCTGTCGATCGACGCCACCGCCGCGCTGCAGATCAACAGCGCCGCCTCGGAAACCGCCTACGGCGGGCTGACGCCGTCGAAGCCGGCCAGCGTGGTCAACCTGGAAGCGACCTTCGCGTGGAAGTTCAGTCCGCACTGGTTTGCCGAGGCCGGCCTGAGCCACTACCGCAGCCTCGGCAGCAACCGCTACGACGAAGTCAGCCTGAACCTCGCCGACCAGCCGGTCCCGCCGAGCACTGCCTGCAACAAGCTGCTGGTGCCGGCAGCGCAGTGCAGCCTGGCCGGCCTGTTCTACCTGGCGCCGGTGGCCGGCGAGTACCGCGATCGCGGCATCCGCAACAGCATCGCCACCGCCGGTTTCAGCTATGTCTACCGCAGCGCCGCCGTGGCCAGCGTCCGCGCCGCACTGCCGGTGGCCGGTCGCGGCTCGCAGTTCACGGTGCCCTACCACGTCTGCCTCAGTGCGCCCTGCACGGCCGACAACGAACTGCCGGGCCTGCGCCAGACGGCCCGCCTCAGCGGCGTGCAGGAAGCGGCGGCGATCAGCGCCTCGCCATATTTCGAGCTGCGCCTCGTGCTGCTGCTGTTCGCGCCTTGAAGCGCGCTGCACCGCTGCTGGTGCTGGCACTGGCCGCCTGCGCGACCGGCGGCGAGCCGCCGCCCCGCCCGCATGAACGCGCCTTTCCCGATGGCTTCCGGCCGCCGCTGAGCCAGGCCACCGGCCGGCCGGTTTACGGCTGGGGCGGCGCCCGCCGGCAACCGGAGGCCGCCGAGAACGCCAGCCCGAGCCGAACGCCGGTGCTGTTCATCCACGGCAACACCGAGGACGCCACCTTCTGGGAGGCCGCGCGTCGCAGCTTCCGCGACGCCGGCTGGAACGACGACGAACTCTGGGCGCCGAGCTACGGCTGGGCCTCGACCGCCCGCTTCGATGCCAACGACGCCACCGCCGTGACGCTCGACGCCTTCGCTGACGAGGTGCTGCGCTATCTCGGCGAGAAGAGCGGCCGGCCGATCCGCCAGTTCGACATCGTGGCGCATTCGCTCGGCGTCACCGCCGTGCGCCAGTGGCTGACCCAGAGCAACCGCTGGCACCAGGTGCGCAGCTTCGTCGCCGTGGCCGGCGCCAACCACGGCGTCTGGACGGCCAGGCCGGACGCGCGCGGCCCCAGCCGCACGTCGAGCTTCGAGCTGTATCGCGGCAGCCCGTGGCTGGCCCAGCTGAATGCCGGCGGCGAAACCATCGGCGCGATGCGGACGATGACGCTCTACGACGGCACCGGCCGCTACGACGCGCTGTTCCCGGCCGAGGACGCCGACAGCCCGGCGCTGGCCGGCGCGGTCAACCTCGCCTTCAACCGCGAGGCACGCGGCTGGGCCGGCGGCCAGGACCACCGGGAACTGGCGCGCGCACCGGCGACCCTGGCAGTGATCGCCGATTTCCTGCGTGCCGGTGCCGAGCCGCTGCCGAACGCCGCGCCGCCGACCATCGTCCGCGACGGCGACCAGCTGCGCGCCGCGCCCGCCGACGCCCGGCTGCACTGCGCTGGCGAAGGCCGCGATCCCGATCGCCAGACGCCGCCGCAGACCACGGTGACGCTGCCGCCGGGCCAGTGGCTGAGCTGCTACGCGCACAGCCCGGTCAGCGGCCTGTCGAGCCCGCTTGCCCGCCATGCCGCTGCGGCCGGGCGTGGTGACGGCGCCGCCCTGCGGCTGACCGCCGATCCCGCTGCCGGGCCGTTTCCGCAGCCGGTGACGGTGACGCTGCGCGCCAGCGATCCGGCGGCGCTGATCGTCTACTCGATCACCGGCCGGCCGCCGGACAGCGGCAGCGCCCGCTATCGCGGCCCGCTCTACCTGCCGGGCCCGGTGGCGCTGACCGCCGTCGCCATCGCCCCGGACGGCCGGCGCTCGGCACCGCTGCGGCTGCGCTACGACATCGGCCTCGAGGTCGACGAGGCGCTGCACAGCCTGCAACGCCAGCTCGATCCGACCGCCGCGCTTGACGACCAGGGCGATCGGGGCAACCGGCCTAACGGCGACTGAGCCGTGCTGCGCTGCGGGAACGGGCACAATTCGCGCCGGTCCTGTCGCTGTCCACGCACTCCCATGGAATCGAAAATCGTCTTCGTCACCGGCGCCAGTGCCGGCTTCGGTGCCGCCATCGCCCGCCGCTTCGTCGCCGAAGGCCATCGGGTCATCGCCGCCGCCCGCCGCACCGATCGCCTGGACGCGCTGCGCGCCGAACTGGGCGACGCCGTGCTGCCGGTGGCGCTCGATGTCACCGACCGCGCCGCAATCGAAGCGGTGATCGCCGGCCTGCCCGCCGACTGGGCGGCGATCGACGTGCTGGTCAACAACGCCGGCCTGGCGCTCGGCCTCGAACCGGCGCAGCGCGCCAGCCTCGAGGACTGGGAGCGGATGGTCGACACCAACATCAAGGGCCTGATGACCATGACCCGCACGGTGCTGCCGGGCATGGTCGCGCGCGGTCGCGGCCACGTGATCAACATCGGCTCGACGGCCGGCGAGTGGCCGTATCCGGGCGGCAATACCTATGGCGCGACCAAGGCCTTCGTCCGCCAGTTCACCCTGAACCTCCGGGCCGATCTGGTCGGCACCGGCGTGCGCGCGACCGACATCGAGCCGGGCCTGTGCGGCGGCACCGAGTTCTCGACCGTGCGCTTCCACGGCGACCAGGCCAAGGCCGATGCGGTCTACGCCGGAACCCAGCCGCTGTCGGCCGACGATGTCGCCGACGCCGTCTGCTGGGTGGCCTCGCGCCCGGCCCACGTCAACATCAACCACCTGCAGCTGATGCCGGAATGTCAGGCGATCGGGCCGCTGGCGGTGAAGCGTCGCGAGGCGGCGAACTGATGGCGGCGTTCAAGGATCACGGCGTCATCGTCATCGACGACGACGAATTCCACTGGAAGGTGCGCCACTGGGTCGGCGGGCCGGTCGCCGGTGGCGGCTGCGGCGGGCTGTCGGTGACGGTGTCGACCGATCCCGGCAAGCGCCGCGAGCTGATCGTCGAATTCCCGTACGTCGAATTCGGCCAGGGCAAGCCGAAGTCGGAGATCGGCTTCGCGAACCGGCTTCAGGGCTGCATCGAGGCCGCCATTGCCGATGGCTACCGCCCGAACTCGCGCGGCCGGCCGTGGATCTGGGAAGCCGAGCCGGTCTGAGCCCGGCAGCCCGCGCCGTACAATGTGCTGCTCCCACTGAAAGCCCGGCCGCAAGGCCGCCTGAACGCGTTCCGATGAAATCCCAATTGCAGGACCTGCTGCGCGCCGCCGTCGCCACCGTGATCGAGGGCAGCGCAGTACCCATGCCGCGCGACATCCTGGTCGAGCCGGCCAAGGACAAGAAGAACGGCGACTTCGCGACCAATGTCGCGATGACCCTGGCCAAGCCGCTGGGCAAGCCGCCGCGCGCGGTCGCCGAAGCGATCGTCGCCGCGCTGCCCAAGGGCGGCGTCATCGACAAGGTCGAGATCGCAGGCCCTGGCTTCATCAATTTCTTCCTCGCGGCCGGCGCGTTGCAGCAGGTGGTGGTCGAGATCCTGAACGCCGGTGACGCCTTCGGCATCGACCGCTCCGGCGCCCGCGGCAAGGCGATGGTCGAGTTCGTGTCGGCCAATCCGACCGGCCCGCTGCACGTCGGCCACGGCCGGGGTGCGGCGGTCGGCGACTGCATGGCGCGGGTGCTGGCGGCCGCCGGCTGGCAGGTGTCGAAGGAGTTCTACTACAACGACGCCGGTAACCAGATCGCCAATCTCGGCGTGTCGGTGCAGGCGCGTGCGCGCGGCATCAAGCCCGGCGATGCCGGCTGGCCGGAAGACGGCTATCGCGGCGACTACATCGACGATGTCGCCCAGTCCTACCTCGCCGGCGACACGGTGACCGCCGACGACCGCGCAGTCACCGCCAAGGGCGATGTCGACGATCTCGACGCGATCCGCGACTTCGCGGTGGCCTATCTGCGCCGCGAGCAGGATCTCGATCTGAAGGCATTCGGCGTGGCCTTCGACGTCTACTACCTCGAAAGCTCGCTGTACACCGAAGGCAAGGTCGACAGCACGGTGGCCGCGCTGCAGGCCAGCGGCCATACCTACGAGCAGGACGACGCGCTGTGGCTGCGCACCACCGGCTTCGGCGACGACAAGGATCGCGTGATGCGCAAGCGCGAAGGCGGCTACACCTACTTCGTGCCCGATGTCGCCTACCACGTCACCAAGTGGCAGCGCGGCTTCGTGCGGGTGATCAACGAACAGGGTGCTGACCACCACGGCACCATCGCCCGCGTGCGCGCCGGCCTGCAGGCACTGGACATCGGCATCCCCCAGGGCTGGCCGGAATACGTGCTGCACCAGATGGTCACCGTGATGCGCGGCGGCGAGGAAGTGAAGCTGTCGAAGCGCGCCGGTTCCTACGTGACCCTGCGCGACCTGATCGACGAGGCCGGACGCGACGCGACGCGCTATTTCCTGGTTGCCCGCAAGAGCGATTCGCAGCTGACCTTCGACATCGACCTGGCCCGCGCGCAGACCAACGACAACCCGGTCTATTACATCCAGTACGCCCATGCCCGGGTCTGCGCGGTGCTGCGCCAGCTCGGCGAACGCGGCCTGCAGTACGACCAGGCGCAGGGCTTCACGGCACTGGCCCAGCTGGCTGAGCCGGAAGCGGTGGCGCTGGTGGCGCTGCTCGGCCGCTTCCCGGAAACCGTGCAGTCGGCCGCTGCCAATCTGGAGCCGCATGTCATCGCCCAGTACCTGCGTGATGTCGCCGCCGCCTTCCACGGCTACTACCACGCGCTGCCGTTCCTGATCGACGACGCCGCGCTGCGCAACGCCCGTCTGGCGCTGGCCCAGGCCACCGGCCAGGTGCTGCGCAACGGGCTGGCGCTGCTTGGCGTGTCGGCTCCGGAGAAGATGTAGGCCATGGCGCGCGACTACGCCAAGCCGCGCAACCCGAACGCCGGCCGCAACGGCAACGGCCGGGGCGGCAACGGCCCGCGTCGGGGCGGCAACGGCGGGAGCGGCGGCGGTGGGGCACTGCCCGGCTGGGTCTGGCTGATCGTCGGCCTGGCGATCGGGCTGGTGGTAGCCGCCTTCGTCTACATCGACCGGCCGCAGCACAAGACCCGGCTCGGCGAGGCCGCGCAGGACGAGGCCAGCCTGAAGCCGCTGCTGGACGGCGACGACAGCAAGCCCGCCAAGCCGGCTGCCGGCAACGATGCCGGTGCGGCGAGCGTCGCCGGCAAGAACGGCAGCAAGCCGGCCCCCGCGCCGGTGCCCGCGCCAGACAAGGTGCCGCCGCGCTACACCTTCTATAACGAGCTGCCGAAGATCGAGGTGGCGATCCCGCGCGAGTACGCGCGTCCGGCCGCCGCGCCGGCACCGGGCAAGCCGGCCCCTGCCCCGGTGCAGCCGCCGCCGGCCGAGGTCAGCCGAGCACTGGCCGACCCAGGGGGCGCGTATCTGGTGCAGGTCGGCGCCTACAAGTCACGCGAGGAAGCCGACCGCCAGCGCGCCAAGCTGGCGCTGATCGGCTACGAGTCGCGGATCGAGCAGGTGACCCTGGCCGAACGCGACATCCGCTTCCGGGTGCGCGTCGGCCCGCAGCCGAACCTGGCCGCCGCGCAGGACGTGCTGGCGCGGCTGGAAAGCAATTCGATCAACGGCTTTCTGGTCAAGATCAAGGACTGAACACGATGGCCGGCCCCGGCTCCACGCAGCCCGACGACGCCGATTTCGGCAGCGCCGAGGAACGGCTGGCGTTCGCCGAAATCGCACTGGCCGGTGCGCCCGTTCATACGGCGCGGCCGGACGATCCCACCGTATCTCAAGCGCCGCCGGACGATCCGCTGGCGGCCTTTCCGGACTGAGCCGTTACGCGCGTTTCGTGCCGGCCGACTGCGGGTTCAGCGTCGTGGTCTGAGGTCGCACGTGCTGGATTCCGGCTTGCGCCGGAATGACGACGGGAGTTGAGGCCGTGGACGGGCGCCTCGACGCGAAGGCGCGAAGGCGCGAAGGCGCGAAGGCGCGAAGGCGCGAAACGATGCTTTTGCTGTCATTCCGGCGAAAGCCGGAATCCGGAGCCCGCCACGCCGCCGCCCCGATCAGCGTCGCAAACCTGCCTCGCGGCAGTCTCGATCAGCCCCGCAGGCCGGCCAGCACAGCAGCCGTCTCCGGCCGTACGCCGCGCCAGCGCTGGAACGCCTCGGCGGCCTGCTCGACCAGCATGCCGAGGCCGTCCGACACCCGGGCCGCGCCCTCGCCCTTCGCCCAGACCAGAAACGGCACGGCGGCCTGGCCGTAGTTCAGGTCGTAGGCGACACCGCCCTCGGCAAACAGCTTCGGGGGGAGGCGCGGAATCGCACCCGAGTGGCCGGCGCTGGTGGCGTTCAGGATCAGGTCGTAGCGGTCGCCCTTCAACGACAGATGGGTGCGCGGCACGATGTTGCCGAGCGGCTTCAACGCGGCAGCGATTTCTTCCGGCTTCCACGGATTGCGGTTGGAGATCGCCAGCTCCGCCGGGCCTTCGGCGAGTAGCGGCGCGAGGATGCCGCGCGCGGCGCCGCCGGCACCGAGCACCAGCACCCGCTTGCCCTTGACCGTCACGCCGAGGTTGGCGAGCAGATCGCGCAGCAAGCCGGCGCCATCGGTGTTGTCGCCATGCCAGCCGGTCGCGGTACGGATCAGCGTGTTGACCGCGCCGGCGGCTTCTGCGGCTTCCGAGCGGCTTTCGCACAGCGCGGCGCCGGCCTGCTTGTGCGGCACGGTCAGGTTGAAGCCGGCCCAGCCTTCGGCGTGAAGAGCCGACAGCCGTTCGGCGAGCGCGTCGGGGGCGACTTCGATCGCCTTGTACTGCAGCGTCTGGCCGAGGCTGGCGGCAAACGCCGCGTGGATGCGCGGCGACTTCGAATGGCCGACCGGCTGGCCGAGGACAGCGTAGCGATCCATCGGCTTCAGGCGTCCTTGAGCCAGGCAGCGGCCTGCTTCGAGAAGTAGCTGAGGATCATGTCGGCGCCGGCGCGGCGGAAGCACAGCAGCGATTCCATCACCACCTTCTTCTCGTCTAGCCAGCCGTTCTGCGCGGCGGCCTTGAGCATCGCGTACTCGCCGGACACCTGATAGGCGGCGACCGGTACGCGGAATTCGTCCTTCACGCGACGGATGATGTCGAGGTACGGCATGCCCGGCTTGACCATGACGATGTCCGCGCCTTCGGCGATGTCCATGCCGACTTCGCGCAGCGCCTCGTCGGTGTTGGCCGGGTCCATCTGGTAGGTGCGCTTGTCACCCTTCAGCGCTGTAGCCGAGCCCACCGCATCGCGGAACGGGCCGTAGAAGCCGCTGGCGTACTTGGCGGCGTAGCTGAGGATCATCGTGTTGTGGCGGTTGTCGCGCTCCAGCACGGCGCGGATCTGGCCGACCCGGCCGTCCATCATGTCGCTCGGCGCCAGCACGTCGGCACCGGCGCGGGCCAGCACCACGGCCTGCTTGCGCAGCGCTTCGACGGTGATGTCGTTGGCGACATAGCCGGCCTCGTCGAGGATGCCGTCATGGCCGTGGCTGGTGTACGGATCGAGCGCGATGTCGACGATCACGCCCAGTTCCGGGCAGGCGTCCTTGACCCGCTTGATGGCGCGCGGGATCAGACCGTCCGGGTTCAGCGACTCGCTGCCGGTGTCGTTCTTCAGCTCCGCCGGAATGACCGGGAACATCGCCACCGCCGACACGCCAAGCGCGGCCAGCGCGCGGCATTCGGCGACCAGCTGGTCGAGATCGAGGCGCGCCTGCCCGGGCATCGAGGCCACCGGGCCGCACAGCGGACCTTCGGCGATGAACAGCGGCTGGATCAGCTGGCCGGCGGCGAGGCGCGTCTCGCGGCTCAGTTCGCGGGAAAAGGCGGCCGAGCGCAGGCGGCGCGGGCGGGTGGCGGGATAGGCGGTTGGGACCACGACGGGCTCGAAGGGCGGACAGGTTTTCGGAAGCCGCGATTATAGGACGCGCTGCCCGCGACACCGGCATTTGCAGTGTCATCCGAAGTTGACGATCCGCCTTGATATGCTGCGCGCACGACATCTGCAGGTTCGACCGTCTGATGAGTTACAGCACCGCCGAAAACGAGCGTCTTGTTCGCCTGCTGGCCGATACCGGCCTCGGCGACCAACGGGCGTTCGCGCAGTTGTACGAAGCCTGCAGTTCGCATCTGTATGCGCTGCTGCTGCGTATTCTCAAACGTCGGGATTGGGCCGATGAAGCGCTGCAGGACTGCTTCCTGCGGGTCTGGCAAAAGGCCGACACCTATGCACCGGACAAGGGCACGCCGCTGACCTGGCTGCTGACCGTCGCCCGGTACCGCGCGCTGGACCTGCTGCGGATGAAGCGGCCGGAAGTGGAAATGCCCGAAGAGGGCGAGGAAGCGCCGATGACCTTTGCCGATGCCAGCGAAAGCCCGGAAGACCGAGCCGTGGAGCGCGAAGGCCTCGGCATGCTGCGCGACTGCATGCAGGATCTGCAGGACGAACAGAAGCGCAGCGTGCTGCTGGCGTACTACGAGGGCTACACGCACCAGGAGCTGGCGGTGGTGATGAAGGCACCGCTGGGCACGGTGAAGAGCTGGGTGCGGCGCGGGCTGGCCCGCCTGCGCGAATGTCTGGAACGGTAACGGCGGCGCGAGCACATCGATGAAGTACGACAACCCCAAGCTGCGCCAGATCCTGGCGGCCGAGTACGTGCTGGGCACGCTGCGCGGCCGGGCACGCCACCGCTTCGAACGGCTGGCGCGCGGCGAAACCGCTGTGCGCAGCGAGATCCGTTTCTGGGAATCGCGACTGGCCGGCCTGGCAGCGGATCTGGAGCCGAAATCGCCGCCGCCGTCGGTCTGGTTCGCGCTGCAGCACAAGATCGACAGCGCACGCGCCGTGGTCACGCCGATCCGCCGCCCGCTGCCGCCGCCGGTGCAGACCAAGGACGTGCCGCCGCCCACCTCGCCGTGGCGCATCCTGGCCGGCCTGGCGACGGCCGCCGGCGTGGTGCTGGCGGTGCTAATCGGCACCCGGGTGCCGCTGCCGGGCGAGCCGGCCAGCGGCCCGGTCGCGGTCGCCCCGCCGCCGGCGGTCAGCCCAGCACCGGCGCCGGTACCAGCGCCGATCTACGTGTCCCTGCTGCGGCTGCCGGAATCCGACATGCAGTGGACGCTGGCCGTGCGGCCGGCAGCGGATGAAGTGCTGGCGGTGGCCAGCGGGGCCTATCCGAAGCTCGGCGCGCACAGCCTGGAGCTGTGGCTGATCACCGAGGCCGGACCGGTGTCGCTGGGCCTGCTGCCGACGGCCGGCGAAGGCCGCCTGAAACTGCCGGCCGGCGTCAGCGGCGCGCAGCTGACCCTGGCGGTGTCGCTGGAACCGGTCGGCGGCTCGCCGACCGGCCAGCCGACCGGCCCGGTGCTGACCTCGGGCCCGGCGCTCAAGGCCGCCTGATCGCAGCGGGCGGCAAACAGAAACCGGCGACCCGCTCGCCGGTTTTTGTTTCTGCCGGCGCAGATCGCTAACGTGCGCCCGGCAGCATTCGACAGGCACAGCGCACCGGAGCATCCATGAGCACAGCGACACGCGGTTCGGCCTTGCTGGCGATCGACCAGGGCACCACCAGCACCCGCGCCATCGTCTTCGACCGGCTTGGCAACAAGCTCGGCGTGGCGCAGCGCGAGCTGCCGCAGTCGTTCCCGGAACCGGGCTGGGTCGAGCACGACGCGATGCGCATCTGGGACGACACCCTGGCCTGCGCCCGTGGCGCGCTGGCCGATGCGCAGCTGACGGCCGACGCGCTGGCCGCGATCGGCATCACCAACCAGCGCGAAACCACCGTGGTCTGGGATCGCGCCAGCGGCCAGCCGATCCATCCGGCCATCGTCTGGCAGGACCGCCGCACCGCCGATTTCTGCGCCGAGCGCAGCGAAGCCTTCCTCGGCCGGCACCTGAACGTGCGCACCGGCCTGCTGCTCGATCCGTATTTTTCAGCCACAAAGATCGCCTGGATTCTCGACCACGTGCCGGGCGCCCGGGCGCGCGCCGAAGCCGGCGAACTGGCCTTCGGCACCATCGACAGCTGGCTGCTGTGGCAGCTGACCGGCGGCAAGGTGCACGCCACCGACGCCACCAATGCCTCGCGCACGCTGCTCTACAACCTGCACACGGCCGACTGGGACGACGCGCTGCTCGCCTTCTTCAAGCTGCCGCGCGCCCTGCTGCCGAAGGTGCTCGACTCCGCCGCCGACTATGGCCGCACCGATCCGTCGCTGCTCGGCCACGCCGTGCCGATCGGCGCCCTGGTCGGCGACCAGCAGGCGGCGACGGTCGGCCAGGCCTGTTTCCAGCCGGGCATGATCAAGAGCACCTACGGCACCGGCTGCTTCGTGGTGCTGAACACCGGCGCCCAGGCCGTGCAGTCCCAGCACCGGCTGCTCGGCACGGTCGGCTATCGGCTCGGCGGGCAGACCACGCACGCGCTGGAAGGCTCGATCTTCGTTGCCGGCGCCGCCGTGCAATGGCTGCGCGATGCCGTGCACCTGATCGGCTCGGCGGCCGAGACCGAAGCGCTGGCGCGCACCATTCCCGACACCCAGGGCGTCTACCTGGTGCCGGCCTTCACCGGTCTCGGCGCGCCGTACTGGGACCCGCGCGCGCGCGGCGCAATCCTCGGCCTGACGCGGGATTCCGGCATCGCCCACATCGTCCGCGCGGCGCTGGAATCGGTCTGCTACCAGACCCGCGACCTGCTCGAGGCGATGGCCAAGGACGCCGTCGCGCCGACCGAGCTGCGTGTCGACGGCGGCATGGCGGTCAACGACTGGCTGATGCAATTCCTGGCCGACATCGTCCGGGTCACCGTGGTGCGGCCGCAGACAGTGGAAACCACGGCACTCGGCGCCGCCCAGCTGGCCGGGCTTTCGGCCGGCGTCTATGCCTCGCTCGACGAGATCGCCGCGCTGTGGCGCGCCGAGGCGCGCTTCGTCCCGCAGATGGACGCCGCGCGTGCCGATGCGCTGTACGCTGGCTGGTTGGAAGCCGTCGCGCGAACCCGCTGCGCCTAGACCGAAAAGCCTTTGCAATCAGCGGCGAACCAGAAGTTGCGCAGTGCAACATCCGGGCGTAACGTCGCGGCCTTGAACAGCCTGCCCCACTTTTCCCCGGCATGAAGATCGTGATCCTCGGCGCAGGTCAGGTCGGCTCGACCCTGGCCGAGAACCTGGCCCGCGAGGCCAATGACATCACAGTCGTCGATGCCAGCCGCGCGGCGCTGAACCACCTGCAGGAACGGCTCGACATCCGCACCGTGCTCGGCCATGCCTCGTATCCGGACACGCTGCGCCGCGCCGGCGTCAACGACGCCGACATGATCATCGCGGTCACCGACAGCGACGAGACCAACATGCTGGCCTGCCGGATCAGCCAGACGTTGTTCCACACGCCGACCAAGATCGCCCGCGTGCGCGCCGCCGAGTACCTCAACGAGGAAGACCGGCTGTTCCTGCCCGATGCGCTGAGCGTCGACATGCGGATCAGCCCCGAGCAGCTGGTCACCGAGGCGATCCTGCGACTGATCGAATACCCCGGCGCGCTGCAGGTGGTCGATTTCGCCGATGGTCGCGTGCAGCTGGTCGGCGTGCGCGCGTACTACGGCGGCCCGCTGGTCGGCCACGAGCTGAAGGAACTGCCCAACCATCTGCCGACCGGTGTCGACGCCCGCGTCGCGGCGATCTACCGGCGCGGCAAGCCGATCATTCCCGAAGGCTCGACGGTGATCGAGGCCGAGGACGAGGTGTTCTTCCTCGGCGCCCGCGAGCACATCCCGAAGATCATGGCCGAGCTGCGCAAGATCGACCGGCCGGTGAAGCGGGTCATGCTGGCCGGCGGCGGCAACATCGGCATGCGGCTGGCGCGGGCGCTGGAAAAAAAGCTGCAGGTGAAGATCATCGAGCGCAGTGGCGAGCGGGCGCGCTATCTGTCCGAGCAGCTGAACCACGTCGTGGTGCTGGCCGGCGATGCCGCCAACGAGGCGCTGCTCGAGGAGGAAAGCATCGAGGACACCGATGTCTTCTGCGCCGTCACCAACGACGACGAGGCCAACATCCTGTCGGCGATGCTGGCCAAGCGACTCGGCGCGCGCCGGGTGCTGTCGCTGATCAACCGGCTGGCCTATGTCGATCTGGTCGAAGGCGGTGCGATCGACATCGCCGTGTCGCCGCAGCAGGCCACCGTGTCGGCGCTGCTGGCGCACGTGCGGCGCGGCGATGTCGCCAAGGTGCACAGCCTGCGGCGCGGCGCGGCCGAAGCCATCGAGGCGGTGGCCCACGGCGACCGCCACAACTCGAAGGTGGTCGGCCGCCGGCTCGAAGAAATCAAGCTGCCGCCGGGCACCACGATCGGCGCGATTGTCCGAGGCGACGACGTGATCATCGCCCACCATGACGTGCTGATCGAAGCCGAGGATCACGTGATCCTGTTCATCGTCGACAAGCGCCGCACCAAGGATGTCGAAAAGCTGTTCCAGGTCGGCCTGACCTTCATCTGAGGTCGCGCCCGCTTCCGTTGCGGGGTCGGTCAATCCTTCCAGAACGTCGGCGTCAGCAGGACCACCAGCACGAACACTTCGAGACGCCCGATCAGCATCGCGGCCGTGCAGGTCCAGGTCTGGAAGCCGGTCAGCGTCTGATAAGTGCCGGCCGGGCCAACCACGCCAATGCCGGGCCCGGCATTGTTGATCGAGGCCAGCACGGCGCTGAACGAGGTCGACATGTCCATGCCGGACAGCACCAGCAGCAAGGTCAGGCTGACGATGCTGATCGTGTACAGGTGGATGAAGCCGAACACCGACAGCACCGTGCGGTCGGCAATCACCTGGCCGCCGACTTTCAGCGTCGACACCGCGCTCGGATGAACCAGGCTGGTCAGTTCGCGCGCGCTCTGCTTGAACAGGATCAGCAGGCGGATCATCTTGATGCCGCCGCCGGTGGAGCCTGCGGCACTCAGCACGCAGGACAGCATCAGCATCCAGAGGCTGGCGAACACCGGCCACTGGCCGTAGTCGGTGCTGGCCAGGCCGCAGGTCAGGCCAACCGATACGACGTTGAACCAGGCATGGCGAAGCGCCGTCCAGTAACTCGGGTAGAAACCGAGCAGCCAGACATACAGCGCGAGGCCCAGGCTGCTGACGACCACCAGCAGCAGCATGGTGCGGATCTCGGCGTCGCGCATGTAAGGCTGCAGGGAGCGGGCGCGCCAGCAGACGAAATGGGTGGCGAAGTTGATGCCGGCCAGCAGCATGAAAACGGCGGCGATCGTTTCGATCAGCGGTGAATCGAAGAAGCCGATGCTGGCATCGTGGGTCGAGAAGCCGCCGAGCGACAGCACCGAGAACGCATGGCAGACGGCATCGAACCAGCGCATGCCGCCGAGGTGGAAGGCGACGATGCAGGCCAGCGTCAGGCCTAAGTAGATCAGCCAGATCGAGCGCGCGGTCTGCACGAAGCGCGGCGTCAGCTTGGAGTCCTTGATTGGCCCGGTGGCTTCGGCGCGATACACCTGCATGCCGCCGACGCCGAGCAGCGGCAGTACCACCATCGCCAGGCCGATGATGCCGAGGCCGCCGAGCCAGGTCAGCTCGTGCCGCCAGAGGTTGTGGGCGTGGGGAATGTGATCGAGCCCGGTGATCACCGTGGCGCCGGTGGTGGTGACGCCGGACACGGTCTCGAAATAGGCGTCGGTGAACGACATGCCGAGCCCGAGGATCATCGGTACCGTGGCGGTGGCGGCGACCAGCATCCAGATCAGCGCCACCAGCAGGAAGCCGTCTCGCGATTTCAGTTCCCGCCGATGCCAGCGGCCGGCGAGCCACAACAGGAAGCCGACCGTGAAATTGACGGCGGCACCGGCCAGGAAAGCCGGCAGCGCGCCTTCGTCGAAATACAGCGACACGCCGATCGGCGGCAGGAACGCCACCGAAAATGCCATCAGCAGGATGCCGAGCGGCCGGATGACGTGGATCAGATCCTTCAGCAAGGCGAGCGATCGGCAGCGGGGACGACCGCAGTTTACAACGGCCGCCGGGCGGCTCCGCCGGCCATCCCTGCAACGGCGGCATTCCGTAAACTGCGCGGCGATCGTCCGATCGAAAGCCCACGCCGCTCATGTCCGTCTTCACCAAAGTCAGCCACGCCGAACTCGAAGCCTTCCTGCGGCACTACGATCTCGGCACGCTGATCGGCTACACCGGCATCGGCGAAGGCATCGAGAATACCAACTACTTCGTCGACACCAGCCACGGCCGCTGGGTGCTGACGCTGTTCGAACGACTGAACTACGACGACCTGCCGTTCTTCCTCGGCCTGATGGAACATCTCGCGCGCCACGGCTACGCCAGCGCGCTGCCGGTGGCCGACAACGACGGCCGCACGCTGTCGAGCCTCAACGGCAAGCCGGCCGCTCTCGTGGCCCGGCTGACCGGCCAGAGCGTGCTGTTCCCGACGCTGGCGCAGTGTGCGGCGGTCGGCCATGCGCTCGGCGAACTGCACAAGCTGACCGCCAGCTACAGCGGCACCTGCGGAAACAGCCGAGGCGTGGAATGGCGGCGCGCCACCGGCGAAACGCTGCTGCCGAAGGTGCCGGAAGATGCCCGCACGCTGATCGCCGACGAACTGGCCGCGCAGGCCCGGCTCGATCTCGCGGCACTGCCGCAGGGCGTCATCCACGCCGACCTGTTCAAGGACAACGTGCTGTTCGTCGACGAGCGCCTGACCGGCGTCATCGACTTCTACTACGCCTGCAACGACGCGCTGCTCTACGACCTGGCGGTGACGCTGAACGACTGGTGCGCCGAAGCCGACGGCAGCCTGAACAAGGCGCACGCGGCTGCCCTGCTGTCCGCGTACCGCGCCTGCCGGCCGCCGAACGCCGCCGAGAAAGCCGCGTGGCCGCTGGTGCTGCGCGCCGCCGCATTCCGCTTCTACCTGTCGCGGCTGTACGACTGGACCTTCCCGCGCGAAGGCGATCTGGTGCACATCAAGGACCCGGAGCCGTACCGGCGGATCCTGGTTCATCACCGCACGCAGGCGGCGCCGGCGCTATAGGTCGCCCGCCGCCGCCTCAGGCCGCTGGATAGCGTTGCAAGCGGGGCTAGACGGTCACCTCGCAACCGCAGCCCAGCCGCCGCGTGACCGGCGACACCAGCCGTTCGGTGCGATCAGCCGTGGCATGCAGCACCAGCAGGGTTGCCGGGTCGAAGACCAGCACATCCTTGACGCCCTGCGACAGGTAGAAATTCGGTGCGAACTGCAAGTCCTTGGCCTCGTAGCCCTTGCTGACCACTTCGACGACCGCCTCGGGAATCAGGGTCAGTGCTTGCGCGGCTTCCGCTTCAGTCGGTTCGCGGCAAAAGATCGACACGTCGGGGCGCTTCAGTCCGTCGCGGAACTGCACGTAGACGTCGATCGCATGCACGCACTGGCAGTCGACGACATCAGCCGTGGGACGAACGCTGCCGGCGATGCGTTCGACATGCTTCTGATGGCCATACAGCGGCATCGCTTCCCAGATCGACAGCCCGTTCATCACTTCGAGGCGAATGCCCAGTTGGTCAGCGCGCAACAAGTCTTGCAGGGTCATGGCTCGGTGCTCGAAAGGACTCACACCGAGTATAGGGAGAGGCTCGCCTCAGCAGCAGCGCGGATTGGCCGCCGAGCCGTAGCGCGCGTCCTGGCGTTCGCGGAAGAACTCCGCATAGCTCATCACCGGCTCGCCGGGATGGGCGGCGCGGCGGTGGCGGACGTAGGTGTCGTAGTCCGGCATGCCGACCGCAAGATTGGCGGTCTGCGCAGCCTTCTTCCAGGCGGCGTGCAGCCGCGCGATCAGGCTGGCATCCGGGACCTCAGGCGGCGGCCGGCGCATCGTCCACGGCCACGTACGGTGCTTCGCGGGCGGTGACCTCGCCGGACCGCAGACTTGCCCATGCGGTACGCACGGCCAGCAGGAAGACGATCACCACGACGCTGATGAACAGCAAGGCCAGCGTCGCGTCGATGCGGTCGTTGAGCACGATGCGGCTCATCTGCGCCAGCGACTTGGCCGGCGCCAGCACTTCGCCGTGGGCCAGTGCGGTGCCGAACTTGTCGGCATGGGCGAGAAAGCCGATGCGCGGATTGGCCGAGAACACCTTCAGCCAGCCGGCGTACAGGGTGCAGGTCAGCAGCCAGGTCATCGGCACAGCGGTGATCCACGCATAGCGGGCGCGCTTCATCTTGATCAGCACCACGGTGGCGAAGATCAGCGCGATGCCGGCCAGCATCTGGTTGGCGATGCCGAACAGCGGCCACAGCGTGTTGATGCCGCCGAGCGGATCGGTGACGCCCTGCATCAGGAACCAGCCCCAACCGGCGACGCACAGCGTGGTCGCCACCGCGTTCGCGGCCCAGCTGCGGGTGTTCTTCATCGGCGCGTAAAGGCTGCCGAGGAAGTCCTGGATCATGAACCGGCCGATGCGGGTGCCGGCGTCGATCGTGGTCAGGATGAACAGCGCTTCGAACAGGATCGCGTAGTGGTACCAGAAGGCCATCGAGGCCACGCTCGGCACCACCTGGTGCAGGATCATCGCCATGCCGACCGCCAACGTCGGCGCGCCGCCGGCCCGGCTCAGGATCGTGGTCTCGCCGATGTCCTTCGCGGTCTGCGTCAGCAGTTCCGGCGTCACCACGAAGCCCCACTGGGCAATCGCCGCAGCGGCGGTTTCGGCGCTGGTGCCGATCACGGCAGCCGGGGCGTTCATCGCGAAATAGATGCCGGGTTCGAGGATGCAGGCGGCGGTCAGCGCCATGATCGCCACGCTGGCCTCCATCAGCATCGAGCCGTAGCCGATCGGACGGGCATGGGCCTCGTTGGCCAGCATCTTCGGCGTGGTGCCGCTCGACACCATCGCGTGGAAGCCGCTGACCGCGCCGCAGGCGATGGTGATGAACAGGAACGGGAACAGCGGCCCGGCCCAGACCGGCCCGCTGCCGTCGATGAACGGCGTCACCGCCGGCATCTTCAGATCCGGCGCGGCGATCAGGATGGCGATCGCCAGCACGGCGATGGTGCCGATCTTCATGAACGTCGACAGGTAATCGCGCGGCGCCAGCAGCAGCCACACCGGCAGCACCGAAGCGGCGAAGCCGTAGGCGATCAGCATCCAGGTCAGGGTCGGCGCATCGAAGGTGAATGCCGCCGCCCAGTGCGGATCGGCGGCCACGGCGCCACCGGCGATCACCGAGGCGATCAGCAGCAGCACGCCGATCGCCGACACTTCGCCAACGTGGCCCGGCCGCAGGTAGCGGGCGTAGACGCCCATGAACAGGGCGATCGGGATGGTCGCGGCGACCGTGAACAGCCCCCAGGGGCTTTCCGCCAGCGCCTTGATGACGATCAGCGCCAGCACCGCGATCAGCATGATGGTGATCGCCAGGATGCCGCCCATCGCCACCATGCCGGCGACCGGGCCCAGTTCGCTCTTAATCATCTCGCCCATGCCACGGGCGTCGCGACGGGTCGACAGAAACAGCACCACGTAGTCCTGCACGGCACCGGCGAACACCACGCCGACCAGGATCCACAAGGTGCCCGGCAGATAGCCCATCTGCGCGGCCAGCACCGGGCCGACCAGCGGGCCGGCGCCGGCAATGGCGGCGAAGTGATGGCCGAACAGCACGGTGCGGTCGGTCGGCACGTAGTCGAGGCCGTCGTTGCGCAGCGCCGCCGGCGTCGCGCGGCGCGGGTCCACCTGCAGCGCCACGTCGGCGATGTAGCGGCTGTAGAAGCGGTAGCCGATCAGGAACACCGACGCGCTGGCCGCGATCAGCCACATCGCGCTGATGGTTTCGCCGCGCCGCAGCGCGACGGTGGCGAGGCAGGCGGCGCCGAAGATCGACAGCGCCAGCCACAGGGCGCGGCTCAACAGGGTGTTCATCGGATTCGGACAGACCTAGCGGGATCGAGGCAGCGTCCCGGACGGCGCTGCTGGCCGGCAAGATTCCGTGCTGCGCGCGGCCCGGTCAAGGCGGCGCACCGGCAGTTCCTTATGCTGGAAGCGCGTAGCTGCCGGTGGCGTGGGCGACCAGCGTGTCGTCGCCTTCGCTGTACATCAGCACCTCGACCATCGCCAGCCGCCGGCCGAGCTTGAGGATGCGGCCTTCGGCGATCACCGCCGCCGGCTTCGGGCGGCTCAGGAAGTTGATGTTGATGTTGGCGGTCACTGCCATCACCTGGTCGCCGATATGGGCCAGCACCACCGCGAACATCGCGGTGTCGGTGGCCAGCATCAGCACCGGCCCGGCCACGGTGCCGCCAGGACGGACCATCCAGGTCTCGTACGGCAGCCGCACGATCGCCAAGCCGGGGCCGATGTCGGTGACGCTGAAGCTGGCAAAGCTCGCCATCGGCAGCGCGTCGTAGATGATCTTCTCGACCGCAGCGGCGTCGAGCACCGGCAGCAGCGGCCGCGCGGAGGTTGGGCTTGCGCTCATGCAGGCATCAGGGGCAAAGGGCGGTGCCCGGCAGACAGGTCGAGATCAGTGTCGGTTGGCCGGTCTGCACCGCGTTCATGGTCACCGTGGCGGTGCCGAGTTGAATCCCGAGCAGCGCGAGCAGCGGATCGACCAGCGCCGTGGTCAGTCCGTTGACCAGATTCAGCAGCGGATTCAGCAAACCAACGATACCGTTGAGCAAATTCGAGACAAGGTCGGTCAGTACACCGACCAATCCGGTACCGGTCTGACTACTGGTGAGATCAAGACTGATATCGATTGTCGTCGGTGCCGAGATCGTCTGCGGGTTGGCAGCCACAGGCGCCTGCGGCGGCACGCCATCGGCTATGAACACCGGCTGCAGACGCGATCCGTCGACGGTTACCGGCGTGAATGCCACCACGGGATCCAGTGGCGCAGGCGCCGTCGCACCGACACCGACTCCGGTCAGCCCGAGGCCGACGCTCAGATTGGTGTTTCCCAGATTCAACAGGCACAGCCCGAGGGCGCCCACACATCTGGCGTCGATACCGACCGATGCAATCGGAAAGCTGTTGGTTGCCGTGTTCAATGCGGGAGCAGAAGAAGCCGCGCCAGTGAACGTGCCCACCGCGACGGTGGCGGTTGCGATCCGAGCGTCAAGATGGGCAACAGGATCGGAACGTCCGGACGTCGGGCATTCGAGCCGTTCAAGACTTGCTGCCCCCCCCGCCACTTCTACGTCGACTCCAAGGTTGAGCGGCGGAGGCACCACGACGACCGAGACATTGAGACCGAGCAGCGCGCCAACCAGGTTGAGAAGCCCATTCAGAAGATTATTGATGGCCCCCAGCAGCCCGTTCAGGATGCCGCCGGCCTCGATGCGGATCAGCAGGCGAATCTGCGCCGTTTTCGCTTCGGCCTGACCGGGGCGGCCGATGCCGAACTGCGGCGGCTCCAGCACGTTGATGAAGGTGGCGACATTGGCCACCCCCGGCACGCTCAGATTGATCGGCAGATTGATCGGCGTGACGCCGGTCGGATCGGCCACCGTGGCCTGGCCGGCGGCGATCAGCAGATCGAACAGGTTGACGATCGGGGTATCGCCGCCGAGGCCATCGACGACGCCGAGCAACTGGCCCAAGGGCACCTCGCGCGGGTTCGACGCGGCATTGGCCAGCCCCTGCACAAGCCCGACCACCGAACTGCTGGCGGTATCGCCCAGCGCACCGACCAGGCCACCGAGCAGTTCCGACAGGATCGGCGTCTGCGCCGCCAGGGTCAGCGGATCAGACAGGTCCTCCACCGACACACCGAGCGCCGTCGCCAGCTGGCCCAGCGAGATCTGCGTATTGACCAGACCCTGCGTGCCGCTGACCAGATTCAGCGACACGATCTTGTTCTGGCAGGTGACATCGCCCGGCGCGCACAGCAGCCCGCCGAGCAGGCCGTTGACGATGCCGCCGTTCAGCGACAGCAAGCCGGAACCGACGTTGAAGGTGCCGATCGCCGCCTGCTGCGCCGTCGCCGAGGCGTACAGATTGCCGGTGCCGAACACGGCGCCGAGCGGCCGCAGGAACGGCGCCGGCTGCGGCCGGGTCAGATTGATCCGCACCGCGTTGATCGTCGGATTGCCGTCCACCAGCGGCACGAAGCGGCGCAGGCCGCCGACCACATCGATGCGGCCCAGTTCGACGCCGGGGGAATCGTTGATTCCGGATGCCAGCAGCGCCGCCGCGCCGGCGGCGTCTCCGCGATTGTTGGCGGCGATGATGCGAATGACTTCAGCAGTGACGGCGGCCAGCTGGCCGGGCCGGCCATCGTTGGCGCAGCCGCTGGCGACCTGGGTCGCGGACAGCGCCGCCAGCGTCGCCTGCTTCTCGAGGTCGCGCTGGGCGTAGTAGAGCTGGCCGATGTTCAGCGCCAGCGCCAGGATCGGCACCAGCAGCAGCAGCGAGATGATCAGGAAAACGCCGGCCGCGCCGCGCTGCCGCGATCGCGGCGACGCTCGGCGCTGGGCGCGTTCGGACGAGGTCTGCACGGGATCGTGACTCCGGAAGGTCGGGAAGCGGGCCGCTGGAAGTGCCGGCCGCAGCAAATTAGAACCTAGTCACCGCAGCCGTGAAAGGCGCCGCCCGGATGCCTTGAGCCGGCGGCGGATGGACGGCCGGATTGCAGCGCCGAGCGGCGACGGCTGATGCAGCGTCGGGCCCCGGCGGGGCTCCCGGCGGCCTCAGCCGCCGACCGCCGCCTTCAGCTTGAGCATCTTCTTCTTGATCCGCTCGCGCTTCAGCGACGACAGGTAGTCGATGTAGAGCTTGCCGTCGAGGTGGTCGATCTCGTGCTGCACGCACTGCGCCATCAGCCCTTCGCAATCCAGCTCGAACGGCTGGCCGTGACGGTCCAGCGCCCGCACCCGCAGCCGGTTGAAGCGCTCGATGGTGTCGCGGATATCCGGGACCGACAGGCAGCCTTCTTCCATTTCCTGCCGCTCATCGGTCGACAGGATCTCCGGGTTGATCAGCACCATAGGCTCGGTCTTCGCTTCCGAGCAGTCCATCACCGACAGCCGCAGCAGCACGCCACACTGGTTGGCGGCAAGGCCGACGCCGGGGGCGTCGTACATGGTGTCGAACAGGTCGTCGATCAGCTTCTGCAGCTTGTCGTCGAACACGGTGACCGGCTTGGTCTTCTGGCGAAGACGCGGATCGGGATGGGTGAGGATCGGGAGAAGAGCCATGATGGACGACCTGCAGCATTGACGTAAGAGATCGACGACAACCAGGTGTCCCGGCAGGTTTGAGCGTCGGCATTCATGCCAGAATCCGGCGTCCGTCGAAGGGGCCGCACGAGAGTACTCGCCGCCATGTGGAAGTATAGCGCCTCGCCATTTCGGCTCCCGCGCCGCCGCCCGGCCCCGCTGGCCGCGTTCGCGCTGGCCACTGGCGCCCTAGCCGGCTGCGCGGCGACGCCGCCCGTCTCCGATGGCGCGCCGGTGGCACCCAGCATCGTGCCGGCATCGACCGCCGCCACCCGGCCCGCGCCGGCCGTCGCCACGCCGCTGGCCGACCTGCAGGCTGCGACTGCGGCCGCCGGCACGGTGGCGCTGCGCGAGGACGCGCCGCTGCGCTATGTCGTCAAGCGCGGCGATACGCTGTGGGACATCGCCGGCCATTTCCTGCGCGACCCCTGGCAGTGGCCGGAGCTGTGGTACGGCAATTCGCAGGTCCGCAATCCGCACCGCATCTACCCCGGCGACGTGCTGACGCTGGTCAGCATCGACGGCCGCACCCGGCTGGTCAGCGACGGGCCGCTGGAACGGCTGTCGCCGCAGGTCCGCGAGGAAGCGCTTGACACGGCGCTGCCGGCAATCCCGATCGAGGCGATCCGCAATTTCCTGCGCGGCCCCCGGCTGGTGACGCTGGAGGAAACCGAACGCGCGCCGTATGTCGTCGCTTTCGTCGACGAACGTCTCGCGGTCGGCGCCAACAGCGACATCTATGTGCGGAACCTGGCCGCCCCGGCGGCCGACCGCTACGCCGTGGTGCGGGTCGGCGAGCCGTACCGGGATCCGGACACCCGCAAGCTGATCGGTTACGAGGCGATTCCGGCCGGCGAGGCGGAGCTGCGCGCCCCCGACCTGCCACCCGGCAACCCGGCAGTGATGCGGGTCACCCAGTCGAGCCGCGAAGTGCTGATCGCCGACCGCCTGCTGCCGATCGAAGCGGAAAGCTTCGAGGCCCATTTCTATCCGCACGCCCCGCAGTCTGCGGTCAACGGCCGGATCATCTCGGTGTTCGACGGGCTGTCGCAGATCTCGCAGTACCAGATCGTCGCGCTCAACCGGGGCACCGAGCACGGCATCGATCCGGGCACCGTGCTCGACATCCTGCAGGCCGGCCGGGTGGTCGCCGACCCCTACACCCGGGAGGCCGTGCCGCTGCCTGACCAGTACGCCGGCGTGCTGATGGTGTTCAAGGTCACGCCCCGGCTCAGTTACGCGCTGGTGATGAATGCGACCCGGCCGCTGCACGTGCTCGACAAGGTCGTCCGGCCATCGCCGTCGGCCCGGCGCTGATGCGAGCCTGAAGGCCAGCGGCAAGGACGCCGCCCATGACCGACCACCCGCTTCCCACGCTTGCCCGCCTCTGCCTGCTCCGGGTACCGGGGCTCGGGCCGGCGCGGCAGCGCGCCCTGCTGCGCCGCTTCGGCAGCGCCGAAGCGATTCTGGCCGCCGGACCCAAAGCCTGGGCCGACGCCGGCTGCAGCGAACCGCTGATCGCCGGGCTGTCAGCACCGGACCGGGCCGCCGCCGAGCGCGACCTGCAATGGCTCGGCCGTTCGCCGCAGCACCATTTCATCGCCGACGACGATGCCCGCTATCCGGCCCGGCTGCGGTCCATCGCCGGCGCGCCGGTGGCGCTATTCGCGATCGGCGATCCCAGCCTGCTCGACGAGCCGCAGCTGGCCATCGTCGGCGCCCGGGGTGCCTCGAGCCAGGGGCGTGAAAACGCCCGTGCCTTTGCCGATGCCGCCAGCCGCATCGGTCTGCTGGTGACCTCGGGGCTGGCGCTCGGCATCGACGCGGCCGCCCATGCCGGCGCGCTCGACAGCGGCGCCGCCACGGTCGCGGTCTGCGGCAACGGGCTCGATCGCATCTATCCGCCACGGAATCAGGCGCTCGGCGAGCGCATCGCCGCCTGCGGCGTGCTGCTGTCGGAGTACCCGCCCGGGACGGTGCCCCGGCCGCAACATTTTCCGCAGCGCAACCGGATCATTTCCGGCCTGAGCCTCGGCGTGCTGGTGGTCGAGGCGCAGCTCGGCTCCGGCTCGCTGATCACCGCACGGCTGGCTGCCGAGCAGGGCCGCGAGGTGTTCGCCCTGCCCGGCTCGATCCACAACCCGCTGGCGCGCGGCTGTCACGCGCTGATCCGCGACGGCGCCGCGCTGGTCGAAAGCATCGACGACATCGTCGCGGCGCTGGCGCCGCAGTTGCGTCCGCTGCTGCCGACGCCGGCGAGTGCGACGGCAGCGACGGTCGAGTTGCCGGTGGACGACCCGCTGCAACGACGGCTGCTGGCGCAGCTCGGCGACAGCCCGGTCAGCCTCGACCAGCTGGCCGCGCAGCTGTCTTCCGGGGTCGCGGAACTCGGCGCGGCGCTGCTGGGTCTGGAGCTGGAAGGCCGCATCGAGGCCCTGCCCGGCGATCGTTTCGTCCGCCTGCATCGCCGCGTTTGAGGCGCTACACTGAGTCGGAGGCAGTTCGTCAACAACTGCACGCGCCTGGTCCCGGCGCATGTGAGAGCGCATGAAAGAGACCCTGCTCGATGTACTGATGTACCTCTTCGAGAACTACCAGGACGGCGAGTTCTCCGACTCCGACAACCAGGAAAACCTGCGGGTGGAGCTGTCCGCCGCCGGCTTCCCCGATGAAGAAGTGGCGCACGCATTCGCCTGGCTCGACGGCCTTGCGAACCAGCGCAATGCGCCGAGCCTCCGAGGTCGCACCGACACGCTGCGGCTGTACGCGCCGCAGGAGCAGGAGCGGCTGTCGGCCGAGTGTCGTGGCTTTCTCCTTTATCTGGAGCAGCTCGGCATCCTCAACAGCGAGAGCCGCGAACTGGTCATCGAACGCCTGCTGGCCTTCGAGGACGAGATCGACATCGAGCGCGTCAAATGGGTCTGTCTGCTGGTGCTGATCAACCAGCCGGGCTCCGAGGAAGCGGCCGTCCACCTCGAAGACATGGTCTATTACCACGGCGAATTCCTGCACTGACACGCCGCCGGGCGCACCTGCCCGGCGCTGCTGCGCGACAGCCGCCGTACTAGCCACTGGCAAGCTCTTTGCCGTATAAGCTGCCGCTCCACGCGTCACCGGGACGCGGGACAGGTGTGGGACACGCGGCGTCAATGAGCAAGAATCTGGTCATCGTCGAATCGCCCGCGAAGGCGAAGACGATCAAGAAGTACCTGGGCAAGGACTACGAAGTGCTGGCTTCTTATGGCCATGTGCGCGACCTCGTGCCCAAGGACGGCGCGGTCGACGTCACGCGCGGCTTCGAGATGAAGTACCAGCTGATCGACAAGAACCAGAAGCACGTCAACGCCATCGTTGCCGAGCTCAAGCGCTCCGACAACCTGTTCCTCGCCACCGACCCTGATCGCGAAGGCGAAGCGATTTCCTGGCACCTGCTCGAGCATCTGAAAGAGAAGGGGCTGGTCAAGAACAAGCCGGTCAAGCGCGTCGTCTTCTACGAGATCACGCCGCGTGAAGTGCAGCGCGCGATCGACGAAGGCCGCGACGTCGCCCAGGACCTGGTCAATGCCCAGCAGGCCCGCCGCGCACTCGATTACCTGGTCGGCTTCAACCTGTCGCCGCTGTTGTGGCGCAAGGTCGGGCCGGGGCTGTCGGCCGGCCGCGTGCAGAGCCCGGCGCTGCGCCTGATCTGCGAGCGCGAGGAAGAGATCCGCGCCTTCAAGCCGCAGGAATACTGGACGCTCGACGCCCGCGCCGAAAAGGACGGCACTGCGTTCAATGCCCGCCTGCTGGAGTTCGATGGACTGAAGGTCGAGCAGTTCACGCTCGGCAACGAAGGTTCGGCCGAAGCCGCGAAGCGGGCGATCGCCGAAGCGGCCAAGGGTGTACTCAAGGTCGCCAAGGTCGAGAAGAAGCAGCGCAAGCGCACGCCCGGCCCGCCGTTCACCACCTCGACCCTGCAGCAGGACGGCAACCGCAAGCTCGGCTTCACGGCCCAGCGCACGATGCGCACCGCGCAGCAGCTCTATGAAGGTGTCGACATCGGCGGCGAGACCGTTGGCCTGATCACCTACATGCGTACCGACGCGGTGAACCTGGCGCAGGACGCCCTGGTGGAACTGCGCGATGCGATCATCAAGCGCTACGGCGCGGCGGCTGCGCTGCCCGAGCCGCGCTACTACAAGACCAAGTCGAAGAACGCGCAGGAAGCGCACGAAGCGATTCGTCCGACCTCGTTCCTGCGCAGCCCCGAGGCAGTGGCCAAGTACCTGACGCCGGATCAGGCGCGTCTCTATGACCTGATCTGGAAGCGCACCGTCGCCTGCCAGATGCAGCCGGCGGTATTCGACACCGTGGCCGCCGAACTACGCGCCAGCGCCGACCACGCCTTCAAGGCCAATGGCCAGGTGCTGGTCGAGCCAGGCTTCCTCGCCGCCTATGGCATCGCCGTCGACGACGAGAACGAGGCCAAGGAAGACGACGAGAAGCGTCTGCCGCCGCTGGAAGTCGGCGACGTCGTCACGCTGCTCGAACTGCTGCCCGAGCAGCACTTCACCCAGCCGCCACCGCGCTTCACCGAAGCCAGCCTGGTCAAGACGCTCGAGGAATACGACATCGGCCGCCCGTCGACCTATGCCTCGATCATCTCGACCCTGCAGGCCCGCGACTACGTGCGCCTCGACGGCAAGGCGTTCACGCCGACCGACGTCGGCATGATCGTCAACCGCTTCCTGACCGAGCACTTCACCCGCTACGTCGACTACGAATTCACCGCCAAGCTCGAAGACGATCTCGACGCCGTGTCGCGCGGCGAACAGGCCTGGGTGCCGCTGCTGGCGAAGTTCTGGGGCATCTTCAAGCCGATGGTCGACGAGAAGATGGAACTGTCGCGCTCGGAAGTGTCCGAGACGCGCACCATCGGCATCGACCCTGCCAGCGGCAAGCCGGTCACTGCCCGCCTCGGCCGCTACGGGCCGTACGTGCAGATCGGCGCTCGCGTCGAGGAAGGCGACACCACCTCCGAGAAGCCGCGCTACGCAAGCCTCCGGGGCAACCAGCGCATCGACACCATCACGCTTGAAGAGGCGATGGAGCTGTTCAAGCTGCCGCGCAAGCTGGGTGCGATGCCGAACGGCGACGAGGTCGAGGTCAACATCGGCCGCTTCGGGCCGTATGCGCGCCACGGCAAGAGCTTCGTGTCGCTGAAGAAGGACGACGATCCCTACACGATCGAGCTGCCGCGCGTTATCGAGCTGATCGAGCAGAAGGCCGCCGCGCTGGACGCTGCGACCATCAGGACCTTCGACGGTACCGGCATCCGCATCATCAAGGGGCGTTTCGGGCCGTACATCACCGACGGCACGCGCAAGGCGCCGATTCCGCGCACCCGCGACGCCGAGAAGCTCAGCGTCTTCGAATGCGAGGCCTACCTCGCTGAAGCCGAAGCCGCCAAGCCGGCCAAGAAGGGCGCCAAGAAGAAGGCCGCTGCCAAGAAAGCTGCACCGGGCACCGATGACGCCGTGGTGGTCAAGAAGGCCGCCGTGAAGCGCGCGCCGGCCAAGAAGGCGGCCGCGAAGAAGAAGGCGACCAAGAAGGCAGCGCGTGCGCCGACGCTGACCAAGCGCACCGTCTACGCCAAGAAGGGCTGAAGGGTTTCGCCACCATGCTGAACGCAAGCAAGCTGGCACTGGCTGGTCGTCTGATGCGCACCGGCGGCGTCGTCGTCTACCCGACCGAAGCGGTCTGGGGCATCGGCTGCGACCCGCAGAACCGTCGGGCGGTCGAGCGGCTGCTGAAGATCAAGAACCGCGAATGGCAGAAGGGCCTGATCCTGATCGGCTCGACCCTGGAGATGATCGAGCCATACATCGAAGTGCCGTCGCGGATGGCCTGGCGGCGCGCCACGGCGACCTGGCCCGGCGCTTCCACCTGGGTGTTTCCGGCCAGCGAGCACTGCCCGCTGTGGATCAGCGGCGATCGCGACACCGTGGCCGTACGGGTCACCGCGCATCCGGTCGCGGCCAGGCTCTGCGATGCGTTTGGTGGGGCCATCGTGTCGACCAGCGCCAACCGCGCCGGCGATCCGCCGGCAGCAAGCCCGGGCGCGGCGCGCATCCACCTGCGCAACCAGTTCGACCTGCTGGTGCCCGGCGCCCTCGGCGGGCTCGACCGGCCGACTATCATTCGCGACGCCACCAACGGCAACATCCTGCGGCGCTGAGCCGGAAGCACGTCTAGCGCGCGCCGCGCCCACGCCGCACTACACTTCGGCGCATGACCAAGACTGAAACGCCCCGTCCGAAGGACGTCGAAACCTATCTCCGCAGCCTGCAGGACCGCATCTGCGCCGAAGTCGAGCGCATCGACGGCCGCGCGAAATTCCTTCGCGATGCCTGGCAGCGCGATGAGGGCGGCGGCGGCGAATCCCGGGTGCTGGCCGATGGCGCGGTGTTTGAACGCGCCGGCGTCAATTTCTCCGACATCCGCGGCACCCGGTTGCCGCCGGCGGCGACCGCCGCGCGGCCGGAACTGGTCGGCCGTGGCTTCCGGGCGATGGGCGTGTCGCTGGTCTTCCATCCGCGCAATCCCTATGCGCCGACCGTGCACGCGAACGTCCGCTTCCTGATCGCGGAGAAAGAGGGCGAGGAGCCGGTCTGGTGGTTCGGCGGCGGCTTCGATCTGACACCGTACTACGGCTTCACGGAAGACGCCGTGCACTGGCACTCGACCGCCCGCGACGCCTGCGCGCCGTTCGGCCCGGAGGTGTTCGGCAAGCTGAAAGCGCAGTGCGACGACTACTTCTTCCTCAAGCACCGCAACGAGCCGCGCGGCATCGGTGGCCTGTTCTACGACGACTGGACGGTCGGCGGCTTCGAGGCCAGCTTCGCGCTGATGCGGAGCGTCGGCGATCACTTCTTGCCGGCCTATGTGCCGATCGTCGAGCGCCGGCTCGGCATGCCGTACACGCAGCGCGAGCGCGACTGGCAGCTGTACCGGCGCGGCCGTTACGTCGAGTTCAACCTGGTCTGGGATCGCGGCACCCTGTTCGGGCTGCAGTCCAAGGGCCGCATCGAATCGATCCTGATGTCGATGCCACCGCTGGTGGCCTGGCACTACAACCACCAGCCCGAACCCGGCAGCCCGGAAGCGGCGTTCCTGGCCGACTTCCTGCGGCCGCGCGACTGGCTGGCCTGACATCGCAGCGCCACGCGCCCTGCGCCGGCAGCGTCCCGCTGCCGCGCCGCCCGCCGGCAGGCGGCTGATCCCGGCCTCGGTCTGCTTCGGCCTGGCCGGCTTCGGCGGCCTGTCCGGCTTTGCTGCGGCCGCCAGCGGCCAGCACGGGCTGGCGCTGATCGCCTACGGCATCACCGCACTCGGCGTGCTGGCCTGCCTGCTGTCGATCGTCCATGCCGTCGTGCAGCGGCTGCGGCAGCTGCTTGGCTGATCGACGGCAGCCTGCGACGGTCTAGAATCCGGCCCATCCGGCAGACGCCCGCAGCGGCGTCCGGCGCCCGCTCCCGTACCGATCGCCCATGACGCTGACCGAACTCCGCTATCTCGTGAACCTCGACAAGGAGCGCCATTTCTCGCGCGCCGCCGAGCGTTCTTTCGTCTCCCAGCCCACCTTGTCGGTGGCGCTGAAGAAGCTCGAGGACGAACTCGGCGTGACGCTGTTCGAGCGCATCCGCGGCGAAGCCAAGCCGACGCCGGTGGGCGCGCGGATCATCGAGCAGGCGCGCAAGGTGCTGGCCGAGGCCAAGCGCGTCGAAGACATCGCCCGCGAAGGCAAGGACGAGCTGGTCGGGAGCTTGCGGCTGGGCGCCATCTACACGGTCGGCCCTTACGTGCTGCCGACCCTGGTGCCGCTGATGCGCGACGCCGCACCGCTGATGCCGCTGATGATCGAGGAGAACTTCACCGGCGTGCTGCTCGAACAGCTGCGCGACAACGAGCTGGACGTCGCACTGCTGGCGCTGCCGATCGACCTGCAGGGCCTGTCGGCCTGGCCGATCTACGACGAGGAATTCGTGGTCATGCTGCCGCCCGGTCACCGCTGGGCGGCACTGCCGAACCTGCCGGCCAAGAAGCTGGCCGAAGAGCACCTGCTGCTGCTCGGCCCCGGTCACTGCTTCCGCGAACAGGTGATCGCCGCCTGCCCGAAGTGCGTGACCGCCGAAGGCGACGGGCCGCGGCCGGTGACCGGCAGCTCGATCGAGACGATCCGCTACATGGTCGGCTCCGGGCTCGGCATCACGGTGATGCCGAACGGCTCGATCGCCAACCGGCCGCCGGAGCCGAACCCGCTGCCGACCGTGCCGTTCGCGGCACCGGCACCGGGCCGCACCATCGGCATGGTCTGGCGGCGCAGCTTCCCGCGCCTGGCCGCGATCCGTGCGCTGCGCGACGGCATCCTCGCGTCCGGCATCAAGGGCGTGAAGCCGCTGCCGGATGCCGAACCGCAGCATCCCTGACGAGACCGCCCCATGTTCCAGGCCCTGATCGACGCCACCCGCAGCCAGTTCCAGGGCCGCATGCTCGGCCTCGTGCTGTGGCCGCTGGTCGGCTCCCTGCTGCTGTGGACGGTGCTGCTGATCCTGTTCTGGTCGCAGGGCATGGCGGCGCTGCGCAGCTTCGCGGAGTACCAGCCGGTCGATGCCTTCCTGAACGAATGGGGCATCTCGTGGATCGTCGGCGCGCTGACGCTGATCGTGATCTTCCTGTTCCTGCCGACCTTGGTGGCGGCGACGGCGATCTTCATCACCTCGGTGTTCGCGATGCCGGTCATGGTCGAGCACATCGCCCGCACCGAGTACCCCGAACTGGCGCGCGGCCGCTTCGGCAGCACCTGGGGCAGCGTCGCCAACAGCCTGGGCGCGCTGCTGGTCTACCTCGTGCTGTGGGTGATCGCGCTGCCGCTGTGGCTGATCGTGCCGTTCGCTTTCCTGATCCCGATCGCGCTGGCCGGCTACCTCAACGACCGCGTGTTCCGCTACGACGCGCTGGCGGAACACGCCACCGCCGAGGAATACCAGGAAATTCTTCGCCGCCACGGCAGCCCGCTGTTCGGGCTCGGCGTGGTGGCGGCGCTGATCCAGCTGATTCCGATCGTCAACCTGATCTCGCCGGTCTACTCCGGCCTTGGCTTCATCCATTTCGCGCTCGGCGAACTGCGCCGGCTGCGGGCCGAGCGGCCCGGCGCGCTGCTGATGCCGCGCGGCTGATTCCGGCACCCGCCGGCCGACCTACAGCCCCATCCGCCTGGCGACCGCGCGCGCCAGCGCCACCATGTTGCGCACCGTCGCCGACTCATCGCCGCGCCGGTAGACCAGGCTCATGCGCGCTTTTGGTGCATCGCCGACGATCCGCCGGTAGGCCACGCCGTCGGAATGGATCTGCTGCATTGAGGCCGGCACCAGCGACACGCCGAGGCCGGCGGCAACCAGGTTGACGATCGACGTCACCTGCGAGGCTTCCTGGCCGATGCGCGGGCTGAAGCCGGCGCGCCGGCAGGCGGCAAGGATGTCGTCGTACAGCCCGGCACCGACCGGCCGCGAAAACAGCACGAAGGCTTCCGCCTTCAGCTGCTCGACGCGCAGCTCCGGCTCGGCGGCCAGCCGGTGCGCCTGCGGCAGCGCGATCAGCACGTCCTCGTCGAACAGCGCTTCGCTGACCAGGTCGGGCTCGTCGCCCAGCAGCGGCCGGACGAAGGCGACATCGAGCTGATCCGCCAACACAGCGGCGGCCAGCAGTGGCGTCGAGTTCTCGTCCAGCGACAGCGCCACCTCCGGATACTGCTGGCCGTACTCGCGCAGCACGCGCGGCACGAACGGGTGGAACGGCGCCGAATTGATCATGCCGACGCCGATGCGGCCGAGATCGCCGCGGGCGACTCTGCGGGCGTGGTCGGTGGCGCGCTGGACGTGGGCCAGGATCGCCCGCGCGTCATCGAGAAAGCCGCGTCCGGCATCGGTCAGGGTCACAGTGCGCGCCTTGCGCTCGAACAGCGGCGTGCCGATTTCCGTTTCCAGCGCGCGGATCTGCTGGCTCAGCGGCGGCTGCTCCATGCCCAGCCGCTTCGCGGCACGCGTGAAGTGCAGCTCATCGGCCACGGTGACGAAATAGCGCAGGTGTCGCAGCTCCATGATAGGTACTCAGAAAGTATTGAAAGTGCTTGTTACATATATTGGACGTATCGAATAGCCCGGTCTAATGTCCGCGCCTCAGGTCGGCTGCTGGCCGACATCGTTGGGCGGACGGCATCGGCGCATCATCGGGATGCCGATGGAACGCCCGCCCTCACAGGATTGCGACTGCCATGACCGGACCCACAAGCTCTCCCCCGCCCGTCGTCGCCGACCGGGACCCGCAGGAAACCCGCGAATGGCTGGAGGCGCTCGCGGCCGTGCTGGAACGCGAAGGCCCGGAGCGCGCGCATTTCCTGCTCGAAGCGCTGCAGGAGAAGGCGCGCCTGAGCGGCGCCTACATCCCGTTCTCGCCGAACACCGCCTACGTCAACACCATTCCGCCGCACCTGGAGGAGCGTTCGCCGGGCGACCACGCGCTGGAGTGGAAGATCCGCTCGATCATCCGCTGGAACGCGATGGCGATGGTCATCAACGCCAACCGCGAGCACTCCGGCATCGGCGGCCACATCGCCAGCTTCGCCAGTGCTGCGACGCTCTACGACGTCGGCTTCAACCATTTCTGGAAAGGCCCGGACCACGCTGACGGCGCCGATCTCGTCTACTTCCAGGGTCATTGCACGCCGGGCATCTACGCCCGCGCCTTCCTTGAAGGCCGCCTGAGCGAAGACCAGGTCCGCCATTTCCGCATGGAAACCGAGGGCAAGGGCCTGCCGTCGTATCCGCATCCGTGGCTGGCGCCGGAGCTGTGGCAGTTCGCCACCGTCAGCATGGGCCTCGGCCCGATCCAGGCGATCTACCAGGCACGCCTGATGAAGTACCTGGAGAACCGTGGCCTGATGAAGCCGAGCGGCCGCAAGGTCTGGTGCTTCTGCGGCGACGGCGAGATGGACGAGCCGGAAAGCCTGGGCGCGATCGACATCGCCGCGCGCGAGAAGCTCGACAACCTGGTGTTCGTCGTCAACTGCAACCTGCAGCGCCTCGACGGCCCGGTGCGCGGCAACGGCAAGATCATCCAGGAGCTCGAAGGCGTGTTCCGGGGCGGCGGCTGGAACGTCATCAAGGTGATCTGGGGCGGTCTCTGGGACGGCCTGCTGGCGGCCGACCGCTCGGGTCAGCTGGTCAAGGTCATGAACGAGACCGTCGACGGCGAGTACCAGAACTACAAGGCCAAGGGCGGCAAGTACACGCGCGAGCACTTCTTCGCCAAGCATCCGGAAACGCTGAAGCTGGTGTCGACGATGTCCGACGAGGACATCGGCCAGCTGAACCGCGGCGGTCACGATCCGCACAAGATCTACGCCGCCTACGCCGCCGCCTCGAAGCACGTCGGCACGCCAACGGTGATCCTCGCCAAGACCGTCAAGGGCTATGGCATGGGCGAAGCCGGCGAAGGCCAGAACATCACCCACCAGCAGAAGAAGATGGGCGAGGACGCGCTCCGCGCCTTCCGCGACCGCTTCCGGCTGCCGATCTCCGACGATCAGATCAAGGACACGCCGTTCTACCGGCCGGCCGATGACTCGCCGGAAATCCAGTACCTGAAGGCGCGCCGCGCCGCCCTGGGCGGCTGCCTGCCGTCGCGCCGCGCCGTCGGCGAGTCGCTGGAAATCCCGGGCCTGTCGATCTTCGACCGCCTGCTGGCAGCGACCGGCGAACGCGAGATCTCCACCACCATGGCCTTCGTGCAGGCACTGCAGATGCTGCTGCGCGACAAGAAGATCGGCCCGCGCATCGTGCCGATCGTGCCGGACGAGGCGCGCACCTTCGGCATGGAAGGCATGTTCCGCCAGCTCGGCATCTATTCGGTGGTCGGCCAGAAGTACAAGCCGGAAGACGCCGACCAGCTCGCCTTCTACAAGGAAGACGTCAAGGGCCAGGTGCTGGAGGAAGGCATCACCGAATCGGGCGCGATGAGCTCCTGGATCGCGGCCGCCACCAGCTACTCGAACCACGGCGTGTCGCTGCTGCCGTTCTACATCTTCTATTCGATGTTCGGCTTCCAGCGCGTCGCCGATCTCTGCTACGCGGCCGGCGACATGCGGGCACGCGGCTTCCTGCTCGGCGGCACGGCGGGGCGCACCACGCTGAACGGCGAAGGCCTGCAGCACGAGGACGGCCACAGCCACCTCGCCGCCGCCACCATTCCGAACTGCCGCGCCTACGATCCGGCCTACGCCTACGAAGTGGCGGTGATCCTGTCCGAAGGCATGCGCCGCATGTACCCGTCAGACGGCAGCCCGCAGAAGGACGAGTACTACTACCTGACCCTGCACAACGAGAACTACGCGCATCCGGCGATGCCGGCCGGCGTCGAAGCCGGGATCATGAAGGGCCTGTACCTGCTCAGCGCCTGCGAAAAGCCGGCGAAGCTGCACGTGCAGCTGCTCGGTTCCGGCTCGATCCTGCGCGAGGTGATCGCCGCCGCCGCGCTGCTGAAGGCCGACTGGGGCGTGACCAGCGATGTCTGGAGCGCGCCGAGCTTCAACGAGCTGGCCCGCGACGGCCGCGATGCCGAACGCTGGAACCTGCTGCATCCGAACGAGGACGCGCGCGTGCCGTACGTCACCGAGGTGCTGACCGGCATGAGCGGCCCGGCGATCGTCGCCACCGACTACATGAAGGCTTATCCGGAGCAGATCCGCCCGTTCGTGCCGATGCCGTTCCATGTGCTCGGCACCGATGGCTACGGCCGCAGCGATTCGCGCGAGGCGCTGCGCAACTTCTTCGAGGTCGACCGCCGCTGGATCACCGTCAAGGCGCTCAGCGCGCTGGCCGACCTGAACCAGCTGCCGCGCGCGAAGGTCGCCGCCGCCATCAAGAAGTACGGCCTCGATCCGTCCAAGCCCAACCCGGTCACCGTCTGAAGCCATGGCAAGCGAACTGAAAGTCACGGTCCCCGACATCGGGGATTACAAGGACGTGCCGGTCATCGAAGTGCTGGTTGCCGTCGGCGATACCGTCGAGAAAGACCAGGCGATCGCCACGCTGGAATCGGACAAGGCCACGCTCGACGTGCCGGCGCCGGAAGCGGGCGTGGTGAAGTCGATCGCCATCAAGGTCGGCGACCGCGTGTCGATGGGCCATGCCGTGCTGGTGCTGGAAACCGCCAGCGCCGAACCTGCGGCGGCGGCAGCAGCACCGACCGCTGCACCAGCGGCACCGGCGAAGCAAGCCGCGCCGGCAAGCGCTGCCGCTGCACCGGCGCCTGCGCCTCCGCCAGCAGCGGCCGAAGCGCCGCCCGCAGCGGCAGCGGCGGCACCGATCGCGGTCACCATCCCGGACATCGGCGATTACAAGGACGTGCCGGTGATCGAGGTGCTGGTCGCCGATGGCGATACGGTCGAGAAGGACCAGACGCTGGTGGTGCTGGAGTCGGACAAGGCAACGCTCGACGTGCCGGCCCCGGCGGCCGGCGTCGTCAGCGGCCTGGTCATCAAGGTTGGCGACAAGGTGGCGATGGGCAGCGCGGTCTGCACGCTGACCGGTGCCGGCGCGGCTGCTGCCGCCCCCGCCGCGAAGGCTGAAGCCCCGGCACCGGCCGTCAAGGCCGAAGCGCCAGCCGCCGCACCGGCGCCGGCCGAGTCCGCCGCCAAGCCGGCAGCCACCGCTGCCGAGCCGCCCGCTCCGGCAACCGCCGACGGCAATGCCGCAGTGCCCTACGCCAGCCCGTCGATCCGCAAGTTCGCCCGCGAACTGGGCGTCGATCTGGCCCGGGTCAGCGGCAGCGGGCCGAAAGGCCGGATCACCCAGGAAGACGTGCAGGGCTACGTCAAGAAGGCGCTGAGCAGCCCGCCTCCGGCAGCAGCCGCAGCGGCATCCGGCGGCGCCGGCATCCCGCCGATTCCGGCGGTCGACTTCGCGCAGTTCGGGCCGATCGACACCAAGCCGCTGGCGCGCATCCGCAAGATTTCGGCGGCGCACCTGCACCGCGCCTGGCTGAACATTCCGCACGTCACCCAGACCGACGAAGCCGACATCACCGAACTGGAAGCCTTCCGCAAGGAGATGTCCGACGAAAGCGCGAAAGGCGGCGGCCCGAAGCTGACCCTGCTGCCGTTCATGATGAAGGCGGTGGCCAAGGTGCTGGACGCCTATCCGGAGTTCCGCGCCTCGCTGTCGCCGGACGGCGAAAGCCTGATCCAGAAGCACTACACGCACATCGGCTTCGCGGCTGACACGCCGAACGGGCTGGTGGTGCCGGTGGTGCGCGATGTCGACAAGAAGACCATCACCCAGCTGGCGATCGAAACCGGCGAGCTGGCCAAGAAGGCGCGCGACGGCAAGCTGACCGGCGCCGACATGAAGGGCGGCGTGTTCTCGATCTCAAGCCTCGGCGGTATCGGCGGCAGCCACTTCACGCCGATCGTCAACGCGCCGGAAGTCGGCATCCTCGGCGTGTCGAAGGCGGTGGTGAAGCCGGTCTGGGACGGCAAGGCCTTCCAGCCTCGGCTGATGGTGCCGCTGTCGCTCAGCTACGACCACCGGGTGATCGATGGCGCCTATGCGGCCCGCACCATCGTGCTGCTCGGCAAGCTGCTCGGCGATATCCGGCGGCTGGCGCTCTGACGTCCGGGGCTCCGGCGTCTCGGTACTGGCGCGCAGCGGTAAACTGCACGCCATGAGCAACGAACCGCCAAAGAAGAAATCCGCCGCCGAGATCCTCAAGGATGCGCTGGCGGCGAAGAAAGCCGCAGGTCCGAATGGCGGCGGCAAGCTGCGCCCGGTGATGGATACCGGCAAGGGCAACAAGGACGCCGAGCGCCTGAAGGGCATGTCGCGCAAGGTGCACTGAACCCGGCAGCCGGCTCGCCCCGGCGCCCCATACCGGGGCGAAGCTGCATCAGCTGCCCTTGAGAATCCGCTCCACCGCCTGCTGGGCGATCGGGTGATAGCCCGGGCCCAGCTTCGCGAAGAGCGCCCGCGCCTGGACACGGCCGGCATCGGTAGTGGCCAGCGCCCGGTAGATCGGGCTGATCAGCTTCATGCGGCCGACCCGGCCGAGGTACTCGGTCATCGCCGGCAACACCATCGCCACCTGGCCGCTGCCGACGGCCAGCGCGTACCAGTGGCTGGCGATGATCGCGTTGCCGCTGCCGGTCAGCTTGAAGGCGGCATCCAGTTCCTTGAGCTGCGCGGCGGTGACGGTCTTCGGGAAGCCTTCGAAAAAGTGCTCCCACTGATGCACGGTCCACTGGCCGGCGCCCATCGCGGTGATCGGCGTCTGGCCGGCCAGCCAGCGATCACGTGCGGCATCGACCTGGGTCAGCCCGTCGGACACCGCGTAGACGGCATCGGACGGCATGGCCGGCTGCGACACCCAGGCATCGATCTGCGCCGGGGTCACCGCACCCGGCCGGGTCTTGAGCAGACGCTCGTCGAGATAGGCCAGGAACTGCTCGCTGGTCGCGCTCTGGAACGCGTGGCTGTCAAACCAGCCGCGCAGGAAGGCATCGAAGGCTTCGCGACCGAATTTCGATTCCAGATAGACGAGGAACAGCGCGCCGCGCTGGTAGGGAATGCTGCTGAACACTTCGTCGGGATCGCGTGACGGAAAGCCGCGCTTGAGCTTGCGATCTTCATCGGAGGCCGCCTGCGCCAGCGCCTCGCGCAGCTCGGCCACGCCGATCACCCGCTCCATGTCGCCGCGCGCCTTGCCGAACTGCGCTTCGGTCAGCCGGAAGGTCAGGTATTCGGTAAAGCCCTCGTTGAGCCAGAAGTCTTCCCAGGTGGCATTGGTCACCAGGTTGCCGGACCAGCTGTGGGCCAGCTCGTGGGCGATCAGCGACACCAGCTGGCGATCGCCGGTGATGATGGTCGGCGTGACGAAGGTCAGCCGCGGGTTTTCCATGCCGCCGTACGGGAAGCTCGGCGGCAGCACCAGCAGGTCGTAGCGGCCCCAGCGGTACGGGCCGAACAGCTTTTCGCACAGCGCGACGGTGGTTTCGGTGTCGGCGAATTCCCAGGCGGCGGCCTTCAGGGTCGCCGGTTCGGCGTAGACGCCAGTGCGCGGACCGGTGCTCTGGAAGGCGAGATCGCCGACTGCAATCGCGATCAGGTAGCTCGGGATCGGCTGCGGCATCTTGAACGTCCAGTAGCCGGCGGCGTCGGGTGCGTCCGACATCTCCGCGCTCATCACCGCGCGCAGGCCCTTCGGCGTCTTCACGCGTGCCTCGTAGGTGGTGCGCACGGCTGGCGAATCCTGCAATGGAATCCAGCTGCGGGCGTGGATCGCCTGCGATTGCGAGAACAGGAACGGCTGTTTCTTGCCGGCGGTCTGCGCGGCTTTCAGCCATTGCAGGCCGAACGCTTCCGGCCGCGTCGCGTAGCGGATACGGACGCGCGTGGCCTGCGGCGGCAAGGTGACCGTCAGCGCCTGGCCAAGCACGGCATCGTTGTCGCCCAGCACGAAGCGTGTGGCGGTCCAGGTCTTGCCATCGGCGCTGGCCTCGGCGGCCTGCACGTCGAGCGCGCGGCTGTCGAGCACCAGACGATCGGCATCGGCCTTCAGCCGTTCGAAGCGGATCTCCACGCGCCCCTTCAGCCGCGAGGTCGCGAAGTCGACGTCGAGATCGAGCGCCAGATGGGTGCTGCGCACCTCGCTGCTGTTGGCGTGGGAATGCGGGTCGACGATCTCGCCGGCCAGTACGGGATTCAGCATCGTCGAGACACCCAGGGTCAGGGCTGCGCCGGCAGCGCGGAGGAAGGCGAAGGACATGAGGGTTTACGCAGATTCGGGGACCGGACGATGATACGAAAGTCCCCGCCCGGCCCTTTCCATCGCCCGATGCGTCCTGCCATCCGAACGCTGCTGCTGTGCAGCGCCCTGCTGGCCGCCAGTGCCTGCAGCCATCTTCCCTTTCGCGGTGCGGACAGCGCCGCCGCCCGCTTGGACACCCGCGTGATGACGCTCAACGAGATCGGCGAGCAGTACCTGCGGCTGGTGCTGGCGCTGGGCGAACACGATGCCGACCTGGTCGACGCCTATTACGGCCCGGCCGCGCTGCGCGACGAGGTCCGCCGGCAGGCGCTCAGCCCGGCCCAGATCGAGCAGGCCGCGCAAAAGCTGCTGGCCGCCGTGGACGGCGCCGACAGCCCGCAGTTCCAGACCCGGCCGGAGAAGGTCGGCCTGCGGCGCAGCTATCTGGTCAAGCAGCTGGCGGCACTCGTGGCCCGCGCGCAGATGCTGCAGGGCACACGCTTCCGCTTCGACGACGAGGCCCGCGCGCTGTACGACAGCGTGGCGCCGCACTACCAGGAAGCCGACTTCGCGCCGATCCTGGCGCGGATCGAAAAGCGGCTGCCGGTCGAGAAAGGCGACGCCAAGCGCACGCTGACCGAGCGCTACAACCGCTATCTCGACCGTTACGCGGTGCCGGCTGCGAAGCTCGAAAAGGTCATGGCACTGGCGCTGGACGAGGCCCGCACGCGCAGCTACCAGCACCTGCCGATGCCGATCGGCGAACACGTCGAACTGGCTCTGGTCAGCGGCAAGCCGTGGAGCGCCTACAACTGGTACCAGGGCCGGCTGCGGAGCCGCATCGAGATCAATACCGAGCTGCCGATTCCGGTGGCGCGCGTCATCGAACTGGCCGCGCACGAGGGTTATCCGGGCCACCACGTCTATAACGCGCTGCTGGAGAACGGGCTGGTGATCGGTGAGCAATGGCCGGAGTTCACCGTCTACGCGCTGTTCTCGCCGCAATCCCTGATCGCCGAAGGCACGGCCGATTTCGGCGTCGGCCTCGCCTTCCCCGGCAAGGATCTGCTGGCCTTCACCCGCCAGCTGTTCAAGGCCGCCGGGTTCAAGCCGGCCGAGGCGGCGCGCTATCTGGAGATCGTCGAGGCCGCGCAGGCGCTGAAGCCGGCCGGCATCGAAGCCGCACGGCGCTATCTGGACGGCGCCACCAGCGCTGAGGACACCGTGGCTTGGATGCAGCGCTTCCTGCTGTATTCCCCGGAGCGCGCCGCGCAGCGCCTGAAGTTCATCGAGAAGTACCGCGCCTACATCATCAATTACAGCTGGGGCGAGGCGCTGGTGCGCGGCCACGTCGAACGGCACGGCAATGCCAGGGCCGGCTCGCCGGAACAGTGGCAGCAGTTCTTCCAGCTGATCTCGATGCCGCGCACGCCGTCGATGCTGCTGGCGGAACCGCTGGCCAACGCGACCACGGCCGGCCAGCCGCAACCGACGTCGAGGTCAAAGTCGAAGCCCAAGGTGGCCGACGTCAACGACCTCGCCGACTTCGATCGCTACATCGCCACCCGGCCGACCGTAGCCGCGTTCCAGCAGCGCTATCCCACGGTATTCGTGGTGCTGCCCGGCTCCATCGCCACCCGCGAGCTCCGCCACGACCGCAGCCGCTACTTCGTGGAACTGGACTCGCAGGGACGCATCATCGCCGGCCACTTCGGCTGACGCCGCGTGGCATCACCGGTCACCAGCCTGCCGCCGCGCGAACCGCCGGCCGGGCACGCCCGCATCCTGATCCTGGGCTCAATGCCCGGCGTCGCCTCGCTGACCGCGCAGCAGTACTACGCCCACCCGCGCAACCGCTTCTGGCCGCTGATGCAGGCGCTGTTCGGCGTACCGCTGGCTGACGATTACGACACCCGCGTCACCGCGCTGAACCATGCCGGTGTCGCGCTATGGGACGTGCTGCACAGCTGCGAACGCCCCGGCAGCCTCGACAGCCGCATCGTGCGCGGCACCGAAGTGCCGAACGACATCGCCCGCCTACTGGTACGTCATCCGGCGCTTGAGGTCATCGCGCTGAATGGCGGTACGGCACGGGACGCATTCCGGCGATCGGTGGCACCGGCGCTCGGCACCCGGCTCGACGCTCTCCGTGTGCTGGCGATGCCGTCGACCAGTCCGGCCAATGCGGCGGTGGGGTTGGCGGCGCTTCAGAGTCGCTGGGCCGGGTTGCTAGGTCCGTGCGTGGGTGGCGGGTGATCTGCAGCGTGGTGCTGCGCCATTCAACGACGTGCTCGGGCGGTGAATGCACAGGCGTCGCGGGCTTATCGCACAAAGGTGAAGTCGACTGGATTCTGTCTCGAATCTGCGGGTTGTCCGCGCCACACCACGTTATCTTCCAGCATCGTCGGGCGTTTTTGCCTGATAACACTCCGATTTGATCGGCGATTTTGATGGCTAATTCAAATTAGGCCGCACCAACATTCGCATGAGCAGACTCAAGTTTCCGGATCACTTCCCACCAACGAATCCGTGGAAGAAGTTTTTCATTGGGGTCCGGTGGCTGGGACCGGATCTCTCGTTCTTCGGCCCGTTGAAGCGAGCGCAAGCGAGTCGCACTCCGGAATCAATGGCGATTTGGACAGGAAGGCAACTTGAGGTGGCTAGCGCGATTGGCGATTTACTTGCTTGTTGTCTTGGGTGGAAGTCGCCTTACTTCATGCCTGATGACATGGTGGATGTTGTGTTTCACGGTCCCTCGTTCGACTCCACTGACCCGGAGAGCGTCTTTGAAGCAGTCGTTGAAATGCTAGACGAGCGCTTCTCGATCCGGCCAACGGAAGAGTTCTGGCGTGGTCATGCGAACAGTACCTTTGGGCAACTGGTCGAAGGAATCGTCGCACACGGTGCAGCCTAACCCTTCGCTCGAGCGAGATAGCCCGGATAGAGGAACGCGAAATCCGGACAGCTTTCACTTCGCAGCCACCGTCTCCCGGATTTCGCTTCGCTCTATCCGGGCTACGCCGCTGCGGCGGGTCATCACCGGTCCTATGTCTTCGATCAAGGTCACGCAGATAGCTCGGACAGATACGTAGCATCCGCTTCGCGCATGATCACGCCATCACCGACCTGCAGAGTTAGCGCGCAAAGCGCACGCTATTTCTCGTGCCCCCCACTATCCCCCGGCAATGCTCAGCTTCCACACCCTCGACGTCTTCACCGAAACCCGCTTCGGCGGCAATCCGCTGGCCGTGGTGCTGGATGCCGATGGCCTGAACACGCGGCAGATGCAGACCATTGCCCGCGAGTTCAATTTGTCGGAAACGGTGTTCGTGCTGCCGCCGACGCGGGCGGAAGCGCTCTGCCGGCTGCGCATCTTCACGCCGGATGTGGAACTGCCGTTCGCCGGCCATCCAACCGTCGGCACGGCCTGCGTGCTCGCGGAGCTGGGGCTGGCGCCGCAGGGTGAGGACGTGCGCTTCGTGCTGGAGGAGAACGTCGGCCCGGTGCCGGTGCGGGTGCAGCGCGAGGTGGGTCGTGCGCCCTACGCGGAGCTGACCACGGCGGTGCTGCCGCAGCGCGGGCAGGAGCCGTGGCCGTCGAACGCGGTGATCGCGGCGATGCTGGGGCTGAGCGAGACGGATATCGGCGAGGTGGCCACGGTCAGCTGCGGCGTGCCGTACCTGCTGGTACCGTTGCGGACGCCGGAACTGCTGGCGGGCGTCGAGATGAACGTGGCGCTGTGGCGCGAGCATCTGCACGGCCGTTGGGCGCATCACGTCTATGTGACGGCGCAGGGTTACGAGGGCGAGATCCGCGCCCGGATGTTCGCGCCGGGCTCAGGGGTGATCGAGGACCCGGCGACCGGTTCGGCGGCGGTGGCGCTGGCCGGGCGGATGGCGCTGGAGTCGACGATCGAGAACGGCACGCTGCGCGCGGTGATCCATCAGGGGCTGGAGATGGGCCGGCCGAGCGTGCTGCACATCGAGGCCGATCGCGTGGGCGGGGCGGTGAGCGCCGTCCGGGTCGGTGGCCACAGCGTGGCGGTGCTGTCGGGCAACCTGCGGGTCTGAGCGCGGCCGCTGTCACCAAGCCGCGCATAGGCCGCCGCTATACTCCGGCAACACCCGAGCATCAGGCGTCGGGACCCCGCTCACGGAGATGCACGCGATGACCGATTCATTCCGCCGCCTTGCCCGGCTGGACGAGGAGTTCCCCGGCCTGCTGGCAGCGTTCAAGCCAGCGTTGAAGGGCTTGATTCCGGACGACATCAACTTCACCGAGGATTCCTACGACGAGCTGTTCATCATCCTCGCGATCGCGGCGTACTACGCGCGCGATCCGAAGCTGCGCAAGCAGTCGGCGAACCGCACCGGCGGCAATCCGAAGCTGGTCAGTGTGGTGATGGACGAAGGCCCGCAGGACAAGGATCTGGCGCTGGTCGACCGAATTCTCGACCGCATCGCGCCGTACGTGCCGGTGAGCGTGCTGCTGGCATCGCTGAAGACCATGCGCGCCAACCAGGACGAATTGTTCAAGGCCTACCACCAGGGCATCGAGCGGATCACGTCCGACCTGTTCCGGATCGCCGCCGGCTTCGCGCCGAACACGGCCTGCCCCGCCGCGCTGGTCAAGTGGGCATCGGGCCCGCTGCGCGCCGAGATCTACGAGCAGCTGCACAAGAGCTGATCGCGGCAGCCGACACGAAAAAGCGGCCGGTCATCCGAGATGACCGGCCGCTTTTTTATGGCGCGGGTCGCTGCCCGAAGCAGCGCCCGCGCCGTTCCGCCGTCTGGCTTACTGGCCGCCCTTGGCGCCGGCTTCGACGTTGACCGAGGCATCAACCTTGGCGTTGGCGGCGTTCGCTGCCGCGCCAGCGGCGGCGTTGACGCCAGCGCCCGCCGCGCCGCCGGCCGCATGCACCGTCGACCCGACCGCTGCCTTGGTGCCGACCGCCGCATCCTTCGCAACCCCGACGCCGGCCTTCGCCGTATTGCCGACCACGCCGGCCGTGCCCTTGACGGCATCGCCGGCAACGCCAGCCGTACCCTTCACGGCACCACCGACAGCACCTGCGGTGCCCTTCACGGCCTTGCCGAGACCCAGGCCGAGGCCGACGCCGGCCTTCGCGCCCGCCTTGCCCGCTTCGACGCCGGCTGCGGCATCGGCCTTGGCATCAACGGCCGCCTGGCTGGCGGCGGCGGCATCCGCCTGACCGGCGGCGGTGGCCTTGCCTGCTGCGGCCTCGGCCTTGAGCTTGGCGTTGGCGGCAGCGGCGGATTCGGCATCCAGCTTGGCCTTGGCGGCGGCATCGACATTGGTATTGAGTGCGCCGGCATTGACGCCCACGCCAACGCCGGCACCGGCGTCGAGACCGAGCGCCAGCGACGGGCCGGCAGCGGCAGTGAACAGGGTGGCGAGGATCGCGGCGGGGATCAGTTTGCGGTTCATCGGATGACTCCAAACGTGGGACCAACTGCTGGTAGAGAGCGTCGGCACGGCCTTGCTGGCCTGAATTCGACCCGCGCAGAATGCATCAGCTTGTCTGAACACGTCATGAATGCTGCGTCAGGCCTGAACTGCGGTCCGACGTCCGACCTCCCTGCCCTCCTTCTCTCCTGTCCTGACCATGCCGCCGATCCCGGAAGTGCCCGTGAATCCCGACAGCGCCCGACGCTGGGCCGAGCACTGGATCGCCGCGTGGAATGCGCGTGACGTCGAGGCCGTGCTGGCACTGTTCGCCGACGACTGCCGGTTTCACAGCCCCAAGGCGGCGACCCTCACGGGCCGCGGCATGGTGTCGGGAAAGGCGGCATTGCGCGATTACTGGACGCGTGCGGTCGCCGCGATCAGCCAGCTTCACTTCGAACTCGAATCGGCGCACTGGGATGGTCATGGCCGGACGCTGCTGATCCGTTATCTCGCGCGGCTGGGTGGACCTGCCGTGATCGCCGCCGAGGTATTCGACTTCGCTCCGGAAGGCCGCGTTCTGCGCGGCACGGCACTGTATGGCGCACCGGCCGACTGAAGCCCCGGCGCGGCGGCGGCAATCCGCGCACGAGCCGGCCGCCGATCTGGATGCTGCCGAAGCCGCCCGCCGAGCCATCCTGTCGACCATCGAACGGATACCGGCCGGCCGAGTCAGCACCTACGGCCAGATCGCCTGGATCGCCGGCTATCCCGGCCGCGCCCGCCTCGTCGGCCGGGTGCTGGGCGGCATGCTCGACGCCGGTTCGACGACGCCATGGCATCGGGTGATCAATGCCTGCGGGCAGATTTCCTTGCCCGCCTTCAGCGACGCCCACCGTGAACAGAAGCGACGCCTGCGCGCCGAAGGCGTGGTGTTCGAGAACGATCGGGTCAGCCTGCGTCGCTTCGGCTGGCAGGCCGCTGGCAGCGAATCGCCGCTGATCGATTGAGCGGTGATTGCCTTGCCCGGCATCCGGCTCGCTCTCTGCGGCAACAGGCAGCTAGGCGCCGAATGCACGCGCGATTCTGGCGGCGGCCAGCTGCAGGTGGAAACTGCCCGGCTCGGCGACCGCGCGGTGGTAGGCCAGCCACTCAATTCAGACAAGTTTCCCGGTCGACATCGGCGGCAGGGCGGGCCGTGAACACGAAATGACGGCGGTGGCTCCGGCTCGGCAGAATGATCGCGCAACACGGCCCGAACCGCCGGGTGACCGGGGGTCGCGCGTTCGACATCGTCCTTCAAGCGTCGTCTGAGGACCCGGATAACTTGCCAAAATGTTGGTTTTGTGACGCTGTCGGCGATAGCGGCGCGCTAGTGCACTTTTGTTCCTGTGACAGCCTGCAGGGACTCCGTATACTTGTTGCGCTGCAGCGACCACGCGGCCGCGGTCCGGCGCCGCCCTCGCCACGATGTGGCTGATGGCGTGTCGGAAATTCCTATCCCGACCAAAGCCTTGCGCCTCGGAATATTGGGTGTGGCGCGAAACGTGCAATCGGCAGAGAACCTTCGGGGCTTGCTCAAAGCGGCGCAAGCAGCTCCGCTGGCCACATCGTCAATGTCGTAACTTGATTATTTTCGAGCGCTCTGCGGAGCGCGATCGATCCGGACAACCAGGGAGTCAACAGTGCAAATCAGCATTTTCGGAATGGGCTACGTCGGTGCCGTCTGCGCGGCGTGCCTGTCGGACTACGGCCATGACGTCATCGGCGTCGACGTGTCCGCGCTGAAGGTCAAGCTGATCAATTCCGGCCAGTCGCCGATCGTCGAGCCAGGCCTCGGCGAACTGCTGGCCAAGGGCGTTGCCGCCGGCAAGCTCAAGGCCACCACCGATACGGAAGAAGCGATCCTCGGGTCTTCCCTGACGATGATCTGCGTCGGCACGCCGAGCAAGCGCAACGGCGACCTCGACCTGCGCTACGTCGATCAGGTGTGCCGCGAAATCGGCGCCGTGTTGAAGACCAAGGCCGCGCGCCACACGGTGGTGGTCCGCAGCACGGTGCTGCCGGGCACGGTCAAGAACGTCGTCATCCCGGCGCTCGAGCAGTCGTCCGGCAAGAAGGCCGGCGTCGACTTCGGCGTGGCGGTGAACCCGGAGTTCCTGCGCGAAAGCACCGCGATCGCCGACTACCGCGAACCGCCGATGACGGTCATCGGCGAACTCGACGCGGCCTCGGGCGAAGGCCTGGCCGAGATCTACTCGGTGCTGCCGGCGCCCGTGTTCCGCCGCCCGGTCGAAGTGGCGGAGATGGTCAAGTACACCTGCAACGTCTGGCACGCCACCAAGGTCACGTTCGCCAACGAGATCGGCAACATCGCCAAGGCTTGCGGCGTCGACGGTCGCGAAGTGATGAAGCTGATCTGCGAAGACGACAAGCTGAATCTGTCGGCCTACTACATGAAGCCGGGCTTCGCCTTCGGCGGCTCCTGCCTGCCGAAGGACCTGCGCGCTCTGAACTACCGCTCGACGCAGGTCGAGTCGGACAACCCGATGCTGGCCTCGATCATGCGCAGCAACGCCACCCAGGTCGAGCGCGCGTACAACCTGATCGCCGGCTTCGGCAAGCGCAACGTCGCCCTGCTGGGCCTGGCATTCAAATCCGGCACCGACGACCTCCGCGAAAGCCCGCTGGTCGACCTCGCCGAAATGCTGATCGGCAAGGGCTACTCGCTGAAGATCTTCGACCGCAACGTCGACCACGCCCGGGTGATGGGCACCAACAAGGACTACATCGACTCGAAGATCCCGCACGTCTCGAAGTTGCTGACGTCGAGCCTCGCGGACGTCGTCGACAGCGCCGAGGTCATCGTGCTGGGTAACAAGGACCCGGAATTCGCCGAGGTGGTGGCCAAGCTGAAGCCCGGCGTGAAGCTGGTCGACCTCGTCGGCTTCATGCAGACGACTTCGACGGCCGACGCCCAGGGCATCTGCTGGTAAGTTCGTCCCCCGCCGTCCCCGCGAGCCCGTCATGAGCGAATCCAGCCCGGTTGATGCACCGCAATCCGATTCTTCGTGGCAATCGTTGCTTGACGATGCTGCGGGCTGGCTGCTGCTGCTCGCAGCCGTGGGAGGGCTGGCGCTGCTGCTGCCCGGCTTCACGTTCGATCCGGCCGAGTCCCACTTTCTGATCGCGGTCGGCGTCGTCGGGCTGTGGAGGTACGCACTTCGCGCATTGCATTTCGTACGGGCGATGTGGTTTCTGTACGTGGCTTATCCGCGGATGCGCGAACGGGCGGTGAAAGCCGGCGCAGCCTCGGATCCATCGCACGCCTATTTCATGGTCACCAGCTTCCGGATCGACGTCGAGACGACGGCCCGCGTGTATCGCGCGATCTTGGAGCAAGCCATCGAATGCGGCTACCGCAGCACCGTCGTTGCCTCCATCGTCGAATACGGCGATGAGTTGCTGTTGCGCGCGCTGTGGGAAACCTATCAGCCCCCTGAACGCATCTCGTTGAAGATCGTCCGCATCCCCGGCACCGGCAAGCGCGATGGTCTGGCGCACGGCTTCCGCGCCATCGCCCGCGATTGCCCCGATCACCGTGCACTCGTCGCGGTCATCGACGGCGACTCCGTTCTCGTCCCCGGCATGATGCGCAAGTGCGCGCAGATGTTTCATCTGCTGCCGGACGTGGGCGCGATGACCACCAACGAGTTCTGCACGGTGCTCGGCTCGAAGCTGATGAGCGAGTGGCACAAGCTGCGCTTCGCGGAACGCCACCTCAACATGTGCTCGATGGCGCTCAGCCGCCGCGTGCTGACGCTGACTGGCCGCATGTCGGTATTCCGCGCGCAGATCGTCACTCAGCACTCGTTCATCTCGGACGTCGAGAATGACTCGATCCTGCACTGGCGCCTCGGCCGCGTGAAGTTCCTGACCGGCGACGACAAATCATCGTGGTACAGCGTCGTCAAACACGGCTGGCGCACGTTCTATTTGCCGGATGCCGCGATTCAGACCATCGAGCATCCGCCCAGCCCGAGCCTCTGGAAGAGCAGTCGCACGCTGATGTTCCGCTGGTACGGCAACTCGCTGCGCCAGAATGGTCGCGCCCGCGAACTCGGACCGACCCGGCTCGGCTGGTTCACCTATTACGTGTTGCAGGATCAGCGAGTGCAGATGTGGACCGGCCTGCTCGGTCTGCTTGCCTCGCTGCTCGCCAGCATCCATTTCAACTTCAATTACCTGATTGCTTTCCTGGTCTGGATCGCGATTACCCGCTGTCTGATGTGCGTGATGCTGATGGTGGCAGGGCACCGGGTCGGGCCGATGTACCCGCCGCTGATGTACTACAACCAGATCCTCGGATCAGTCATCAAGATCATCGTGTTCTTCTTCCCCGATCGCCAGTCCTGGACGCGGCAGAAGACCACGCTGACCAAGCACCTTGACCCGTTTCACGCCCGCTTCAACACGCTGTCGTCCCGGATCATGCTGTTCTCTGCCTGCAGCGTGTTCGCGGCAGCAGTGATCACGATCGCGACTTTCAAATCATCATTCGGCTGATCAGTCCCCACTCTCACGTCACGGAAACACTTGCATGGCTCAATCCAGCCCCTCCCGGATCGTCCACGAATCCGAAGCGCAACGTCAGTTCGTCAGAGTCAAGCTGCCGGCGACGATCCAGTTCACCTCCGATGGCACTCGCAAGCAGTTTTCGCTGCATGACATTTCGGCCGGAGGCTTCAGCTTTGATCCTGGTCAAACTCCGTTCAAGGTCGGCGCGGTGTTCACCGGCCACGTAGTGCTGAATGTTGATTCGGTCGGCTTCACGATCCCGGTGACCTTTGAGGTCCGCACAGTGGACGCCCAGACCGGCCGTGTCGGTTGCTTCTTCCAGGAACTGGGCATCAAGGAAGTCTCGGCGTTGCGGCAGATCATCACCTCGTTCCTCGGTGGCGAACTGGTCAGCACCGGCGAAATGCTGACCACGCTGTCGCGCGAAAACTTCGTGCGTGCACGCAGCGCTGGCGGCGGTCTCAGCGCTGGCGGCAAAATTCGCGCGGTCCTCGGCACTGCTGTAGCACTTGCCGTCGGCGTGATTGCCTTTGGTTACGCTTCTTTCAAACTGTACGATTTGGTCTTCGTAACTCACGCAACGGCAGCGAAGGTTGCGGCAACGACATTCACCATCTCGATGCCTCGTGACGGAACATTCTTTCCTCTGGTCGAGGAAGGTGGATCCATCAAAAAGGGGCAAGCTACCGGCCAGTTCGAAACTGCCCTCCTCCAGGTGGTCGAGGGAATCTCCGGCTCCTTCAAGCTCACCGCCCAGCAGCTGACGGAACTGGTGGGGCAGCAGTTGCGCGGCTCCATTGCTAGTCCTTGTGATTGCATTGTCCAGAAGTCATATGCAGTCGGTGGCCAGTACGTGCTTCGCAACCAGGCCGTGATGGAACTGGTGCCAGAAGGAACAAAGCCATACATTTTGGCCCGATTCCACTACGACCAGATGAAGCGACTCCCGATCGGCCGTGAAGTCGTTCTGAGAGTCAACGGATCTTCGGAAACCCTCACCGGCAAAGTCACCAGCCTGCGAGTGCTTCCGGCACCGACCATCGACAGCAATGGTCTGAACGACCTAAATGGTCTCGACACGAGCGCAGCCATTACTGACATCATCGTTGTCATTACCCCAGATGTCGAACTTGAAACCAGCAGAATCGATCAGCCGGTCGAGATCTTCGCCGATCCGCTGCACAAGTACTTCTGGTGATGGTGTGATGCGTAAAGTCGTCATCGCCGGACTCACACTCGTTAGTGTCGTTGGTGCGGGCTGCTCGTCGGTCGGCTTCAACACAGGGCTACCGGTATTGACCAAAAATGGGCGAGGCATTCTTGTCAGCGAAACGGCAGGACCACCAGATCTTGAGCGTGGACGACATGCCCGACTAGTCGGGAAGCCGCAGGAAGCACTTCTGGATCTCAAACCACTTGCTGAAGCCGGCTATCCAGACGCGATGACGTTGTTGGCAGCGACGTACCTTGATTTTGGTACCGTCGATTCTCGAGCTGAAGCCGAAAAATGGTATCGACGTGCGCTCCACGCGCGACCGGACGCCGGCTTGTCTCTCGCACGACTTCTGATCGGTTATGGCAAGCGTGATTATCTTCCTGAAATCAACTCGCTCATCGACGATGCCGCGCGCCGTGGGAATGAAGAAGTCGACAGCGTCAAGCTGCAGCGCTACATGCAGTTCCCCGATCTCGACACCAAGAACGACGGCGACCTTATCGCTCAACGTGGGCTACGGTCGGATTTTGTAAGCGTTCAGGTTCAGTCGCTCGTATGGCTGCGGCAGAATATCGCCAAAGGAAACAATGCTGCCCTCCTCGAAGCGAATTGCCGGACTCTGCTAAGTGTCGAACCGGGTTGCTACATCGACCTCGCACACTTCTACAGGTATCAGCACAAGCAAGATCAGCTTGAAAAGATTCTCGACGCTGCTTTGCTCGCGTTTGCTGCAGGTGCCAACAGCACCGCACAAATCGACGACTCAGCACGTCTCTATCAGCCGCCAACGCAGTACGCGTCGCTGGCTGGTCGCCTCGCAGCTGCAATGGTCGACGAGATTAACGAAACCAGCGACGGCGATGTACCGGAGCAGGAGAGCGCGGCTGCTTCCCCTGGTCAACCCGATCTGGATTTTGAGGACGACGATTTCGAGGGTACCAACCCGAAAGCGCCGTCAGCCGCTGACGTGTCGGTCGCTACTCCGGAACGCAAGGAGCCACCTGCGCCTGGTACCGCCCCCGCTGAGGGCAATGCGTCTTCGCAGAACGTCGAACTGGCGAACAAGGTCTTGAGGTGGATGCTCGCACGGGGTGGCGAGTTCTCTGTGGAAGCGGCCATCGTTGCCGTGCATTATCCGTTCCTCCTTCCTGACGTAGATCTCGAAGCGACTCTGCGCCCCGCAGCGAACGACAAAAACCCTGCGGCTGTTTCAGCCCTTGCCGACCTTCTGTTCAATAGCCAAAGAATTGCAACCCGCCGCCCGCTCGAAGCGGTTGCACTTTATAAGCAATGTCTGGGTTACGTCGCCACCGAAACGCGTGCGAACTCACGGCTAGGTCGGGTGTATTCCATGGGAATCCTCGGCGATCCCAATCCGCAAATGGCTCTGAAGCACTACTTGAAGGCAGCACGGGCTGGTTCGGTCGAATCGTATGCAAGCCTCGCTCGGATGTTTCTCGGCATGTCGGGTATTCAGGTCAACCGAGTCAATGGGTACGTCTTTGCAAAGCGATCTGATGACGCCGGACGACCGATGATGATGCGAATTCGCAAGCTGAAGCGCCTGAACGAGCTGAAACTCGACCTTGAGTCTGCCGACATGTTTGAGGTGCTCCAGGTAAAGCTGCTTGATCAGATCACCAGCGAAATGACGGCAGCCGAGCTTGCCGAGGCACAACGCCTGTATCAAATGGAACGTGCAATCCAGCCGGTACTCAAGCAGCCCATACCGTCTGACATCTACACCAGAGGCCAACAACAATGACAACAAAATTCTCTGCAGCCTTAGCTTCTGCCGTCCTCTTAGCTGTGCCGCAGGCGTTTGCCCTGCAGATTAACAGCGCGCTTCGAACTGCCGTCGGCGGGCAGGCAGATGGCCCCCGCGACTTGGGTCAGAACGATCTATCGAGCAATGAAGTTGTTTACTTGAATTTCTCACCTCGAGTTTCAATCGAGTTCAGTCAGGATTGGACGATGTACCTCCGTGGGAGAGCGTTTCTCCCCTCAGGTGATGTCATTGACAACGATGAAACTCAGTCAACCCTGCAACGCGAGACAAAAAGCTTTGTCAAGTTAGACGAAGCCTGGATTCGCTATAGCGGATTCACTAGCTACCCTGGCGAATCTGTGAGAATCGGGCACCAATTCGTCCGCGAGAACGATCGCAGCTGGCTGGGTCGTGACGTCGATGCGATTTATTGGGTCCTCAATACCACTCGGTTTACATCCAGCGCCGGCGTCTTCTACCAGTTTTCGCCATATCGTTCCGACGGCATTGACCTTCCGCCAGAACAGCGTAAACGGATGTACGGCCACGGCAATTTTTCGACCGATTGGCTCCCGGAACATCAGGTCGGTTTCCGAGCGCTGCATGCACGCGATGTCGATGGCTCATTGCCAAGCCTCGCTGCGACAACAGCAGCAGACTCGAAGCTCGAGGCCGTCAATCTGACCTGGCTGGGCGTCTATTTCAGCAATGGTTATCTGAATGCTCGCAATCCCAATTCGATCAAGTATTGGGCCGATGTCACCTATTTGTTCGGAAATACAGTAACAGCAGGTCTGGCAAGCGATCGATCTGTCGCGCGATTCAATCGGCAAAGCATTGGGGCAGTCGCAAGCACCGTCGCCGTTCGTTGGCGTCCGGGCGTTTTGCCAATTTCGGTTGGCGCCGAGTATGCCTACAGCGGCGGCGGCGGAAAGAGTCAGTACCGCCAGAGTGGAATCCAGGGCAATTCGGTTCAGTTCACTGGTGCCTCCGCCAGTTCCTATCGATATAACGAAGCATTGAGAGCTCAGCTTGGCAATCTTCGAATTGCCACTCTTTATGCGTCTTTGAACCTGCCTTCAAACGATTTCTCCATCGTCCTTCAGAAATTTAACAAGGACGATCGCTTCGCCCCGATTGTGACGAACAATTTGTCGGTCGGCACCGTCGGAGGCTCAACCGATGTTGGATACGGTCTCGATTTCGTCGCAAGCCATTATCTGCAAATTCCTGCAGTACTACGAAGCCTCGACGATGGCGGCGGCCTGGTGACTGAAGATCCGCGGTCATCAATTCGCCTTCGTGCTTCATTGTTCAATCCAGGAAACGCCTACGCCGCCGGGTCCGACATTAATTATCGAGTCATCGTTGAGGCGACGCTATGGTGGTTCTGAGCCGCCAGATGCTGGTCAAGCTGATTGCGTTCTCATTCGCAATTGTTGTTGCCATTCAACCCTGCTATGTAAATGCAGCGGCTGATGACGATGCGGGTCAGGACGCTGATGGCGCCTTGAACGATGAATCATACGGCGAGGACGGAGCCGATGATCTGGAAAGCAACTCGAACTTACGAAAGCTGACGGACGCCGAAGTTCGAGCGGCGTATGCGCTCAAGAAAGAAGAGCCCGAGTCACTTCCCGCATTTCAAGCACCGAAGCTCCCTGATCTCAGCGGCTACAACTACGGCGCTGTCTTGCGCAAAGTCGACAAGAGCAAGAAAGGAACGGTATCCCTCGGTTCAATTCTTTCTGAACCGGGATTCAAGGTTCTTACCTATAACGGATCGGTTGGGCTCTCGGCATTCGCTCGACTTCAAGGTGGCGGACTCCGTGCCATTGTTATCAGTGGCGGCTTAGTAACCCTCAAGGATATTGCGGCTGCGATATCCGGCGACTATTTCCAGGACCTTGGCCAAGGCAGGTATCTCGCACGGCTCCCCATCCTTGTTCGCCACGGCGCTACGTTACTCGTTGACAAATCGGTCAAACAGTTTCGGCTCGGCGCGGAAAAGGGCTCACTCCTCTCAATTGAAGGGCGTCTGGTACTGAGTGATTCGGAGATTGTCGGCTGGGACGAAACTCGCAATCGAACTGCCGAACTAAAAGACCCCAAAAAATTCCGCCCGTTCATCGTGAGCTGGGGTGGATCCGATATATATCTTGCACGCAGCCGCGTAGCACATCTTGGTTATGCCGCGAAGAAGGCCTATGGCCTCTCGCTTTCTCAGTATGGCTCGCTTCAGCTTCAGTCAAAGGTATGGCCCCGTCCCACTGGATGGATTATCGAAACGGTAATCGAGGACCTTTGGTACGGTCTATACACATGGGAAGCTGACGGCGTTGTGATGCATTCAAATGTCATGAAGAACAACATACTTTATGGCTTTGACCCTCATGACCGCTCGCGACATCTCATCATCGCGAACAACGATGTTTACGGAACGAAAATCAAGCACGGCATCATTATTTCCCGTGAAGTCAACAACAGTTGGATTTTCGGCAACAGGACTCATGACAACCATAAGGCCGGGATTGTTCTAGATCGTCAATGTTCAAACAATGTTGTCGCAAACAATATCGCGACCCAGAACGGTTCAGATGGAATCATCATATCTGAAAGCTCAAAAAATATTGTTTGGAACAATGTGGTTTCCGGAAACAACAACCACGGCATTCGGCTCAGGAACAGTACAGAGGTACGCGTGCAGGACAACGTGGCTCTGGCAAATGGATTGACCGGGGTGTACGGTGCTGCTGTTGATCTGTCAGGAACCACTCGTGATTTCGTCCACGACTCTTACACGAAACAGCTGGGAATGACCGTTGTTGGAGGACAGTACACTTCTAATGGAAGTGGGCCGTTCGGCTTGGACTATCCGACGAAGGCGTCGTTCTATCAGGTGGACCTCAGGACACCGCAGCGGCAGCTGGGATTCAGATTGGGCGGGATGCTTCCGCCGTTTCAAATTGAACTTCTGGATATATTGCTGAATCAAAACAAGGTTGCTGTTGTCCAGGCTAGAAAGTAACTCATTCCGCACCAGTTCATTTTTGAATTTCCCGAGGAAAACATCATGGTCCGACTAAAAACTTGGTTTGGTGCTCTCATCTTTCTGATGACAGCGGTACTCCCGATGCAATCGCAGGCGCAGCTTTATGCAAAGGGTGCGCCTCCCGGATCGGCGTTCGTCCGCGTTTTGAACGGTACAGCCGCGCAAAGCCCGTCAGGCTTTATCGGTGAAACTGCACAACCTGCGCTGCCTGCTTTCACTGCAGGGCAATTTATCTTTCTGCCGCCTGGCGACTATCCCGTACAGCTCGGCAGCAGGAAAGAAACATTCAAACTTGAAGCCGATCGCTTTTACAGCATCGCGTATCTTCCGGACTCGATGCGGAGTTTTCAGCTCGAAGGCTTCAAGAGCCAGCTGAAGGCAATGGTCATCATGATGAATCTCCTGCCCGACAGAACACTGTCGTTGAAGACGGCGGATGGCAAGGTTACCGTCCTGGATGCCATTGCCCCCTTCAAAGCTGGACAGCGGGAGATCAATCCGCTCTCAGTTTCTCTTGGTCTTTTTGATGGAGATAAGAAAATCATCGATGTTCCTGCGGCCACGTTCGAACGTGGTAAGGCGTCGAGCTTGATTGTCGGCGGCACTTCTACTGTCCCGATCCTTGCTTGGGATGAGCAGAAGTAAACGTATAGGTCTGAGCTAACGCGGGAATCCACCATGTATTCAGTTGGACGCAACATTGCCGTCGGAATGCTGATCGCTAGCGCACAGCTCGCGTCAGCTCCGGCGTATGCAGAAACGACAGATGGTGCTGGCGACTTCAAGTATTCAGCCGAAACATGTTGCACTGTCTGCCCGAAGGCTGCCGATCGCGATGCTTACGTCAGTGAGTACATGCGTGGATATCGCGTCGTCGTGGAAGGCAAGGACGGCTGGTTATTCAGAACTGAAGCAGAGCTGCAGTGGCTTGAACCGAATGATCCGGAGATGTGGTCGTCGTTGAAGCGTTTGATTGCTGCACTTAACGCTAGGGGCACCCAAGTCCTGATGTTTCCTCAACCACCACGCGGCTTGGTGGAAACCAGGATGTTGAAAGACGAAACATTGCAGAAATTCGACATTAATGAGTTGCAGCGTCGATATAGCCAGCTTGTCGATCAATTGAGGTCGATCGGCGTACTGGTCGCCGATGGAACAGCATTTAGCCATAACACGGAAAGTCAGTACTTCTATAAGCGCGACGGTCACTGGAAAGCATCTGGTTCTCAGCGCGCTGCGGAGATGATTGCATCAAAAGTTCGCGAAGCTGGCTTCGATTTTCCGGCGAAACAGTATGAAACATTGGAAGTCGGCCTCGTTGGCTCGCGTGGCACGATGTCCCATGTTGTTTCAACCCTATGCGGATTGATGTACCCGATGGAGTATGGTCCCGCTTATCAGACCAAAGCGCCGGCGACGGATGACCTGTTCGGTGATGAAGCGGCTCCGGAAGTTGCGCTAGTAGGTACAAGCTTTAGTGCAACCCCGACCTATAACTTTCTGGGCTTTCTTCGAAAAGCACTGAACACTGATATCTATCAAGCCGCGATGGCCGGCGGTGGCTTTGACGGCGCCTTGTCGCAATACCTAGTGTCGGACCTTTATCAGCAACACCCTCCCAAGCTCATTGTTTGGGAGTTCCCCTATCAGCAGTTGCAAAGAACCAACACCGCCGTTATGCGGCGTGTGCTTCCTCTGGTCGGCAATGGTTGCCGTGGCAAGAAGCCGATCATGAGTAACACTGTGAAGCTCTCGGGGAATAATGAGCTCGTCGAGGCTGTGGTTAACGGCGGGGAGCAATTCAGTCCCATACCAGCGAAAGATCTCTGGTTGGATTTTCAGTTCTCGGATCCGAACGTCCGCGTCATGAAGGCCGAAGTCTGGTACGCCGACGGCAAATCTCAAATCCTCAACGGCCGTTATAACTCTTACACGAAAATGGACGGTCGGTTCGCACTCGAAACGAACTACACGCCTGACGCCGAAGTGCAGCCAATCGTGTCGGTCCGAGTTCAGAGCATTACTGAGACGGCAAAGAACACGACCGTGACCACAACTGTGTGCAAACGCAATTGATCGATATGTCACGCATACGTCCTATCTTATTGCTACTCCTAGCGGGAACTGGAACACTGTTGCAGCCCCGGTGTTTTGCGGCCAACGACTCTTTAGTAGCGCCGCAGGGATTCTCTTCGTCGATTCATTCGAATCAACGTACATCGTCGGATTGTGAAAATGCGCCGGAACCATTCACTGGCGCGCTGAACTTCCCCAGCAAGTATGAAGGCTCTGGGTCGTCACGGGACGAGTTGAATGTCGACGCCGAGCGCCGATACAAGGATGCGACGTCGTCAATTTCATCTTTTGAAATAGGCATCGCGTCTCTTTCTTCACGCTATATACAGCGCGGATCCGACGCCGATGTCGGTTGTGTGCTTTCTTGGCTCGACGATTGGGCTGAACATGGTGCGCTGCTCGGCAAGGCAGAAACGCACACCGGAAAATCCGTTCGAAAGTGGGCGCTTGCCGCCATCAGTACGTCTTATCTTCGACTGCAACAGTCAAGGAGTGCACCCCTCGAGAAGCATGCAAGCGAGCGAAGTCGTATTGAGGCCTGGTTACGAGCCATTGCAGTTAAGGTTGCTGCGGAGTGGCCCGTGGACGCGCCAATCAACAAGATTAACAACCATTTTTATTGGGCTGCCTGGAGTCTCGTTTCTACTGGAACGGTATTGAACGATCGTGCCATGTTCAACCAAGGCCTTGAAATCTACAGAATTTTCGAACGGCAGATCACTACCGACGGCTTGCTTCCCAACGAGGTCGGTCGGCGGTCGAGAGCACTTGGTTATCACGCATATGCGCTTGCTCCGTTGGCAATGATTGCAACTTTTGCAGTTGCTAACGGCGAAGCCGTCGATACTGGACCAAAGTCGCCCATTTCCCGCCTTGCGAAAACCGTTTTTGATGGTTTTCAAGCGCCAGCAGGGTTTGCAGGTCTTGTCGGCAGCAAGCAGGAGGTCAGCACGAATGTCGCCACCAACTTCAGTTGGCTAGAACCCTACTGCTCGATCGCGGCCTGCGACGCCTCGATGACAGAGTTTTTGCAACGGAATCGTCCGTTCAAGTCAACGCGACTGGGGGGAGATCTCACTACGCTATTCGGAACGAAGCAACCATGACGCGCTTTCATGCAGCAGTATGTGCTTCGTTGATGCTCTCGCTTTCGTGCGCGGACGCAAACGAGGCCGATGCGCGAAAGTTCATGGCGTACTGCGAACATGAGCTGAACGACACCAAAAATTACGACGAAGCGGGAAAGATTTGTAAACGCGTCCGAGAAGATATCAAGGTTCTTTTGGGCGTTTCGCCGCTTTATCTGCAAAGCGTTGTCAATGAAGCCGATTCCAAGTGGGCCTTAGGGAATTATCCCGAGGCTTTCAATCTTTATTCCGAAGCGGCAGACGTCGCCATCAAGCTCGGCGACATAAACAAAGTTCGAGAATTGCGAATCCGGCAGGCAGAAGCCGAATTGTTTCGCGGAAAGTCCTTTGAAGCTGAAATATTGCTACGTGATGCCCTGCGACGTCTTCAAAGCTCTCGCGGAAGCAACCCGCTTCAGGAAGCCGATCTTCTGTCGCGTCATGCGGAAGTGCTTGTGACGCTGGGCCAGACAAAGGCAGCGATGCAAGGCTATCTTGCTGCCTTCGCCAAGCTTGATGCTGACTCCATCAAGCACCGTCCCATCCTGCTGAAGACGCAACTGCGCTACGCAGAGCTTTTTGAGAGACAGAGCCGATACTCGGGCGCAACGGCCAGCTATTTGAAATTGTTACAAATCGCCTCGTCCAAGCCGTCGGCTCCCGAGTATATGGCTATTGCCTACGGGCGCTTGGGATGGATCTCGGAGACGTTAGGCAAACCTGCAGACGCTCTGTCCTATTACCGGCGGCAGCTTGAAGTTATCGAGAAGGATCCGGCTCAAGTTGCTGCGGTTGACGAGTTGCGCAAAAAAATCGTTCAGCTTGAAAAGAGTTAATCCTGAATCTTTATCAAGTATTCAGTACAGGGCCGTTTCACGCCCACATTCTTAAAGCCAGGGAATTTTGATGAGTAAGAATCACCCGTCGTCCGAGCCGGAGCTGCATAGCGCGAGCCGCAGTTATGCCCCAGTGGGCGTCGTCTTTGCATTGACGGTCGGTGTACTTTCGGCCCTGAGCGTTCCCTCTTTACTGTCTTATCGTGCTCCGCCGGTCAAAGTGATCAACGGAGACCTAGTCAGGAATTTCGAGGAGCATTTCGACAAAGAGTTCCCGCTGCGTACCGCCAGCATCAATTTCTGGACCGCTTTGCAGTTGGTGTTGTTCCACGAAGGCAAGACCGGTGTTCTGCTGGGTACTGATGGCTGGCTCTACACGAACGAAGAGTTTCATGTGCTGCCGCGTTGGGAGCAGATCGTCGAGCAGAACCTCGAACTGATTCGCTGGACGCAGGCCACTCTTGCGGAAGCCAAAGTTCCGTTGGTCGTCGTCGTGGTACCGGAAAAGGCGCACGTCTATCCGGAGTACCTCAACGGTCACCGCCAGGCCAGCGCCCACGCCAAGGTGATGGAGCGGCTGCGCGCCGCCATCAGCGAGCAAACCACGCTGATCACGCTCGACGACACATTCGCAGCGGCGAAGGCCCAGCAGCCGCTGTTCTTCCATACCGATACCCATTGGACTCCGGCTGGTGCCAAGCTGGCTGCACAAGCAGTGACTCGCGCGATGGCCGCGAAGGGGTTGGCCACCAAGACTGGCGATGCCGATGCCTTCGAGACCACCGAGCAGCCAGAAGCCACGCTGGTCGGCGACCTGCTGTCGTTCCTGCCGCTGGAGCCGATGTTTCCGAGCCTGATGCCGAAGGCCGATACCTATGTCCCCGTGGTGACGAAGGCGATCGAAAAGGAAGCCAGCGCCGAATCCCTGCTCAGTGACGAGTCGATTCCGGAAGTCGCTGTGGTCGGCACCAGCTATACCGCCAACGACCGCTGGAACTTCCAGGGCTTCCTGAGCGAATTCCTCAACGAGCCACTGGCCGACTATTCGAAGGAAGGCATCGGCCCGTTCCCGCCGATGGCGCAGTTCCTGACGAGTCAGGACTACGCCGGGCACAAGCCGCGCGTGGTGATCTGGGAAATCCCGGAGCGTTCACTGCTGGGCAAGGCCGCCCTGAAAGGCATCGACCTGCCAGAAGCACTCACCACCAAGCTGGCGTCCATCCACCCGAGATAGAACGTGGTCTTTTCCTCGAACGCGTTCCTGCTGCTGTTCCTGCCGCTGTTCCTGTTGCTGTACTACCTGACGCCGAACACCCGCCGCCTGCGCAACTACGTGGTGCTGGTGGCCAGCTATGTCTTCTACGGCTGGTGGCGTATCGATTTCCTGACACTGCTGGTTTTCGTCACGCTGTTCAATTTCTGGATCGGCGGGCAGATCGGCGCGGCTGGCGCGCGCACTGAAAAGGCGCGCAGCTGGATGCGCTTCGGCGTCACCATCGATCTGGCAGTGCTCGGCTACTTCAAGTATCGCGACTTCGGCATCGATAGCTTCAATTCGATCATCACGGCAACCGGCCTCGAGCCGTTCAGCCTGTCCGAACTGCTGCTGCCGATCGGCATCTCGTTCTACATCTTCGAATCGATCAGCTATGTGATGGACGTCTACCGCGGCAGCGTGAAGCCGACGCGACATCTGGCCGATTTCGCGATGTTCATCACGATGTTCCCGCACCTGATCGTCGGCCCGCTGTTCCGCTACAAGGAACTGGCGTCGCAGTTCGAGCATCGCGTCCATTCGATGGACATGTTCGGTCGTGGCGCGGTTCGCTTCATGCAGGGATTCGCCAAAAAGGTCATCATCGCCGACACGCTCGCGCCGATGGTGAACTACTGTTTCGCGCTTCCCGATCCGAGCACGGCCGATGTCTGGATTGGCGTGCTGGCATACGGTGTGCAGCTGTATTTCGACTTCTCGGGATACAGCGACATGGCGATCGGTCTCGGCCTGATGATGGGATTCAAGTTCGTCGAGAACTTCAACAAACCCTTCATCAGCCAGAGCGTCACCGAGTTCTGGCGCCGTTGGCACATCAGCCTCAGCAACTGGCTGCGTGACTACGTGTTCTATTCGCTCGGCGGTTCGGCGCGCAAGACGCGGATGCGTCTGCACTACATGACGTTCATGACGTTTCTGATTGGCGGCATCTGGCACGGTGCGGACTGGACGTTCGTGCTTTGGGGAGCACTTCAAGGAGGATTGCTACTGATCGAAAGGGTGTTGGGTGTGACGGGAAATCCGACCGGTTTCAAGCTGCATCACTGGGCAACGACCTTCATCGTTGCCGTGGCGATGAGCATGGTGCTGTTCCGCGCCGATAGCGTGTCGTCTGCGGTCCAGATGTACAAATCGATGCTGTTCCTGCAGAACGTCGGCTGGATCAGCGAACCGTTCGCAGGTGCGATCAGCACGATGCAGATCGCGACGCTGGTTCTGGCGTACGGCCTCGTCATCTTCGAGGGGCTGCGCGAGTACGGCCCGAAGATTCAGCTCGGCAGCGAGCGGGTCAGGGTCGTGTCATCGGTGCTGCTGCTGACGCCGCTGTTCTTCCTTGCGATCACGAAGCTGTCGGCGCAAGGGTACTCGGCGTTTCTGTACTTCCAGTTTTGAAGGGCCGATAGAGCTCGCACGCCGCACAATAGCCCCCTGGTGAGGCCCAATGGTTTTTTCGTCGAATGTCTTTTTGCTGCTGTTCCTGCCGCTGTTCCTGTCGGTTTACTACCTGACACCGAACAAGCGCCGGATCCGCAACTACGTGATCCTGGCCGGCAGCTATTTCTTCTACGGCTGGTGGCGCATCGATTTCCTCGGCCTGTTCGCCGCAGTCACGATCTTCAACTACTTCGTCGGCTCAGCCATCGGCAATGCCGGTGTCGGGCAGCCGTTGGCACGCCGCTGGATGAAGCTCGGCGTGGTCGTCAACCTCGCGGTGCTCGGCTACTTCAAGTACGCCAACTTCGGCGTCGCCAGCTTCAACGAGCTGATGACCGGGCTCGGCTTCGAGCCGTTCGTGATGGCAAGCGTGCTGCTGCCGATCGGCATCTCGTTCTACATCTTCGAGTCGATCAGCTACATCGTCGACGTCTATCGCGGTGACGCCGAAGCAACCAAGCACCCGGTGGATTTCGCGACCTTCGTGTCGCTGTTCCCGCACCTGATCGCCGGCCCGATCTTTCGCTACAAGGACCTTGCCGACCAGTTCGAGCAGCGCGATCATTCGGCGCGCCTGTTCGGTCTGGGGGCGACCCGCTTCATGCAGGGGTTCGTGAAGAAGGTGATCGTCGCCGATACCGTTGCGCCGCTGGCGGACTACTGCTTTTCGCTGACCAATCCGTCGACCGCCGACGCCTGGCTCGGCGCGCTGGCCTACACGGTACAGCTGTATTTTGACTTCTCCGGCTACAGCGACATGGCGATCGGCCTTGGCCTGATGATCGGCTTCCGCTTCATGGAGAACTTCAACGCACCGTACATCTCGCAGAGCATCACCGAGTTCTGGCGGCGCTGGCACATCAGCCTGTCGAGCTGGTTGCGTGACTACCTCTATATCCCGCTCGGCGGCAACCGCAACGGCAACGCGGCCACCCATCGCAACGTGATCATCACGTTCTTCCTTGGTGGCGTCTGGCACGGCGCGAACTGGACCTTCCTGGCCTGGGGCGCGATGCAGGGCTTCATGATCTTCATCGAGCGTGTGCTCGGCATCAGCGGGTCGCCGAAAACCTTCCGCGTTACGCGCTGGCTGATCACCTTCATCCTGGTGATGATCAGCTGGACCGTGTTCCGCGCCGCCAGCATCAGCGAGGCTTGGCGGATGTACCAGCCGATGTTCCTGCTGAAGAACGTCGGCGGCCTCAGCGATCCGATGCTGACGATGATTTCCGGCCTGCAGGTGTCGATGCTGGTCTTCGCCGCCTTCTTCGTGCTGACCGAAGGCGTGCTGGCCTATGGCCCGAAGCGCGCGCCGATATCGGGCCGAACCCGTACGGCCCTGATCATCGGCCTGCTGCTGCCGCTGTTCGCGATGTCGATCATGAAGCTGTCGGCACAGGGCTACTCGGCGTTCCTGTACTTCCAGTTCTGAGGAACCGGGCACCATCGCCGCATGCGCGGCGCTGGTGCCTCGTCTGCCGGCAGCCACTGCCTGCGGCGGCCGGGTCGAGAGCAGGCTTCACGCGCCTGGCTTCAGGCTTCAACTGAGGTCTTGTCCGGACTCAGTCCGGGTCCAGCCGCCGATGCTGGCGCAAGGCATGCCAGCCGGCCGGCGTCAGCGCATAGCGCCCTTCGCCCGGCACCTTTTCCTCGATCAGCGCACAGGGTGCCAGGCGCGCTGCCGTCGCCGCATCCACTGCGCAGCGGCCATGCTCAATGGCCTCCAGCGTGGCCCAGTCGTCCGCCGTCAGTCGATTCATCTCGTTGGCTCCTCTGCACGAATGATCGCCGGCCAGTCTGTGCCAGCCGTTTGCTGCCGATCTTCAACGAAAAAGGGCCGGTGTCGCCACCGGCCCCTCAGGCTTCACGCAGTCCGTCCGCGCGTGCTCACCAGATGCTGACCCGCGCCTCCGGCGGCAGGTACATCTTGTCGCCCGGCTTGACGTTGAAGGCGTTGTAGAAGCCGTCCTGGTTGACCAGCGCGCCATTGCCCCGGATTGCCGACGGCGAGTGCGGATCCACGGTCAGGCGGCGGATCGCTTCCGGCTCGCGATCCTTGCCGCGCCAGACCTGGGCCCAGCCGAGATAGAAGCGCTGGTCGCCGGTCAGACCGTCGATCACCGGCGCCTCCTTGCCGCCAAGCGACAGCTTGTAGGCCCGATAGGCAATGGCCAGGCCGGAGTTGTCGGCGATGTTTTCGCCCAAAGTCAGCTCGCCGTTGACGTGATAGCCCTTCACCGGCTCGTAGGCTGCGTACTGGGCCACCAGCGCCGCCGTGCGCGCCTTGAAGTTCTTCAGATCCTCGTCGGTGAACCACTGGCGCAGATTGCCGTCGCCGTCGTACTGGCCGCCCTGATCGTCGAAGCCGTGGCTGATCTCGTGCCCGATCACCGCGCCGATGCCGCCATAGTTCGCCGCATCATCGGCCGCGATGTCGAAGAACGGCGGCTGCAGGATGGCTGCCGGGAACACGATCTCGTTCTTCTCCGGGTTGTAGTAGGCATTCACCGTCTGCGGCGTGATGCCCCACTCCTCGCGGTCGATCGGCTTGCCAAGCTTGGACACCTCCATCTGGTAGCTCACCGCGCGCGACCGGGCGACATTGCCGACCAGGTCATCGGCCACGATCACCAGCTTCGAATAGTCCTTCCAGCGCAGCGGATAACCGATCTTCGGCGAGAACTTGGCGAGCTTCGCCCGCGCCTCCTTCCGGGTCGCCTCGGTCATCCATGGCAGCGTGTCGATCGAGCTCTTGTAGGCAGCCAGCAGATTGCCGACCAGCAACTCCATCCGCGCTTTGTTCTCCGGCGGGAAATGCTGGGCGACGTAGAGCTTGCCCAGCGCTTCGCCGACCGCGCTTTCCACCAGCTCCACGCCTCGCTTCCAGCGCGGCCGGTTTTCCGGAATGCCACGCAGCACGGTGCCGTAGAACGCGAAGTTCTCGTCCGCGAACGCCTTCGGCAGGTACGGCGCGTACTCGCTGATCACCCGCCACTGCAGATAGGTTTTCCAGGTCGCCAGCGGCACGGTTTCCATCAACCGCGCCATGCCGGTGAGATAGCTCGGCTGGCTGACGATCAGATAATCCAGCTTGCCGGCAAGGCCGGCCGCTGCCAGCCAGGCCGTGAAATCGAAGCCCGGCGCCAGCGCCGCCAGCCGCGTCAGCTCGACCTTGTTGTAGGTCTTCTGCGGATCGCGGTTATCAACCTTCGTCCACTGGATCTTCGCCAGCGCCGCCTCAAAGCCGTACACCGCCCGCGCCTTCGCCGCCGCCTCGGGATCGCCGGCCAGCTTCAGCATCTTCTCGATGTGCGCCTGGTACTGACGGCGGGTCTGGACGTACTTCTCGGTATCCGCCAGGTAGTAGTCCCGGTCCGGCAAACCGAGGCCGTACTGATACAGATCGACGATGTAGCGCGTCGAATCCTTGTTGTCCTGATGCACGAACGGCACGAACGGCGTGCCGACGCCAAGGATCGTCAGTGTCGCCATCGTCGACGCCACGCCCTTGGCGTCCGGGATCGCAGCGATGCCCTTCAGCGCATCCTCCAGCCCCTTCAGGCCGCGCGCCTCGACCTTCGCCTCGTCCATGAAGCTCCGGTACAGATCACCGATCTGCTGCGTCTCGCTGCCCGGCTTCGCGCCACTCGTCGTACTCGCCTTCTCGACGATCACCTTCAGGTTCGCCTCGGCCTCATCCGACAGCTTGGAAAACGCGCCATAACGCGCCTTGTCGGCCGGAATCTCGAAGCCATCCAGCCACTTGCCGTTCAGATGCCGGTACAGATCGTCCTGCGGACGAACCGCAGCATCGATGTATTGGCCGTCGATGCCGGATGTCAGCGGCAATGCCGGCTTCGGCGCTTCGGCCGTCCTGCCGCAAGCGGCCAGCAAGGTGACGGCCGAAGCCATCAGGATCGTGTGTTTCACGGGTCTCCACCTCTCGAAGAAATCGGGTGCCGCGTCAAGCGCGGCGACAAGCCGTCTGACGCTTGGGCAATCGCAAAGGTTGCATGGCGATGCGGGTGATACGTCTGTCCGAGCAACGGGCTGACAGAGAAATCCAGCTCCGAACCGACGACTTGCGGCAGCGCGACCGGAATGCCGTTGGCACGCCTCCGCTTCAGTCTCTTCACCCATGCCCCCTCTTCATAACGGCATTGCCGATCACCCGCGCGCTACACCGCCCAGGTCTCGCGCAGCGTCTTCAGGGCCTTGATCCGCCGGGTCCGCAGTTCGGCACCGATGGCGGCACCGGCGTAGCCGTCGGCGGTGACCGATGCCACCTGCACCGCCTGCGCGCGTTTCAGCGCTTCGCGCAGGTACAGCGGCTGCGGATAGTCGCGATCCTCGAGGCCGGTGCGGCCGCGGGCATCGCATTCGCAGGCGAGCAGGAATTCCTCGAAACGGGCCGGCCGGCGCAGCGCGTCGAGGCGTTCCAGCAGTTGCATCAGGGTGCCGGGTGTCAGCTCGCGCGCCTGGTGCACCAGCAGGTGCTCGCGGCAGACGTGCAGCGCCAGTTCTCGGCAGTCGGCCGGCACCTTCAGCCGGGCGCTGAAGGCTTCGACGCAGGGCACGCCGCTGGCTTCGTGGCCGTAGTGGCTGGGCAGGATTTCTGCCGGCGTCAGCGCCTTGCCGAAGTCATGGCACAGCGCCGCATAGCGCACGGTCAGCGGCGCGTTGCAGCGGGCCGCGCAGTCGAGCGTCAGCATCACGTGCAGGCCGGTGTCGATTTCCGGATGGTGCTTCGCCGGCTGCGGCACGCCGAACAGCGCGTCCAGTTCCGGCATCAGCCGGGCCAGCGCGCCGCATTCGCGCAGGGTCGTGAAGTACAGCGACGGCTGCGGCTGCATCAGGGCCCGCTCGGTTTCTTTCCAGACCCGCTCGGGTGTCAGGTGGTCGACTTCGCCGGCCTCGACCATCTGGCGCATCAGCGCCAGGGTGTCGGCCGCGACGGAGAACCCGAGGTAGGCGTAGCGCGAATGGAAGCGGGCCGTGCGCAGCACCCGCACCGGGTCTTCGGCGAAGGCGTCCGACACATGGCGCAGCAGCCGGGCGTCGAGGTCGGCGACGCCGCCGTAGGGGTCGATCAGCGCGCCGGTTTCGTCCTCGGCCATCGCGTTGACGGTCAGGTCGCGGCGGATCAGGTCCTGTTCGAGCGTGACATCAGGCGCCGCGTAGACGGTGAAGCCGTGATAGCCGCGGCCGGACTTCCGCTCGGTGCGCGCCAGCGCGTGCTCTTCCTTGGTCTGCGGGTGCAGGAACACCGGGAAATCCTTGCCGACCGGCTTGTAGCCGAGCGCCACCATTTCTTCCGGCGTGGCGCCGGTGACCACCCAGTCGTGCTCCAGCACCGGGCGATCGAGCAGGCGGTCGCGCACGGCGCCGCCGACGCGGTAGCGGCGCATCACGGCAGGCCTTCGTCACCGGCCACGACCGACGGCTGCGCGATCGGTGCCAGCCACTGCTCCACCGGCTGCGGCTTGCCATCAGCCGCCAGCCAGGCGAACACCAGCGAATGCCACAGCACCCGTTGCACGTAGTTGCGGGTTTCGTTGAACGGAATGTTCTCGATCCAGATATCCGCCGGCAGCGGTCGCTCCGGCAGCCAGCGGGCAGCGGCGTTGGGGCCGGCGTTGTAGCCGGCGATGGCCACCGGAACCTGGCCGGCAAAACGGTCGACCAGATCGCGCAGATGGGCCGCCCCCAGCGGCACGTTGGTGGCTGGATCGAACAGCGCGTCGCGGTTCGGCACCGGCCGCGCCCACTTGCGCGCGGTGCGGGCGGCGGTCTCGATCAGCATCTGGGTCAGGCCGTAGGCGTTGGCCGATGACACGGCATCGGCGCGGTACAGGCTTTCCTGGCGCAGCAGGCCGTAGATCAAGGTCGGTGGCAGGCCGGACAGCGCCGCGCCGGCCTTGACCGGCGCGTCATAGGGACGCGGATAGAGCGTGGCGTAGTCTGTGAAAATCTTCTGCCGCGATGCCGTGGCCACACCCTGCTCGTACCAGCCCCACCGCATCGGCAGGAACACGGCCTGCGGGCGGGCGGCGGCCTCCAGCGATTCGTAGGCGACCGCGAACTCCACCGACGCCGGTGTGCGCTGCGCGACCCGGAACAGCTCGCGTGCGCGGATGAAGCCGGGCAGCGCGTCGAGCTTGGCGATCCGCGCTTCGTCGACGCCGAGCGGCTGCGGATGCGGCGCGTAGCGGGCGCCCGCCTGGGCTGCGGCCAGCGCCGGATACCAGCCGTCCTCGCCGGCCAGCGTCGCCAGCTGCGCCTTGGCGGTTTCATCGCCACCAGCCGCTGCCGCCCGCGCCGACCAGTAGCGCCAGCGTTGCTCGCTGCGGCTGGCCTCCGGCAGCAGCGCGATGGCCCGCGTCACCTGCGGCCAGTCGCCGCTCCACAGCGCGGCACGCGCCCACCATTCGGCGGTCACGACATCGACATCGGCCGGCAGCGTCTTCGCGAACCAGTCGAGCGCCGCCGGCTTGCGGCTCCAGGCCAGCCCCAGCGCCAGCGCGCGGGCGTAGCGGCTGGCGGCGGTGTCGTCGAGCCGGCGCGCCTCGCGCAGCGCCGCGAACCGTGCGGCGGCGGCTTCCGGGTCCTTGCGGGCGTAGCGCTGCCAGCCATCGAGCAGGGCTTCGTCGTCGACCGGCCGGGCCGGATCGGCGATCAGCGCGTCGAGGGCCTTCTGCGGCGCGTCGATCAGCGCCGCCCACTGCGAGATGCGAGCGCGGATATCGGCCGCCAGCGGTGTCGCGATCACCTTGGCCAGTGCGCCGTAGCCGTTGCCGGCCACCCGGCGCGCCCGCGCCTCGATCAGCGCGGGTGTCAGCAGCTGCTGGCCCTTCGCCCAGTCGAACGCGGCATCGCAGGCCGGCAGCGCGCGGTCGGCCGCCTGCCACTGTTCGATCACCTGCGGGCCCAGGCCGTCGGTCTGGTTCAGGGCGATGCGCGCTGCCAGCTGCTGGCAGCGCAGCACGCTGTCGCCGGCTGCCAGGCTGGCCGGCAGGTTGGCCAGAAAGGCTGGCCATTGCTGGCGGCCGGCGAGGCTGTTCAGCCAGGCGCGGCGCAGCTCGCGAGTCACCGGCGCATCGCCGTTGGCCTTCAGGAAGGCCGCCACGGCCTCGTCAGTGCCGGTGTCATCCACGGCGGCCAGGCGGGCCAGCCGCAGGCGCAGCCGGGCGGCGAGCAGATAGGGATGCAACGGATAGGCGCGCAGCCGATCGCTGTCGACGCCATCAAGCGTGCCGGCATCCACCGCCGCCAGCGCTGCCGCGAATTCGCTGCGCGCGGCGGCCAGCGGATCATCGGCAGCCCGGGCCGGCGCCGGCAACGCGGCAAGGACGATCGCCGACAGCACGGCCGGCACCAGGACAGCTCGGAGGGAAAAACGGAGGTTCATCATCACGCTGTGACCGGCAGACTGCCTGCAGGGTTCGTGTAGCCTTTGCCACCGCGCCATTCTACGGCCTGCATCCGGCCGCCCCGAGACCCTCCGCCGTCCATGGAAACCATCGCCGTCTTTCTCGCCACCGGCGCTGCCGCCGGCCTGCTGGCCGGGCTGTTCGGTGTCGGCGGCGGGCTGATCATCGTGCCGGCGCTGGCGGTGATCCTGCCGAAGCTCGGCACCTCTCCGGAGGTGGTGATGCAGTCGGCGATCGGCACCTCGCTGGCGGTGATCGGCCTGACCGGCATTTCCTCGACCCGCGCGCATCACGCCCGTGGCGGCGTGATCTGGCCGATCTTCTGGCGGCTGGCGCCCGGCATCGTCGCCGGCAGCCTGATCGGCGCGGTGGTGGCGCACCACGTGGCCAGCGACACGCTGAAGAAATGCGTCGGCATCGGCGCGCTGCTGATCTCGATCCAGATGCTGATCGACGCCACGCCGAAGGCCACGCGCAGCGCGCCGGGTGCGGTCGGCCTCGGCATCGTCGGCAGCCTGATCGGCGCCCTGTCGGCGCTGATCGGCATCGGCGGCGGCTCGCTGACCGTGCCCTACCTGACCGCCTGCAACATCGACATGCGCCGCGCGGTCGGCACCTCAGCGGCCTGCGGCATGCCGATCGCCTGGGCCGGCGCCGCCGGCTTCGCCTTCAATGGCTACGGACTGCCGGGGCTAGCGCCGTGGAGCCTCGGCTACGTCGACCTCGCCGCGTTCGCCGGCATCGCCGTGACCAGCGTGCTGACCGCGCCGCTCGGTGCCCGGCTGGCGCACGGCCTGTCGCCGAAGCTGCTGAAGCGCGCTTTCGCGCTGTTCCTGGCGGCGATCAGCCTGCGCATGCTGCTGTCCTGAGCCACGCGGCTCAGCGGCCGACGCTGGCCTCGGCGACCGTCAGCGCGGTCATGTTGACGATCCGCCGCACCGTCGTGCTCGGCGTCAGGATGTGGACCGGACGCGCACAGCCGAGCAGGATCGGGCCGACCGCCACATTGTTGCCGGCCGCCGTCTTCAGCAGGTTGTAGGCGATGTTGGCGGCGTCGATGTTCGGCATCACCAGCAGGTTGGCGGTGCCGGCAAGCGTCGACTCCGGCAGGATCCGCCGGCGTAGCGCTTCATCCAGCGCGCAGTCGCCGTGCATCTCGCCATCCACTTCCAGCGCCGGCATGCGTTCGCGCAGCAGCGCCAAGGTCTGCCGCATCTTCACGGCCGAAGCCGAATCGTGGCTGCCGAAGTTGCTGTGCGACAGCAACGCCACTTTCGGCGTCAGGCCGAAGCGGCCCACGGCTGCGGCCGCCAGCCGGGTGATCTCGGCAAGCTGGTCGGCGTCCGGATCGGCGTTGATGTGGGTGTCGACGATGAACAGCTGGCGGTCCGGCAGGATCAGCGCATTCATCGCCGCATAGACCGGGCTGCCGGGCGCGCGACCAATCACCTGATCGATGAACTGCAGGTGTCGGGCGGTGCTGCTGATGGTGCCGCAGATCATGCCGTCGGCCTCGCCCTTGCGCAGCAGCATCGCGCCGATCAGCGTGCTGCGCCGGCGCATTTCCAGCCGCGCGTACTGCGCAGTCACGCCGTGGCGGCCCATCAGCGCGCGGTACTCGCTCCAGTAGGCATGGTAGCGGTCGTCGTGCTGCGGGTTAACGATGACGAAGTCGCTGCCGCTGCGCAGCCGCAGGCCGTAGCGGCGGATGCGCGCCTCGATGATCTCCGGCCGGCCGATCAAGGTCGGCCGCGCCAGCCGCTCGTCGACGACGATCTGCACCGCCCGCAGCACCCGCTCCTCCTCGCCCTCGGCGTACACCACGCGGCCGCAGTCGGCAGCCGCACGGCGCGCCACCGTGAACACCGGCTTCATGAAGGTGCCGCTCTGATAGACGAACTGCTGCAGCTTCTGCCGGTAGGCCTCGAAGTCCTCGATCGGCCGGCGCGCGACGCCGCCCTCGATCGCCGCCTTGGCGACTGCAGGCGCGATCTGCACGATCAGGCGCGGATCGAAGGGCTTGGGGATGATGTAGTCCGGGCCGAATGACAGGCTGTCGGTACCGTAGGCCTCGGCGACGACATCGCTCTGCTCCATGCGCGCCAGTTCGGCGATCGCCCGCACCGAGGCGATTTCCATCTCCCGCGTGATGGTGCTGGCGCCGACATCGAGTGCGCCCCGGAAGATGAACGGGAAGCACAGCACGTTGTTGACCTGGTTCGGGTAGTCGGTGCGGCCGGTCGCAATGACCGCGTCATCGCGCACCGCGCGCACCTGCTCAGGCAGGATTTCCGGCGTCGGATTGGCGAGCGCGAAGATCACCGGCCGGGCCGCCATCGCCTGCACCATCTCGGGCTTCAGCACGCCGCCGGCGGACAGGCCGAGAAACAGGTCAGCATCCGGAATCACCTCGGCCAGGGTTCGCGCATCGGTGGCTTGCGCGTAGCGGGCCTTGTCCGGGTCCATCAGCTCGGCACGGCCCTGGTAGACGACCCCGGCCAGATCGGTCAGCCAGATGTGTTCGATCGGCAGACCGAGGTCGACCAGCAGATCGACGCAGGCCAGCGCCGCCGCCCCCGCGCCGCTGACCACGAGCTTGACCGTATCGATCGTCTTGCCGACCACGGCCAGTGCGTTCAGCGCGGCGGCCGCGACGATGATCGCGGTGCCGTGCTGGTCGTCGTGGAAGACCGGAATCTTCATCCGCTCGCGCAGCCGGCGCTCGATGGTGAAGCACTCCGGGGCCTTGATGTCTTCGAGATTGATGCCGCCGAAAGTCGGCTCCAGCGCGGCGATGATGTCGACCAGCCGATCGGGGTCGGTCTCGGCGATCTCGATGTCGAACACGTCGATGCCTGCGAACTTCTTGAACAGCACCGCCTTGCCTTCCATCACCGGCTTGGCCGCCAGCGGGCCGATCGCACCCAGCCCCAGCACGGCGGTGCCATTGGTGATCACCGCCACCAGGTTGCCACGCGCGGTGTAGCGATAAGCCTGCACCGGATCGGCGGCGATCTCCTCGCAGGCGGCTGCGACGCCCGGCGAATAGGCCAGCGCCAGATCATGCGGATTGGTCAGCTGCTTGGTCGCGGTGACCGCGAGCTTCCCGGGCGTCGGAAACTCGTGATAGTCGAGGGCGGCCTGGCGCAGGCCTTCGCGGACCTTGCTGGGGCCGGATGTCGGTTGGCTCATGGTGTCCTCGGCGATCGAAAGGAGGCGACGGGTCAGGTGCCGGGGCAGGCGCTGCGGCGCGGCGAGTATAGGAGCGGGCTGCAGCCGGACCACCGCTGCGGGCCTAGTACATTCGGGTTAGCCGACGACACGGCTCGCAGCCGGGCGCAGCCGCCTACTACCATCCGGCTATTTCTCGGATGCCGGGGCGCGGGCAGCATCCAGTCGCCCCAGCCCGGCGGCTGCCATCCGCGACGAGGATTCTCATGACCACGACACACACGCCGTCCGGGACTTCCCGACGTCTCTACCTCTGGGTGCTGCTGGCCATTGCGATCGGCGGCACGATCGGCCACTTCCTGCCCGATACCGGCGTGGCGCTGAAGCCGCTTGGCGATGCCTTCATCAGCCTGATCAAGATGCTGATCGGGCCGATCATCTTCCTGACCGTGGTGATCGGCATTGCCGGCGTCGCCGACGTGCGCAAGGTCGGCCGGGTCGGCGTCAAGGCGATCCTGTATTTCGAGGTGGTGTCGAGCTTCGCGCTGGTGATCGGCCTGGTGGTCGTCAACCTGCTGAAGCCGGGGGCCGGCTTTCATGTTGATCCGGCCACGCTCGACGCCGCTGCCGTGCAGAAGTACACGACCGCCGCACACGACCAGAGCACCGTCGGCTTCCTGCTGCACATCATTCCGAAGACCTTCCTTGATGCCTTCACGGCCGGCGGCGACCTGCTGCAGGTGCTGCTGGTGGCGCTGCTGTTCGGCTTCGGCCTCAGCGCGGTCGGCGAGGCCGGACGGCCGGTGATGGTGTTGCTCGACTCGGTCTCGCGGGTGTTCTTCCGGATGATGAACACGATCATGCGGCTGGCGCCGATCGGGGCCGGTGCGGCGATGGCGTTCACGATCGGCAAGTACGGCCTCGACAGCCTTGGCCCGCTGGTGCGGCTGATGGGCAGCTTCTACCTGACCTGCGCGCTGTTCATCGTGCTGGTGCTTGGCAGCATCGCCCGGCTGACCGGCTTCAGCATCTTCCGCTTCCTGCGCTACATCCGCGAAGAACTGCTGCTGGTGCTTGGCACCTCGTCGTCGGAATCGGCGCTGGTGCCGCTGATGCAGAAGCTGGAGCGGCTCGGCTGTGGCCGGCCGGTGGTCGGCCTGGTGGTGCCGAGCGGCTATTCGTTCAACCTCGACGGCACCAACATCTACCTGACGATGGCGGCGATCTTCATCGCCCAGGCGGTCGACGTGGACCTGACCCTGACGCAGGAGCTGACCCTGCTCGCGGTCGCCATGCTGACCTCCAAGGGCGCTTCCGGCGTCACGGGCGCCGGCTTCATCACCCTGGCCGCCACGCTCGCCGTAGTGCCGTCGGTGCCGGTTGCCGGTCTGGCGCTGATCCTCGGCATCGACCGCTTCATGAGCGAGGCGCGGGCGCTGACCAACCTGGTCGGCAACGGTGTGGCAACGATCGTCGTCGCCGGCTGGGAGCAGGAACTGGACCGCAACCAGCTGGCGCGCGAACTGGCCCGCGGGCCGGATGCCGCGCTCGAGCCCGTACGGGATGACACCGTAGCGGTCATCGGCGTGCCGGAATCCCGTGGCTGAAGCGCGGCGCGCGCCGGGTCCGCAGCCGCCTGACCGACGGCTGCGGCGCATCGCGCTGGTGCTGCTGGTGCTGGCGGTCACCTGCGGCGCGATGCTGCTCGCCGGTCGCTGGGCGACGCGGCAATCGCTGCTGCAGTCGGCAGCGCGCGGCAACGTGCAGCTGGGCCTGTATGCCGGCGCCATGCAGGCGTTCATCGACCGCCATCGCATGCTGCCGATCCTGCTGTCGCTGGACCCCGAACTGGGCGCGGCGCTCGCCGGCCCGATCGACGACCGCAGCCGCGCGCAGCTGAACGCGCGGCTGGAAACGGTCAACAGCGCGGCCCGCACGGCGACCCTGACCCTGCTGGACCGCGACGGCATCGGCGTGGCCGCCAACAACTGGCGCGAACCGGGCAGCAACGTCGGCGTCGACTACCGCTTCCGGCCGTACTTCCGACAGGCGATGCAGGAAGGCAGCGGCCGCTTCTACGGCATCGGCATCACCACTGGCCAACCCGGCTATTACATGGCCGAGGCGGTGCGCGATGCGCGGGGCCAGTACATCGGCGCGGTGACCGTCAAGGTCGATCTCGGCGTGCTCGAGCGCGACTGGGCGCGCAGCGACGACGTCGTGCTGGTCAGCGATGCGCACGGCATCGTGTTTCTCGGCAACCGGCCGGACTGGCGCTACCGGCTGCTGCGCCCGCTGCAGCCAGCCGATCTCGACGAACTCGCGCAGAGCCAGCAGTACGGCCACCAGCCGCTGCTGCCGGTCGCCCTGCAGCGACGCCCGTTCTCGGCCGACGGCGAGCAGCTGACGGTGGGCAGCGCAGGCCTGCAGGGCGATTACCTGGCGCAGACGCTGGCCTTGCCGGCCGAAGGCTGGACCCTGCATCTGCTGCATCCGCGGCGCGGCAGCGTGGTGGCCGGCCGCGTCGCCGCGCTGGCGGCCGGCGGTGCGCTGCTGAGCCTGCTGTTCCTCGGCCTGCTGCTGCAGCAGCGGCTGCGGCTGTCGCGGCTGCGCCAGCGCAGCCGCTCGGAACTCGAACAGCTGGTGCGCCAGCACGCCGAAGCGCTGCACAGCGCGCGTGACGGCGTGGTGCTGGCTGCGGAGCGTGCGCGCATCGGTGAGCGGCAGAGCCTGGAGCACCTGCCGCAGGGCGTCAGCGTGATCGATGCCGAACTGCGGCTGACGGCGTGGAACCGGCGCTATGTCGAGATCTTCGGCTACCCGCCGGAGCTGATTCGCGTCGGCCGGCCGATCGAGGACCTGCTGCGCTACAACGCCCGGCGCGGCCTGCTCGGCAACCACGATGTCGACGACGCCGTGCAGCGCCGGCTGGAACATCTGCGCGCGGGCCGGCCGCATATGTTCGAGCGCGAATGGGCCGATGGCACGGTGCTGGAAATCCGCGGCAATCCGCTGCCTGGCGGCGGCTTCGTGACCTCGTACGCGGACATCACCGCCTATCGCAATACGGCGCGCGAGCTGCGCACGCTGGCGGTGTCGCTGGAACGCCGCGTCGACGAGCGCACCCGCGATCTCGACGGCGCCCGCCGCGAGGCGGAGCGCGCCAACCGCTCCAAGACCAGCTTCGTCAGCGCCGCCGTGCACGACCTGCTGCAGCCGCTGAACGCCGCCCGCATGTACACCTCGGCGCTGCGCGAGCGGCTTGGCGAGCATCCGGCCACGGCGCTGGCCGACCACATCGAGGAAGCGCTGGTCGCCGAGGACAGCATCCTGTCGAGCCTGCTCGACATCTCCCGTCTGGAATCCGGCGCGCTACAGACCCAGGTGCAGGATCTGGCGCTGCAGGATCTGTTCGATACCCTGCGCCGCGAGTTCGAACCGAGTGCTGCGGCGCGCGGCCTCGGGCTGCGCGTGGTCGCCACCCGGGCGGTCGTCAGGAGCGATGCCGCCCTGCTGCGCCGCATCCTGCAGAACTTCCTGTCCAATGCACTGCGCTACACGGCGCGCGGCAACGTGCTGATGGGCCTGCGCCGGGCTGGCGACGGCCATCTGCGCATCGAGGTCTGGGATACCGGCTGCGGCATCGCCGAGGCGCAACACGAGGCGATCTTCGAGGAGTTCCGCCGGCTCGATGGCGGCGCCGACCCGCAGGATCGCGGCGCCGGCCTCGGCCTGGCGATCGTCGAGCGCATCGCCCGGCGGCTCAATCACCGCATCGGCCTGCGCTCGTGGCCGGGACAAGGCAGCGTGTTCAGCGTCGAGCTGCCGCGCGGCGACCGGCAGGCACTGGCAGTGCCCCGAGCGCTCGCGTCCGAGCCGGCGACGGCGCTGCAGGATCGCCACATCTGGTGCATCGACGACGATCCACGGGTCCGCGAAGCGGCAAGGGCGCTGCTCGAAGCCTGGGGCTGCGAGGTGACGCTGCTCGGCAGCGCCGAAGCTGCACTGGCCAGCACGACCGGCACGCCCGATCTGGTGCTGCTCGATCACCGGCTCGGCAGCGTCACCGGTGCCGAACTGATGCCGTCGCTGTTCGCCCGCTGGGGCCGCGAGCCGCCGGTGATCGTGATCTCCGCCGAGCGCGAAGCGGCATCGGAGGTGGCGGCGACGGCCGGCTGGGCCTTCCTGCCGAAGCCGGTGCGACCGCCGGCCTTGCGGGCGCTGATGCGTCAGCTGCTGCTGCGCAGCGCCGGCGACGATCCGCCGTGATGGACGCAGCCGGCGCGCTTCAGGCGCTGTCGTCCGGCTCCGGCAGCAACCCCTTCACCTTCACCGCAGCCTGGGTGCGGCTGTAGCAGTCGAGCTTGCGCAGCACGGCGGTGATGTGAACCTTCACGGTGTTCTCGGCCAGGCCCAGTTCGTGGGCGATCTGCTTGTTGAGCAGACCTTCGGCCATCGCCATCAGCACCCGGAACTGCTGGGGTGTCAGCTGCGCCAGCTGCTCGGCCAGCTTCGCATCCTCGGCGTCGCGTGCCGCACGCTGCGGCGGAAACCATTCATCGCCATTCATGACAGCACGCAGCGCATTCAGCAACACCGCCGGCGGTGCCGATTTCGGCACGAAGGCGGCAGCGCCGAACTGCTGGGCCCGGCCGATGGTGCGCGGGTGGTCGTTGGACGAGATCACGATCACCGGCAGCGCCGGCCGCTCGCCGCGCAGGTAGACGAGCGACGAGAAGCCCTGCGCGCCGGGCATGTTGAGATCGAGCAGCACCAGATCCAGCTCCGGATCGGCGGCGACCACAGCCGCCAGCGTGGCGAAGCTGGATGCTTCGACGATGCTGCCACCCGACCCGGCGAACGGCTGCAGCGCGTGGACGATGGCGGCGCGGAACAGCGGGTGATCGTCGGCCACCACAATGCGCAGCGCGCCGTCATCGAGCGCGGTCATGGCTGCGGCCGCGCTGTCGCGACAAGTACGCCATCGAAGGAAGGAACAGGATGCATGCCGGCAGTGTAGGCAAACGCTCCGCCTGCAGGAATCTGGTCCGTCCCACCGGGGACTAGCTCCATGGTGTTATTTCCCTGCGTTCGCGCGGCGACCAAGATGGCGTCATTCACCGGCTGTCATGGCGACCGCCCTGCAACCGGCCAGTCGAGTCCCGACCGTTCCCTGACGCGCTGCCCGACTGCGGGCGGAGCGGCTGCGGCCTGCGGCGAGGCATCGAGCCCGATCAACGTGCGAGGAGCCGTGCATGTCCTGGAAGCCGCCGCTGTCGCTGCGCATCTGCTGCGGCGTGTTGTGGGCGACGCTGGCGCTGGCCGCCGGGGCTGCAGACAGCCCGGCTTCCACGACAACCGCGCCGCCGGCGCCGAGCGGCTATCCAGCCGCCGCGACCGGACAGGGCGGGATTGCCAACGGCTACTCCGCCGTGCGCTGGATCGAGGACTGGCAGCGCATGCGCGATCCCGGCCAGCGGCGCGATTTCCTCGACCGCCTCAAGTACCTGCCGCTGGGTCGGCCGGATGTCTATCTGACGCTGTCCGGCGAACTGCGCGGCCGCATCAACCACACCGAGCACGCGCAGCTCAACGGCGGCGAGCAGCGGCAGGACATCTACCGCGTGTTTCTGGGCACCGATCTCCATCTGGGGCCGAAACTGCGGCTGTACGGGGAACTCGGCCATGGCTTCATCGATGGCCGCAACATCGGCCAGCCGTCCGGTACGATGCGCAACGACCTGTTCCTGCAGCAGCGTTTCATCGACTGGACCGACCATTACGGCGATGTCGAAGTCGGCGCGCGCTACGGGCGACAGGTGTTCATCGACGGTCCGAACCTGCTGGTCGCGGCGCGCGACAACAACACGCTGCACTTCACCGTCAACGGCCTGCGCACCTGGATCAACGGCGAACACCTGCGCGCCGATCTGTTCGATTTCCACTTCAACCGCCTCGGCAACGGCGGCATCGACGATGACCACAGCGATGGCAATCGCCGGTTCTCGGGTATCACCGGCGGCATCGTGCTGCCGCGTCGCTGGTTCGACAGCCCGCTCTATCTCGATCCGTTCCTGTGGCGCCAGCGCCAGCGCAAGGTGACCTGGGGCGCGCTGTCGGCACGCGAGGAACGCTATTACGGCGGCCTGCGGCTCTGGGGCGAGATCGGCAAGGCGACGCTGGACTGGACCGTCAACCACCAATGGGGCGATCACGACGGGCGCCGGCTCGAAGCCTGGCAGGCGCTGTTCGCGCAGAACTGGCGGCTCGGCGCGGACCGCCTGGCGCCACGTCTCGGCTTCCATGCCGACTACGCCAGCGGCGGCGGCGCCTATGGCGGGCAGACGTTGCGCAATGCCTCGGCGCCTTACGGCAACAACATCTACTACGCCTACGGCCTGTTCCTGACGCCGACCAATCTCGCCGCACTCGCGCCCAATCTGGTGCTAGCGCCATTCGCCACGGTGCGGGTGACACTGGAATACCAGTGGACCTGGCGCGTCGACCGCGACGATGCCGTCTACCGCGCCAACGGCACGGCCTATGCCGGCACCGCCGGTGTGGGCGGCAACCACAGCGCCGATGTCGCGCGCCTGCAGGTGGTGTGGACCGTCACGCCGAGGCTGTCGCTGACCACGCGGCTCGAACATCTGGAAGCCGGCTCCGCGCTCGAACAGGGCGGCTACCGCAGCTCGAACTTCGCCGCTGTGTTCGCCAGCTACCGCTTCTGAACCGCAGCCGGCCTGCACGGGCGGCTCGGCTGGGGATCGGGAGTCAGTCCGAAGTCTCGATCCGGTAGTAGTCGCGCAGCAGGCCGTACAGCTCCGGGTGCAGAAGCCGCAGCTCGGTGCCGCGCTGGAAATAGGCTTCGGTGGCCACGGCGAAGAACTCGGTCGGGCCTTCCAGGCCGTAGTCGTCCAGCACCTGGGAGGAGCGCCGTTCGAGTGCGCGGTACTCGCGCATCATCACCTTCGACCAGCGCGTGTAGTCCGGCAGCAGCGGCGCGCCTTCGGTCTCCGGATTCTCGGCATCGAGCTGATGGGCGAATTCGTGCACCAGCACATTGACCGCATCGCCAGCCAGCGCCGCCTCGACGTCTTCCCAGCTCAGGATCACCCGCTCGCCGTTCCAGGATTCGCCGAGCCGCAGCTCGGGTTCGTCGCTGACCAGCCCAAGCTCGTCCGGCTCCTGGTGGCGCACCCAGAACGCCCGTGGATAGACCAGCACGGTGCGCAGGCCGCGGAACACGTAGGCATCGGGCCGCAGCAGCATCAGGCAGGCCATGCCGGCGATCAGCAGCCGGACCTCGTCGGTGACCAGGAAGCCGTTGCAGCCCTTGATGCGGATGTCGGCCAGGAACTCGACGACCCGCCGTTCGTGCAGGCGCCGCTGCTCCGGCGTCAGCCGCTGCAGCAGCGGGCCCATCCGGCGCTCCAGCCGCGCCCGCCATTCCGGGCGGAACGGCGCCAGCTCGCGCCGCCGGCGCGCCTGCTGCCGGCGCCAGGCAGTGAGCAGCAGCACCACGGCCAGCAGGCCGGTCACGAATGCGATGAAGCCGTCAGTCCAGATCATCGGACAGAGGTGGGTGTTTCGCCGCCGGGATCAAGGGCGATGCCGTGGCCGCGTGCCGGCCTTCTGAAACGACATCGCCCGCCGTGCTTGCGCACGGCGGGCGATGGCCCCGCGAACCTCAGGCGACGATCAGTTCTGCACGCAGACGCCGTAGACCTTCAGCGAGTTCAGCGCACGGACGACCGAGCCGTAGGTGATGCGCACGGCGTCGAAATCGGCCGTGGCCACGCCGCCGAGCAGCGCCAGGTCCTTCGAGTTCAGCAGGCCGAGCAGGTCGAGCTTCAGCAGGCCGCCGACCGCGAAGGTCTGGCGATCAACACCGTTCAGGCTGGTGGTGACGGTGGCGCCGCGCAGCAGGTCGGCGGTGAGCAGCGAATCCGGGTTGCGGATCACCACGCCCACGCGCCGCGGCAGCAGCGGGCCGGCGATATAGCGGGTGGCCGTGTCGGTCACGCCGAGCGACACCGCAGAAGCGACGCCGACCGTCGTGCGCAGCGTCGCGAAGGTGCTGCGCGTGCGGTCGACCACGTTGCCCGGATTGTCGACACCGCACAGCAGGCAGATGCCGGCGATGTCCTTGCTGACCACGGCGGACGGCGCCAGCAGCGGTTCCATCGGGCCGCCGGGGCGGCAATCGGCCATCGAATCGACGGCCATGGCTTCGGTGCTGATCACGCCGGCGAGCAGCACGGCTCCCATCAGCGTCTTTGCGGCAGTACGCAGGTGCTTATGAATATTCATCTTATTTCCCCCGAGCAACGTGTTGAACGAAGCCCGATCGTAGCCCGCTACCGCCGCTTATTCCAATTGAATCGGTTATCAGGTGTGACCGGTTACAAGACTTGACCGCATTCACGTCGCCGTGACAGCCCTCGAAAACGGCCGCGTCACCAGAAACCGCTGGGCTTGTCGGGGTCGTCCGGATTGTCATCGTCGGCCGGCGGCTTCCTCGCCGACAAGCGCCGCGCCTTGTAGTGCGACACCGCCCGCAGCGTGGCGAACGGACCGACGATCAGCACGACGACCAGCACCAGCACCCAGACGACGGTGGCGTTCATAGCTTCTCCAGATGCGCGTAGGACAGCATCAGCCATTTGGTGCCGGCATCGCGGAACTTGATCTCGATGCGGGTGCGGTCGGCGTCGCCGTCGAAGCTCAGGATGGTGCCTTCGCCGAACTTGGCGTGGCGCACGCGATCGCCAAGCCGGAAGCCGCCCGGCCCTTCACCGGTGGTCGCCTGGTTCATCTTGGTGCGAGCAGGCGGCACATCGGCGGCGCGGGCATAGCGGTTTCCGCCACCGCCATAACCGCCGCCGTAGGAACTGCCGCCACCGCCATAGCTGCTGCTGCCGCCGGATGATGACGAGCCGCCGCCGTAAGCCGGCCGCAGGATGCCGGCGCGCGGCCGGGTTTCGACCACCGTTTCGGCCGGAATCTCTTTCAGGAACATCGACGGCATGCCGATCTGCTCCTGGCCGTGGATGCGCCGCACCTCGGCATAGGTCAGGTACAGGTGCTGGCGCGCGCGGGTGACGCCGACATAGGCCAGCCGCCGCTCTTCCTCCAGCGAGCCGCCATCGACGGCGCGCTGGCTCGGGAACAGGCCGTTCTCCATGCCGACCAGGAACACCACCGGAAACTCCAGGCCCTTGGCCGAGTGCAGGGTCATCAGCTGCACGCAGTCCTCGCCGACGCCGGCCTGCCGCTCGCCGGCTTCCAGCGAGGCATTGGCCAGGAAGGCATTCAGCGGATCGAGGCCCTCGTCCTCCGGTGGCCGTTCGAAGCCGCGCGCGGCGTTGACCAGTTCGTCGAGGTTGTCGAGCCGCGCCTCGGCCTGCTCGCCCTTGTCCTTCTTGTAATGCTCCTTCAGCCCCGAGCGCTCGATGGTCAGCTTCATCAGCTCGGCCAGCTTCAGGTTGGCGCCGTCACGGGCCAGCCCGTCGATCAGATCGAGAAAGCCCTTCAGGTTGCCGCTCGATCGGCCCAAGGTGGCACCGGCACCCAGCGCCGCCTTCCACTGCGATACCTGTGCATCGCGAGCAACGGCGCGCAGCTTTTCCACCGTCGTCGCGCCGATGCCGCGCGGCGGCGTGTTGACCGCGCGCTCGAAGCTGGCGTCGTCGTCGCGATTGGCGATCAGCCGCAGGTAGGCCAGCGCATCCTTCACTTCCTGACGCTCGAAGAAGCGCAGGCCGCCGTAGATGCGGTACGGCAGGCGGTTGCGGATCAGCGCTTCTTCGAGCACGCGCGACTGCGCGTTGGAGCGGTACAGGATCGCGCAGTCGTTGAGCGCAAAGGTGCCCTCATGATGCGCCTTGATCCGGCCGACGACGAACTCGGCCTCGTCGAATTCGTTGAACGCGGCATAGAGCTGGATCGCGTCACCGTCCTGGCCGTCGGTCCACAGCACCTTGCCGAGCCGCCCGGAATTCTTCGCGATCAGCCCGTTCGCCGCTTTCAGGATGGTGCCGGTGGAGCGGTAGTTCTGCTCCAGCCGGATCACCTCGCAGCCCGGAAAATCCTTGCCGAGCTTGGCCATGTTCTCGACCTTGGCGCCGCGCCAGCTGTAGATCGACTGATCGTCATCACCGACCGCGAACATCGTGCCGGTATTGCCGGCCAGCACGCGCAGCCAGGCGTACTGCAGGGTGTTGGTGTCCTGGAACTCGTCGACCAGGATGTGCCGGAAGCGCTGCCGGTAGTGCTGCTGGATCTGCGGCACGTCGCGGCACAGCTCGTGGGCTCGGAGCAGCAGTTCGGCGAAATCGACCAGGCCGTTCTGCGCGCACTGCGCCTCGTAGGCGCTGTAGATGCGCACCAGGGTGCGCTGCGCGAAGTCGCCCTGATCGGCCATCGCCGTCGGCCGCCGACCCTCTTCCTTCTGCGCGTTGATCCAGCCGGTGACCACCTTCGGCACCCACTGCTCTTCGGAAAGATCCAGCGCCCGGATCACCCGCTTGACCAGCCGCTGCTGGTCGTCGGCATCGAGGATCTGGAAGTTCTGCGCGAGATTGGCTTCCTTCCAGTGCAGGCGCAGCAGGCGATGGGCGATGCCGTGGAAGGTGCCGACCCACATGGTCCGCACCGGCACGGTCACCAGCTGCTCGATGCGGCTGCGCATTTCGGCGGCGGCCTTGTTGGTGAAGGTGACGGCCAGGATCGAATGCGGCGATACGCCTTCCACGGCGATCAGCCAGCCGATGCGATGGGTCAGCACCCGGGTCTTGCCGGAGCCGGCACCAGCCAGCACCAGCCGGTGCTCGGGCGGCGCGGTCACCGCTTCGCGCTGCGCCGGGTTCAGGCCCTGGCAGAGGCGGTCGATCTCCGGCGAATCGCCGGTCGGTAGCCCGATCGCCATCGTCAGCGCAACGCCGAGGCCGACAGTTCCGCCATCTTCCGGCGCATCCGCAGGTTCAGGAATTCCACCGCCACCGAGAAGCCCATTGCGGTGTAGACGTAGGCCTTGTCGACGTGCACGTCGACGCCTTCCAGCACCAGCACGCCGCCGATCAGCACCAGGAAGGCCAGCGCCAGCATCTTGATCGTCGGGTTGGCGTCGACGAAGCGCGACAAGGGACCGGCGAAGAACATCATCACGATCACCGCCGTGACGATCGCCGCAATCATTACCGGCAGGTTGTCGGTCATGCCCACGGCGGTGATCACCGAATCGAGCGAGAACACGATGTCGAGGACCATGATCTGCACGACGATGCCGGCGAAGGTCACGCCGCGGTCGCCGCCGCGATCGCCCACTTCATGGCTTTCGCCGCGCAGCATCAGCAGGATTTCCCCGCCCGCCTTCCAGAACAGGAACAGGCCGCCGAGCGACAGGATCAGGTCGCGCCCCGAAAAGCCCATGCCGGCAATGCTGAACAGGTCGGCGGTCAGCTTGGCGATCCAGCTCAGGGACACCAGCAGCGCGATGCGCGTGCCCATCGCGCCGGCCAGGCCGATGGTCCGCGCGCGCGCCTGCTGATGCAGCGGCAGCTTCGCCGCCATGATCGACAGGAAGATGATGTTGTCGATGCCGAGCACGATTTCCAGCGCGGCCAGCGTCAGGAAAGCGACGATCAGTTCGGGGTCGAGCAGGTTCAAGGCGGGGGTCGGGGCGGCGGCGGGACGGGCGATTATGATGGAATCGCCTGACGCGGGATCAGGCCAGGAGCGCGGCGATGGCGGACACGGCAGGCGCGGTTGCCACGGAGCCCGGGGCCATGGATCGCGCCGTGCAGTGGCTGATCGTGGTGATCGCCGAGCTGGCCGCCGTGCTGCTGGTGCTGCACGAAGGCATCGACCGCCAGTGGCCGGGCTTCGCCGATCCGGGCCTGCGGATGCTCGTGTACACGCTGGCGATCGCACCGCCGCTGATGCTGGCGCTGGCGATCGACCGCGCCGGCGAGCGTTTCTCCTTCATCGCGATCGGCCTGCTGGCGATGCTGCTGGCCGCCATCGCCGTGCATACCGGCAGCGACTGTCCGCCCGGATCGTGGACGAGCCGGGCGGTGTCGATGCCGTACTGGACCAGCCTGACGATCGCCCTGTTCGTGCTGCTGCCGTTCCTGCAAGCCTGGCGCGACGCCGGAACCCGGCTGCCGATGGGCCTGCCCTACAGCGGCCTGTACCACCACGCCTGGGACAATGCGCTGGCCCTGGCGGCCACCGTCGCCTTCGTCGCGGCAGCCTGGGCCGTGCTGTGGCTGTGGGCGGCGCTGTTCGCGCTGGTCGGCATCCCGGAGTTCCGCGAGCTGTTCGCGCAGCCGCGCTTCGTCTACCCGGTCACCGGCCTGATCACCGGCTTCGGGCTGGTGATGAGCCGCGCCCAGCGCGGCGCGCTGCGTGCCGTGCTGCGGCTGTGCCTGAGCCTGGCCCGGGCACTGCTGCCGCTGGTGATGCTGCTGGCGCTGCTGTTCCTGGCCGTGGTCACGCTGAAAGGGCCGGATGCGCTGTGGCAGACGCGCCGCGCCGCCTCGCTGCTGCTGTGGCTGGTGCTGTTCGGCGTGGTGCTGGCCAACGGCGTCTACCAGGATGGCGGCGCCGAAGCGCGTTACCCGCGCTGGCTGCGGCATTTCGTGTCGGCCGGCCTGCTGAGCCTGCCGGCCCACGCGGCGCTGGCGATCTGGGCGATCTGCCTGCGGGTCGGGCAATACGGCTGGACGCCGGACCGGCTGACCGCGCTGCTGGTCGCCGTGATCCTCGCGCTGCATGCGCTGCTGATGGCCTGGGCAGTGCTGCCGACGCGCGATGGCCGCTGGCTGGCACGGCTGTCGACCGGCAATCCGCTGCTGGCCGCGATGGTCGTCGCGCTGCTGCTGGCCTCGCAATCGCCGCTGCTGGATTTCCGGGCGCTCACCGTGGCGTCGCAACTCGAACGGCTGACGCGGGGCGAGCTGCGGCTTGCCGCCGCTACCACTGATGCCTGCGCCCGCAGCGACACCGCCGCGACCGCCGACGCCGCTTCCGCAGCACCGGCCTGCCGCGAAGGCGACCCGGCTGCACGGCCGGTGGAGCGCTTCGATCTCCGCCTGTTCGGCCAACAGCTCGGTGTCCAGGGCCGGCAGGCGCTGGAACGGCTGAAGCGCGACCCGCGCTACGCCGGCGACACCCGGCTGCTCGCCGAGATCGACGACGCCCTGGGCGACCAGTACGCCCGCCCCGAAAAGCCGCGCGCGCTGGCGGCAGACGATCTGCGCGTGCTGCCGGCCGGCACCGCTGTGCCGGTCGGTCTGTTCGAATCGATCGCGGCCGACCTGAATCCGGGCACCCCGACCGATGCCGTCGAGTCCCGGCCGGACTGCCACCCCGAGCTGCGCATCTGCGTGCTGATGGCCATCGATCTCGGCGGGCCGGATGGCATCGAGTGGCTGTTCGTGCCGTCGCGTACGGACTTCAGCCCGCCGCCGCTGGTCTATGGCAGGACCGCCGACGGCAGCTGGCAGCTGATGGCCTGGGTGGCGGAGTCCTACAACAGCGTCGGCGCGTTCACCGCCGATGCCCTGCTCGACCAGGCGCCTACCGCCGCCGCCAGCCGCTGGTGGGCGTTGCGGGTCGGCGATAGGTCATTCCCGATCATCGACGGCCGCCCAGCGTCGCTCGACCGCCGCCCGGTAACGCCATCCGCCGGCCCCTGACCCGTCGCCGCAAGGCTGTCATCGAACCGTCATCGAACCGTCATCCGGAAGTTACCGCCGCCACCTACCGTGCCTCGTGAATCCGCCCGACACGACAACGGGGAGCGGCAAGGACATGAAGATCGCCTACGGCGTGATGGGCTACGGCCGCGGTCACGCGATGCGCACGATGGCAGTGCTGCCGAGCCTGATGGCCGAGCACGACGTCACCGTGTTCGCCGGCGGCGATGCCTACGACGTGCTGGCGCCGCTGTTCCCGACCGTGCGCATTCCCACCATCGGCTACGTCTATCAGGCCAGCGGCAGCCATTCGGTGCCGAAGACCATCGCCCGCAACCTGACGCCGATGGCCGACCTGTTCTTCGGCGGCGAAGGCTCGGACACCGTCGAACGCGAGATCAAGGCGCGTGGCATCGAGCTGGTGATTTCCGATTCCGAAGCCTGGACCCACCGCGCCGCGCGGAAGCTCAAGCTGCCGCGCATCAGCTTCGACCACGTCGGCATCATCGCCTACTGCAAGCCGCACTTCCCGCCCGATCTCTGGCTGCAGGGCATGCGCGACGCGATCGGCTACCGCAGCCTGATGGGCATCCCGGAACGCATCCTGATCGCCAGCTTCTACCCGGCCGAAGGCGCCTACCCGGGTGTCAAGGTCATCGGCCCGATGCTGCGCGACGAAGTACTGCGGACCCAGCCCCGCGACGGCGATTTCCTGCTCGCCTACTTCAACAAGGGCGAGCACCAGTACCGGCCGAACATCGACCACGCGCTGCGCCAGCTCGACTGCCCGGTGGTGATCTACGGCACGCCGTATCGCGGCAAGGTCGAGAACCTCGACTTCCGCGCGCCGAGCAACGAATGGTTCGTGCACGACCTCGCGAACTGCCGCGCGGTGATGTCCACCGCCGGCAACCAGACCATCGGCGAAGCGATCCACTTCGGAAAGCCCATTCTGGCGCTGCCGGAAGAAGCCTTCGAACAGCGCCTGAACGCCTGGATGATCGAACGCATGGGCGTCGGCATGCGCGGCAACCGGCTGCACCTGACGCCGAGCGACGTCGACCGCTTCATGGGCAACTACGACTTCTACAAGTCGAACATGCGCGACCACGCCGGCGACGGCCGCGCCGAAGCCATCGCCACCTTGCGGCGCTACATCGACGAGCTATCGGCCGAACTCAAGAACCCCGCCCGCAGCCGGCCCCGGCGCGGAACGGCGGTGTCGGTGGCCTGAGGCGAGGCCCGCGCGCCCGGCGGGCATCGCCGGATACGCGGGTTCACCGGGCCTGCCGCCGCACGACGCGGAAGGCTTAGCCGCCCGAGCGCCGAAGGCCAACGCCAGGCCGGCGCGCTAAAGTGCACGGACAATTCCAAAGATCCCGTGCGAGAACCCGATGGCGACCCTCTTGAAGCCGCTCGATGCGTCCTGGCTGTATGTCGAATCCAGGACCACGCCGATGCATGTGGCCGGCCTCAACATCTTTTCGCTGCCGGACGATGCGCCGCCGGACTTCCTGGCCCGGCTGGTGGCGCAGCTAAAGGACGCCAAGAGCTTCGCGCCGCCGTGGAACCTGCGGCTGAAGGCCTCGCTGCTGAAGAGCGTGGCGCCGGCCTGGGAGATCGACGACGGGCTGGACCTGGACTACCACGTGCGCCATTCGGCGCTGCCGCACCCGGGCGGCGAGCGCGAGCTGGGCGTGCTGGTGTCGCGCCTGCACAGCCACGAGCTGGACCTGAACCGGCCGCTCTGGGAATGCCATGTCATCGAAGGGCTGGAGAACCGCCGCTTCGCGCTGTACATCAAGATCCACCATGCGCTGATCGACGGCGTCGGCGGCATCCGGCTGACGGCGCGGGCGTTCTCGACCAGCCCGAGCCAGCGCGGCATCACGCCGCCGTGGTCGATCGGCACCGAGATGAAGAAGCGCCGCGCGCGCCGCGACGAGGCCGCCGACAACACGCCGCCGCCGTCCACGCTCGACCGGCTGCGCGAGCAGCTGGCGCAGCAGGTCGAGCTGGTGCCGCAGGTGTTCAATGCGCTGACCAAGATCTGGAGCGGCAAGAAGCCGCACGACGCGCTGGCCACGCCGTTCAAGGCGCCGAAGTCGGTGCTCAACGACCGGGTCGACGGCCAGCGCCGTTTCGCCACCCAGCAGTACGACCTGGCGCGGCTGAAGGCGATCACCGAAAAGGCCGGCGTCACGCTCAACGATGTCGTGCTGGCGATCTGCGCCGGCGCGCTGCGCCGCTTCCTGAAGGAGCTGAACGCGCTGCCCCGGCGCAGCCTGACCGCCGGCCTGCCGGTATCGGTGCGGCCGAAGGGCGATCTGGAGCTGGGCACGGCGATCAGCTTCATGCTGGCCGATCTCGGCACCTCGATCGCCGATCCGGTCAAGCGCCTGCACTGGATTCACGAATCGACGCTGGGCGCCAAGGAACACCTGCAGAGCCTGCCGAAGAGCGGCCTGAACAACTACACGACGCTGTTCATGGCGCCCTACATCATGGGCATCCTCACGGGTGCGGCCGGGCGCATCAAGCCGATGTTCAACCTGGCGATCTCCAACGTGCCGGGGCCGGACCAGACGCTGTATCTGGGCGGCGCGAAGCTGGAGGCGATGTATCCGGTCAGCGTGCTGATGCACGGCCAGGCGCTGAACATCACCTGCCTGTCATACGCCGGCAAGCTGAACTTCGGCTTCACCGGCGCCCGCGATGCGCTGCCGCACATGCAGCGGCTGGCGGTCTACACCGGCGAAGCGCTGGACGAGCTGGAAGCGGCCGTGCAGAAGGCGGCCGGCCGGTAAGGCGGCGCGCGCCCGCTCCGGCAACGGCTAGCCGATCACCACCGGGCCAGCCGGCCGGCGCAGGCGGGAAGCGGCGCGGCGCAGCACCGGCAGCAGGCCGAAATGGATCGCCGTCGCCGCCAGCGGCGCAAACAGCAGCCAGGCCGCGATGCCGCCGAGCGCAACGCTGGCGAACTCGCGGATGAACGGCAGCGGCGCGGCCTCGAAGCGCGCCATCAGCTCCGGAATCGACAGGCTCACATGTGGCGCGCCGAACCATTCGCCGGCCCGCCAGAACGGAATCAGCAGCGCGAACTGCAGCGGGTAGCAGAGGTAGTTGACCAGCTGGATGATCGGCTGGTTGAGGCGCAGCGCCCAGGCGGCCAGGCCGCACAGCAGCGTGGTCGAGCCGAGGATCGGGAACACCGCGATCACGGCGCCGAGCGCAGCGGTCAGCGCGATCCGCTCCGGCGTGGTGCCCTGGCGCAGCTGGTTGAGGATCGGCGTGACGATGCGTCGCCGCCACCAGCTGTCCGTCACCACCACCGGCACGGCACTCATCGGCGGGCCGGCGGCCGGCGCAGCAGGAAATCCTCGATCGTCGCGCCGGCCGGCAGCCGATACAGCTGGATCAGCGCGTAGGCCGCCATCGCCATGTTGCCGGTGGCCAGCACCAGCAGCAGCCAGACCAGCCGCGCCAGGTTCGAGGTTTCCTTGTAGGCGATCCATAGCCAGAACCACAGGAAGCCGAAGTAGGTGTCGAACAGCGTGGCGACGAACCACGGGTTGTTGCCGGCCGCCGGGTTGGCGAGCAGGTCCTGGATCGCCGGCACGATGCTCTGGTGGCCGGTGGCCCAGACCGAGGCGCCGATCAGTGCGCCGAAGGCGACGACCGCAAACATGCCGATGCCGAATTTCATCGTCGCGCGCCTCAGGCCGGCTTGTTGAGGGTGAGATGCATCAGGTCGATCGAGCCGGTGCGGAAGCCGCATTCGCAGTAGCTCAGGTAGTAGCGCCACATGCGCAGGAAGCGTTCGTCGAACTGCCGGACGATCTGCTCGCGCACGCCGAGCACGTTGCGGTGCCAGGCGGCCAGCGTGTCGGCGTAGTCGCGGGCGTAGAACTTCGGATCGGCCGGCATCAGTCCGGCCTTGCGGGCCAGGTCCTGGAACAGCCCTGGCGGGCACAGCATGCCGCCCGGGAAGATGTACTTCTGGATGAAGTCTCGCTTGGTCCGGTAGTTGTCGAAGATCGCCGGGTTGATGGTGATGCCCTGGATCGCGGCGATGCCGCCGGGCTTCAGCGCCTTCGAGATCGCGGCGAAGTAGCCCGGCCAGTACTCCTCGCCGACCGCTTCATACATCTCGATCGAGACCACGCGGTCGTAGGTGTCGGTGACATCGCGGTAATCGCGGATCTCGAACGTCACCCGGTCGGCGACACCGGCCTTTTCGGCGCGCAAGCATGCTTCGGCGTACTGCTCGTTGGACAGCGTGATCGAATGCACGCGGCAGCCGGCATGCTTGGCCGCATAGATCGCGAAGCCGCCCCAGCCGGAGCCGATCTCCAGCAGCGTGTGCTCAGGACGCAGGTCCAGCCGCTCGAACATCAGCCGGAACTTGTTGATCTGGGCGTCCATCAAGGTCTCGTTCGGCTTGATGTACATCCCGCTTGAGTACGCCATCGTCTCGTCAAGCCACATCTTGTAGAACGCGTTGCCGAGGTCGTAGTGGTACTCGATGTTCTTCTTGGCGGTGCGCTTGGTGTTGGCTTTCAGCTTGTGCTTGACCATGCCCCAGAAGCGGCCCAGCCAGTTGATCTCGAACGGCCCCTTGTAGTGCGGCTCGTTGAGGTACATGACCATCAGCAGCCGGGTCAGGTCCGGGGTTTCCCAGCAGTCGTCGAGATAGGCATCGCCGATGCCGACTTCGCCGCCGGTCAGCAGGTGGCGCATCAGCCGTTCGCTCTTGATCTGCCAGAGGCCGTGCGGGCCGGGCTCGCTGCCTTCGAAGCGCCGGGTGCTGCCGTTCGGCAGCACGATGTCGAGCGTGCCGATGCGCACGCCGGACATCATGTACATCAGCACCCGCAGGCCAAGGCTCAGGCCCCGGTTGTCGCCGTGGGTCGCGAAGGTGTCGGGCAGGTCGGGCGAAAAGCCATCGCGCTGGATGATCTTGTCGAGCGGCTCGCGGCGATCGTCGTGGGTGTCGTCGTGCTTCATGGCGTCAAAAGGTCGGATTCGCAGGATGTTCGACGTTCAGCTGACATCGTGTTCCGGTGCCGCCGGCTTGCCGTGGAAGCGGCCGCCGCGCAACCAGATCTTCAAGGCTTCCCAGTGAATGCCGGCGACGACCTTCAGGGTCATCAGCGGCATCCGCAACACCTGCGCCAGCACCGCGCCGTCGCGCAGTGGCCGACGTTCCCCGGCCAGGGTCGCGTCGAGAATCGGCAGGCCGTCGCGCGTTTCGTGGATCACCACGCGCAGCCGCTCGCCGGGATCTTCCAGCGTGAAGCGGTAACGGCCGACGAGGTCGAAGAACGGTGACACGTGGAAGCACTTGTCCTTCTCGTGTGGCTGCTGATACGGCATCGGCTCGCCACCGGATGCGAGCAGGTAGCAGTGCTTCTCGCCGAAGGTGTTGCGCACCTCGGCGATCACTGCGCGCAGGCGGCCATCGCGGTGCTCGCAGTACCACAGCGAAATCGGGTTGAAGGCGAAGCCGAGCAGCCTCGGAAAGGCCAGCAACCGGATGCGGCCGCCGTCCAGCGCGATGCCGGCCTGCGCCAGCAGGTCTTCGGCCCAGCGGCGCAAACCGCCCGGCGCGCCGCTGCCGTGGTCGCGGTCATGGAAGGCCAGCAGGTTGAAGCGGTTGCGCGACACCAGCCGCAGGCCGGCCACTGCTTCGTCGATGCGGTCGATGTCCCAGACGATGTAGAACACCCGGTAGACGAAGCGGTACAGCGGCGCCACCCGGCGGCGGTGCATGACCCGGCTCGGATACAGCGCTGCCGCCTCGGCGGCAGCCGACGGGCCGGCAGCGGCGGGGCTGCCGCTCACAGCGTCGCCCACTCCGGCAGACAGTTCGCGTCGATGCCCTGCACCGCCCGCAGTCCGGACTTCAGGCCGTCCTCATGGAAACCGTAACCGGTCCAGGCGCCGGCCCACCACAGGCCGCCATTGCCCTGGATGGCCGGCAGCTTGGCGTGCGTGATCTGGCTGGTCGCGGTGTACAGCGGGTGGTGGTAGACGGTGTCGTAGATGACCTTGTCGGCCGGCACCTCGCGCTGCGGGTTGAGGGTGACGATGTAGTTCACCGGTCCCGGGATGTGCTGCAGCAGGTTCATCCAGTAGCTGCCGGAAATCCGCTGGTCGTGCACTGCCGACACCGGATGCGTGTAGTTCCAGCTGGCCCAGGCGGCGCGGCGCTTCGGCAGGAAGCTGTCATCGGTGTGCAGGATCACCCGCGATTCGCTGTACGGAATGCCGGCCAGCACTTCGCGCTCGGCGGGGCTTGCATCCTCCAGCAGCCGCAGCGCGGTATCGGAATGGGTGGCGCAGACCACACGGTCGAAATGCTGTTCGCCATCGGCCAGCCGGACGATCACGCCGCCTTCGGCAGCCCGGCGGATGCCGAGCGTCGGCGTTTCCAGGCGCAGCGCGCCGCGATAGCGGGCCAGCAGCTTGCGGACGTAGACATGGCTGCCGCCGGTCACCGAATGCCAGGTCGGCTGCTGGGTGGCGGTGAAGAGGCTGTGGCTGTCGAAGAAGCGCATGAAGTCATCGGCCGGATACTGCGCCGCCGCCTGCGGCGAGCAGCTCCAGATCATGCCGGCCATCGGCAGCAGGTAGTCCTGCTTCAGGCCTTCCGAATAGCCTTCGCGATCGAGGAACTCGCCGAGCGAACCCTTGGGCAGCTGGCCCGATTTCAGCAACGCGTTGCAGCGCCGGTTGAGCTTGAGGATGTCCAGCAGCATCCGGATGTGGCCAGGCTTGAACAGGTTGGTCCACTGCGCGAAGACGCTCCAGATCTGGTCGCTGCCCTTCCATTCGTAGCGGCCGTCGCCGATCGACACCGCGAACGACATGCTGGTCGGCCGCGTCACCACCTCCAGTTCCCTGAACAGCGCGGTCAGGTTCGGATAGTTGATGCCGTTGTAGACGATCCAGCCGGTGTCGACGGCGATCGGCCCGGCCGGCGTCGAGATCGGGATGGTGTTGGTGTGGCCGCCGACGCGGCTGTCCTGCTCGATCAGCGTGACCGTGTGCTGGCGAGCCAGGAAATAGGCGGCGGACAGACCGGAGATGCCGGAACCGATGACGGCGATGTTCATGAGCGAGAGATGGAAAGGGCCGGCGTGTATTTGCCGCGCGCGCTGTTACGGCGCAGCGGCGGCCCGGGATGCAGCCGGCGCGCGCAGCACCGGCACCAGCTGCGGCCAGACGGCGTCGAGCAGCAGCGGCTGGGCCGCCGTGTTGGGGTGAATGCCGTCGTCCTGGAACCATTTCGGGCGGTCGTCGGCCACCGGTGCCAGGAAGAACGGCACCAGCTTCGTGCCAGTGGCCTCGGCGACCTCGGCGAACGCCTTCTGGAAGCGTTCGGTCACCCGCTGCCCGTAGTTCGACGGGATGCGCATCTCGAACAGCAGCGGCGTCGCCCCGGCCTTGCGCACCAGCGCGATCATCGTTTCGAGATTGGCGCGCATGGCCTTCAGGCTCAGGCCGCGCAGGCCGTCATTGCCGCCCAGTTCGATCAGCACCAGCGCCGGCCGGTGACGGGCCAGCGCCGCCGGCAGCCGCGACAGCCCGCCGGCGGTCGTTTCGCCGCTGACCGAGCCGTTGACCACGGTCCAGCCACGCAGAGCTGCATCGGCTTGAGTTCCGAGCTTTTGTTCCAATAAACGAACCCATCCGCGCTGGCTGTCGACGCCATAGCCGGCGCTCAGCGAATCGCCCCAGACCAGGATCGTCTGCGCGGCGCGCAGCGGCCCGGCGGCGATCAGCGCGACGGTCAGCAGCAACCATCGAATCAGGAGTGTTGGACGCATGAGCGCAGACGCCAGCGGAGTGGGAACGACCGTGATTGTGGCTGAAAGGCTGACACAAAAGATCGTCAGCGGCGGCGAACAGATCGCCATTCTGGATGACCTGAGCCTGTCGATCCGGGCCGGCGAAACGGTGGCGATCGTCGGCGCGTCCGGCTCCGGCAAGACCACGCTGCTGTCGCTGCTGGCGGGGCTGGATTCGCCCACATCGGGTTCGATCATGCTGGCCGGCCAGCTGCTTTCAAGCCTCGACGAGGACGGCCGCGCCGCGCTGCGCGCCGGCCGGGTCGGCTTCGTGTTCCAGTCGTTCCAGCTGCTGGCCGGACTGACCGCGCTGGAGAACGTCATGCTGCCGGCCGAACTGGCCGGCCGCGCCGATGCCGAAAGCCTGGCCCGCGACACGCTGGCCAAGGTCGGCCTCGGCACGCGCACCGGCCACTACCCGTACCAGCTGTCCGGCGGCGAGCAGCAGCGGGTGGCGATCGCCCGCGCCTTCGCCGCGCAGCCGGACATCCTGTTCGCCGACGAACCGACCGGCAATCTCGATGCCGCCACCGGCGCACGGATCATCGACCTGCTGTTCCAGCTCCACCGCGAACGCGGCGCGACGCTGGTGCTGGTTACCCACGACATGGCGCTGGCAGCCCGCTGCGACCGGGTGCTGCGGCTCAACGCCGGGCGCATCGAATGAGCGCGCCGGGCACGGCCAGCACGGTCCGCTTCGCGCTGCAGCGGCTGCGCCGGGGCTGGACCAGCGGCGAGCTGCGGGTGCTGGTGCTGGCGCTGGCGATCGCGGCGGCGGCAGCGATCGCCGTCGGCCTGTTCACCGACCGCGTGCGGCGGGCGCTGGAAGCCGGCGCCGGCGAACAGCTGGGCGCCGATGCCGTGATCAACGGCCGCGATCCGCTGCCGGAATCGACGCGGGTGGCGCTGCGCGCGACCGGCGCCCGGCTGGTCGCCGTGACCAGCTTTCCGAGCGTCGTCGCCCGGGTCGACGGCGAGGACACGCAGCTGGCGACGATCAAGGGCGTGGAAGCCGGCTATCCGCTGCGCGGGGCGCTGCTGCTGGCGCGCGAACCGTTCGGTGCCACCGAGACGGCGCCGCCGCAGCCGGCCGCCGGCGAGGTCTGGGTCGACCTGCGGCTGTGGACCACGCTCGGCCTGCAACAGGGCGCCCAGCTGCAGGTCGGCAACCGGGCGCTGACGGTCAGCCGGCTGATCGTCGAGGAACCGGGCCGCACCGCCGGCTTTGGCGATCTGGCGCCGTCGCTGCTGATCAACGCCGACGAGTTGCCAGCCACCGGCCTGATCGGCCCGGGCAGCCGCCTGCAGGTCAGCGTGCAGCTCGGCGGCACCCCGGCCGCGCTGGCGGCGGCTGCCGCCGTCACGCTGCCGCCGGGCTACCGCTATGTCACGCCGGAGAACGCCCGCCCGGAAATCCGCAATTCGATGGACCGCGCGCGCAGCTTCCTGAACATCGCCGTGCTGGCCACCCTGCTGCTGGCGGCGGCGGCGGTGGCGCTGTCGGCCCGCCAGTACAGCCAGCGGCTGCGCGACGAGGTGGCGCTGCTGAAGGTGCTCGGCGCGCGCCGGGCCTTCATCCGCCGCAGCCTGCTGCTGCAGGTGCTGCTGCTGGGCCTCGTCGCCGGCGGGCTCGGCGCGCTGGTCGGCGTCGGCGGGCAGGCGGTGCTGGCCGCCGTCGCCGCGCCGGTGATGAAGATCGCGCTGCCGCCGCCCGGCTGGCTGCCGCTGCCGGCGGTGCTCGGCCTGGTGCTGCTGATGCTGGCCGGCTTCGCGCTGCCGCCGGTGCTGGCCTCGGTCGACAGCGCGCCGGTGCGGGTGTTCCAGCGCGCCGCCGATCACCAGCGCCGCCGTCCCTGGGGTGTGCTGGCAGCGGTGGCGGCGGTCGCCGCGCTGCTGTGGCTGCAGGCCGGCAGTCTGAAGCTGGCCGCCGTGGTGTTCGGCGGCGCGCTGCTCACGGCCGGCGTGCTGGCGCTGTTCGCCTGGCTGCTGGTGCGCGGTCTGGCCGGCGTCCGCGCGCGCGGCGGCGTCGAGTGGCGCTTCGGCCTCGGCAACATCGCCCGACGCAAGGCGGCAGCGGTGGCCCAGATCGTCGCGCTGGGCATCGCGCTGATGGCGCTGCTGCTGGTGACCGTGGTGCGCCAGGACCTGCTGGCGAGCTGGCAGGGCAAGCTGCCGCCGGAAACGCCGAACCAGTTCCTGATCGGCATCCTGCCGGAGCAGATCGCGCCGCTGCAGGCGTTCTTCAAGGCTCGCGGCGTGCCCGAGCTGACGCCGCAGCCGATGGTCCGCGCCCGGCTGACGGCGCTGCGCGGCGCGGAGGTCAACGCCGACAGCTTCGAAGATCCGGAGACACGGCGCTGGATCAACCGCGAGTTCAACCTGAGCTGGACCGCCACGTTCGGCGACGACAGCCGCTTCCTCGAAGGCCAGCCCTGGGGCGCAGAGGCGCGCGGCAAGCCGTGGCTGATCGTCGACGACTACGCGGTCGAACGGCTGAAGCTGAAGCTGGGCGACACGCTGACCCTGGATCTCGCCGGCACGCCGATCACGCTGGAGGTGCACGCGGTGCGCAAGATCAAGTGGGATTCGTTCAAGCCGAACTTCTTTCTGGTCACCCCGCCCGGCGTGCTCGATGCCGAAGGCCTGAGCGCGCCGCTGCAGTGGATCGCCAGCTTCTATCTGCCGCGCGAACAGCGGGCGCTGCTGCGCGAACTGATCCGGGAATTCCCCAACGTCACCGCGCTGGATCTGGACGCCGCGCTGAACCAGGTGCGCGGCATCGTCGATCGCATCGTCGGCGCGCTGGAGTTCATCTTCCTGTTCACGCTGCTGGCCGGCGTGGTGGTGATGATGGCGGTGATCGAGGGCTCGCGGGCCGACCGGGTGCGCGAAACCGGCGTGCTGCGCGCGCTCGGCGCCTCGCGGCGGGTGATCCGGCGCGGCCTGATCGCCGAGTACGCGGTGCTCGGCGGGCTGGCCGGCGCGGTGGCCGCGTTCGCCGCCCAGGCGCTGGCCTGGGGCCTGGCAGCCGGCGTGCTGGAGCTGCCGTACGGGCCGCGGCCGCTGCTGTGGCTGGCCGGCACGCTGGCCGGCGCGCTGATCGTCACCGCCGCCGGTTACCTGAGCCTGCGCCGAGTGCTGGACACCCCGCCGCGCACGGTGCTGGCCGGAGGCGCGGCATGAGCGCGGCCCGCGAAGCGCGGCTGCCGCCGGCCACGCTGGACGCCATCGAGGCCGAAGCCTGGACGCTGCTCGAAGCCGGCGGCCGCTCGTTCAGGGCGCCGTTCCACAGCGGCCAGATCGCCAGCATCGGCGCCGACGGCCCCAACGTCCGCACGGTGATCCTGCGCGGCGCCGATGCCGCCGGCCGGCGCATCTGGTGCCATACCGATCGCCGCTCGCCGAAATTCGCCGAACTGGCCGCCGATCCCCGGGTCGCCTGGACGCTGTACGACGAAGGATCGCGGCTGCAGTTCCGCGCCTGGGGCCACGCCCGTCTGCACCATGACGACGCCGTGGCCGACGAACGCTGGGCCGCCACCGTGCTGAACAGCCGGCGCGTCTACCAGGTGCAGGACGCACCCGGCAGCACCAGCGCGGTGCCGACCGCCGGCACGCCACCGGAACTCGACGACAGCCGCTGGACGATCGACTTCAGCGAGCGCGGCCGCGCCCATTTCGCGGTGGTGGAGACCGTCGTCCACCGGCTGGAAGCGCTGTATCTGCACCACGCCGGCCACCGGCGGGCGAGCTTCCGCTACGGCGCCGACGGCCACCGCACGGCGGCGGACTGGCGAGTGCCGTGACCCCGGCCGGCCGCGCCGGAACCACGCGGCGCCGGCAGCGGGCGCGCACTGACGGCATCAGCCGGCCGATTGCGCCAATAATCGTGATACCCGGCGCGCGTCTGGCCGGCAACCGTCCGTCCTGTCCGCCCAAACCAGGTTCCCCGTGCTCCGATCCCTGCTCGCCCTGCTCTGCTGCGCCATCCTGCTGCCGTCGGCGTTCGCCGACACCTGTCTGAACACCGACAAGCAGCGCTACGCCGACAACGATCCGCGTTCCTACGACTACGGCAAGTGCCAGTCGGCCACGCCCACCGACAACTACGGTTCGCTGACCGTGATCGGCAAGCAGCTGGAAGGCATGCTGCAGCAGAAGGATCATTCGGACCCGCGCCTGAACATGAGCAGCGCCGACCGCGATTCGCTGTACGCCCGTGATCGCGCCACGTTCGCCAAGGCCGAGTACGCGATCCTTTGCGAGGTCCAGGCCTGCGTCGACCGCCCGCAGCCGTATCCGAACGCCGCCATTCCGGCCGAGCAGCAGCAGGCCATCCGCAGCGAGATCAGGGCGGCTATCGCCGAGGGCCAGCTGATCGCTCGCCATGGCGATGACAGCCTGGCGAAGAAGTGGGTCAGCAGCAGCGATCCTGCGGTCAACTGGAAACGCTGCGAAGTCGCCACCGCGCTGACTCGCGCCTATGTCTACGGCAACGCGGCGGGCGATGCCGGGAAGGACCCGGCCAAGGGCTTCGCGATCGCCCGCGCCGGCTGCGCCGCCGGCTGCGGCGGCACCTGCTACGAGCTGGGCCGCATCTTCGCGGCGGGCGACGCGGTCGCCCCCGGCGTCGACAAGGTGCTCGGCAAGACCCCGCACGACCAGACCGTGTTCGCGTTCGAGACTGCGATCCGCAACGGCGTCACCGCCGCCTACGAACCGCTGGCCGATCTGAACCGCCAGATGCCGGCCCGCTACGTCGGCAAGACCTACTTCAAGCTCGCCGAACTGGACAGCTACAGCTACTGGATCAACAGCTACACCGACCGCCGGCTGGCCTATCGCCAGTACCAGAAGTGCCTGAAAGCCGAGCCGACCAACCTGAACTGCGCGCGCGGCATCAACCTGCTGCTGCAAGACGTGACGCCGAACCAGGGCTACAACTTCGAGCTGAAGGGCGACGTCAGCCTCGAGGACATCGCTTTCTACAAGGACTACCAGCAGAAGCTCGAAGCGCTGCTGTCCGCCGCCCAGAGCCCGGCCACGCCGGCGCCCTGAGCGGCGGCACGCCGCGCGCCGGTCAGCCGGGCGCGGCCATTCCGGCGGCACGGCGGCCGGCCGGCGGCTCGACGATCACCGTGCAGGTCAGGCCGGAGACCAGCACCACGCCGTCCGGAACGGTGTCGAGCGCGATCCGCACCGGCACCCGCTGGGCCAGTCGCACCCAGTTGAAGGTCGGGTTGACGTCGGCCAGCAGGCGCGGGCCGAGCGGGTTGTCGCGGTCGGTGATGCCGCGCGACACGCCGTCGACATGGCCCTGCAGTTCCGGGCCGCCGCTCATCAGGCGGATGCGCACCGGGTCGCCTTCGTGCAGGTACGGCAGCTTGGTTTCCTCGAAGTAGCCGTTGACCCGGAACGAGTGGGCGTCGACCAGCGCCAGCAGCGGCCGGCCGGCGCTGGCGTAGTCGCCGGCATGAACCTCCAGGTTGGTGATGTAGCCGTCGACCGGCGCCCGCAGCTCGGTACGCGCCAGGTTCAGCGCGGCGGTGTCGCGCGCCGCCTGGGCCTGGTGGTAGAGCGCGGCAGCAGCGGTCGCCGTGGACGCCGCCGACTCGCGGCTTTCGCTCGACACCACGACGCCGGACAGGCTGGCGCGGCGCGCTGCCTCGCTGCGCTTCAGCGCGTAGTCGGCCTGGCGGGCGCTGACGGCGGCTTCGGCTTCGGCCAGCGCGTGGCGATAGCGCTCGGCATCGATGCGCAGCAGCGGCTCGCCCTGGCGGACGCGCTGGTTCTCCTGCACCAGCAGCTCGGTCACCGGCCCGGAAACGTCCGGGGCGATGGCGATCACATCGGCCTTGATCCGGCCGTCGCGGGTCCACGGCGAATACTGGTAGTGGCGCCACAGCGCCAGGCCGACGACCACGGCCACGGAGAAGATCAGAACGGTCAGCAGCGGGCGCAGCAGGTGTCGGACAGACATGGGCGGAACCATCGGGGTTAGCGGTACAGGGCCAGCCCGAGCGCCCCGAACAGGCAGACGAACAGGCTGAAGCGGAACAGCGCGGGATGCCAGACGCGGCCGTAGACGCCGAGCCGGCCCAGGCGGTTGTCGATCAGCCATTGCAGCCCGAAGGCGAACAGGAAGATCGGCAGCAGGGTCGGCACGAAGAAGCCGAACAGTTCGATTTCACGCGGCATCGGGGGGCACCTGCGGCAAGGGTTCGGGATCGGTGCCGGCGTCGGGCGACGACAGCGCGGCGTGGCTGCCGTCATCGCCCAGCAGGCTGCGCAGCAGATGCAGGGCGGCGCGCGCCCGCCGCAGCGCGGCCTGCTCGCCGATGTCGGCCGCTACGTCATCGCCGGCGTCGACGATGACTTCGGGGGCAGACGGCAGCAGGCGGGTGTCGATGCGCGCCAGCGCGGCCAGCGCCTGCTGGCGGCGCAGCGCGTCGGGCGTGTCGAACAGCCGGGCGATCACCCGCACCGCCGCGTTCAGGCCGGCCCGCGTGCCGATCGGCAGGCCGCCGCTGCCGGCGACCTCGCGCAGTTCGATCACCGCGCGGCCGGCTTCCAGCACCGCCATCGCGCGCGCCAGCAGCGCGCGGTCCTCGCCGGTGCCGCGATCGGCGCCGGCCAGCAGCTGGCCGAGCAGGTCGCGGGTGCTGTTCTCGAAACGGTGACGCAGGCCGGCGGTCGGCGCGAAGCAGGCCATCCGCAGCTGCTGGTGCAGGCTGCCCGTCAGGTGCCGGCGCAGCCGGCGGCTGCCGGCCGGCACGATCAGCGCGAACGCCAGCGTGGCGACCAGCGCGCCGAGCAGCGCCGCGAAGCCTTCGTTGAGCAGCAGCGCCGGGTCGTAGCGGGTGAGGTTGTCGAGGCCGATGGTGCTGCCGAACATCAGGCAGTAGCCGGCGCCGATGCCGGCGTGGCGCGGCGTGGCCAGCAGGCGCACGCCGATCATCACGAACGGCGCCATGCCGGCCGCCAGCAGGCCGAAGCCGTCGAGCTGCGGCAGCACCAGCAGGCCGCAGCAGAACGAGGCGATCAGGCCGGCGGCGAAGCCGATCGACAAGCCCTTGGCCGCCGCCACCGGTGCCGGCAGCGCGGCGAACAGGCAGCAGACGATGCAGGCGATGCTGACCGCACCGATGCCGCTCGGCCAGGCGCTGGCGATCCAGAACACGCTGACCGCCAGCAGCACGGCCACCGCCCGCAGGCCGGCCAGCGCCGCGCCCAGGCGATCGCCGTGCGGCACGTAGGCCGGCGCCGGGCGCGGCGGCTGGCCGCCCGGCGTGGCCAGCGAGCGGTAGCTGTCGGTGTAGTCGTGCAGTTCGCCGGCGAAGCGCTGCAGCAGCTCGCAGACGGTGTCGGCATCGAGCTGCTCGCCGGGTGTGGCCAGCTGTGCGCGGGCGGCGGCCGCCCGGGCCGGCAGCGCGGCACGGTACGCCGCCAGCCGCGCCAGCAGCGGCGGGGTGTCGGCAGCCCGGGCCGGCAGCGCCTCGCCGGCCGGCTGCACGGCTTCGGCCAGCGCCGCGTACAGCGGCTGCAGCGCCGCCAGCACTGCCGTCTGCTGCCGCGTCAGCAGCCGCAGCCGGGCCTGGTGCAGCAGGTGGATGCCGGTGGTCGCGGCCATGAAATCGGCGTTCATCAGCCGCAGGCGGCCGCTGCGCAGGCGCGCCTCCGGGCTTTCGAAAAAAGCGGCGTCGCGCTGCGCCTCGAAGGCGATGACCTGGGCCAGGAAGCGGTCGTGCGCCTGCTCGATCGCGCCGGCATCGAGCCGGCCGTGCAGCGACTCGACGACGAAGCGGGCGAACGCCTGGTGGCCGTCGCGCACGGTGGCGATCAGGCCGCTGCCCAGCGTCTGCGGCAGCAGCAAGTCGCTGACCACACCGGCGCAGAAGATGCCGAGCAGCACTTCCGACACCCGGGTGACGGCGATCGCGAAGCTCAGTTCCGGGTGCTGCGCCGCCGGCAGGCCGATCAGGCAGGCGGTGTAGCCGGCCAGCACATAGCCATAGGCGCGGAAGTTGCGCGTGCGCGTGGCGCCTGCCGTGCACAGGCCGATCCACAGCGCCAGCGCGCCGAGGAACAGTTCGCGCTGCTGCGCGAACAGCGCCAGCAGCAGCAGCGCCATGGCACTGCCGACCAGCGTGCCGGCGGCGCGGTAGAAGCCCTTGGCGAGCACCAGCCCGGTCTGCGGCTGGGCGACGATGAACACCGTCAGCATCGCCGTGCGCGGCGAGCCGAGGCCGATGCGGAAGGCGATCCACAGCGCCAGCAGCGCGGCGATGAAGGTCTTGGCGACGAAGATCCAGGCGCGGCCGTCCTGCGCCTGCCAGGTTCGCAGCGCCGCGCGCCACGGCTCCGCACCCGTACCGGGACCGGGGCCGACTTCCGGCGCGGTTGCGGCGCTGCTCACGGCAGCGCCGGCGTCGACGACGGCGCGTCGGTACGGACCAGCACTTGGCGCAGCAGCGTGGTCAGCGCGGCGATCTGTGCAGCGTCGAAATCACCGTACAGCTGCTGCAGCGCCTGCCGGATGCCGGGCTGCAGCGCGACGATCAGCGCCTCGCCGGCCGGGCTCAGGCGCAGCACCACCTGGCGGCGGTCGGCGGTGCTGGCGCTGCGCTCGATCAGGCCGCGCGCCAGCAGCTCGTCGCAGACGCGGGTGACGTTGGTCGGCTTCTCGCCGGTGGCCTGGCTCAGCGCCGACGGCGTCAGCGTCTGCTCCGGCGAGCCGTACAGCATCATCAGCGCCGTGTAGGTGACCATGTTCAGTTCGTGCGGCTTCAGCGCGGCGTTGCAGAGGTCGGTCTGCCGCTTCTGCACGTGGGTGACCAGCCTCGCCAGCAGCACCTGTTCGTGCGGATAGCCGCGCAGGCGCTTGCGGGTCAGCGCCACCCGCTGCTCGACTTCCCGGAAGCTGTCGGTCATGGCGCAGCCTCGATGGTCGGGTCCTGGTAGCCGCCGCCGAGCGCCGCCATCAGAGCGGCGTGGCTTTCGATCTGCTGGGCGACCAGCTGCGCCTGCTGGCGCTGCTGCTGCAGCAGCGTGGCCTGGGCGTCGAGCACGTTGAGGTAGTCGGTCAGCCCGGCCTTGAAGCCCTGCTCGGCCTGCCGTTCGGCGCGCCGGGCGCTGTCGAGCGCGGCGGCGTTGAGCGCCAGCTGCTGGCCGATCGAGTGCTGCCGGGTGATCTCGTCGGCCACCTCGCGCAATGCGCCGATCACCGCCGCGTTGTAGCGCTCCACCGCCTCGTCGTGACGGGCGGTCTGCTGCTGCAGGTTGCCGCGCAGCCGGCCGCCATCGAACAGCGGCAGGCTGATCGCCGGGCCGAAGCCGGCGGTGCCGAGATCGGCCAGGCTACCGGTGACCAGCGTCGTCAGGTTCAGGCTGGCGACGCCGGCGAACGCGGCGAGGTCGATGTCCGGATAGAAGCGGGTTCGGGCCACCGCGATGTCGGCACGACGCGCCTCCACCCGCCAGCGCTGGGCGACGATGTCCGGCCGCCGGCCGAGCAGGTGCGCCGGCAGCGCCGCCGGCAGTTCGGCCGCATGGTCAAGCGCCAGCCGCGGCCGGCCGATCGCCTCGCCGGCCCCCGGCCCCTGGCCGGTCAGCGCCGCCAGCTGGTGGCGGCCGATCGCCAGGTTCTCGTCGATCTGCTCGATCTGCGCCTCGGTCACCGGCAGCTGGGTGGCCGTGCGGTTCAGTTCCAGTTCGGTGCCGAGGCCGGCGGCAAGGCGGCGGCGGGCGATGTCGAGCAGGGTCTGCTGGCGCGCGAGATTGGCCGCCAGCACCTCGCGCAGCGCCTGCTGCATCGACAGCTGCGCATAGGCCTGCACCACCGCCGTCGCCAGCGACAGCCGCACGGCCTGCGCTTCGGCGGCGCCGGCGCGCACCTGGTCGAGCGCGCCTTCCAGCGCCTGTTCGTCCCGGCCCCAGAGATCCAGCGCATAGCGGGCGCGCAGCAGCAGGTCGGACTTCCAGTAGGTGTGGGCGAAGGCCGGCGACGGGCTGAATTCCTGCTGGGTCTGATAAGTGCGCTGGAAGCCGGCCTCGGTGTCGAGCTGCGGCACGGTCGCGCCCTGGGCGATCTGCGCCGCGCCCTCGGCCTGCGCGATGCGGGCACGGGCGGCGCGCAGGTCCGGATTGCCGGCCAGCGCCGCGTCGACCAGCGCATCGAGCTGGGGATCGCCATAGCGCTGCCACCAGCGCTCGTCCGGCCAGGCCGCATCGCCACCGGCGGACTGCAGCAGCGGGCCGGCGTCGAGCGCCTGCGGGTCCTGCAACTGCGTCTGCGGCGCGATGCCGCCGAAGCCGGCGCAGCCGGTCAGCGCCGCCGTCAGCGCGATGGCGGCGGCCAGCCCCAGCTGTCGTCGCGCCGGGCACGCCATAAAATCCAGATGTTGATATTTCATTAATGAAATATAAGCCGACTCTGGATCGACGTCAAAACCGAAAGGCGGCAGGGCCGGCCAGGCCGACCGGCGGCGCCGTCGCGCCGCGCGCGGGCCTCGGACGAAGGCGCGCCGGCCGCGCCGCCTCAGCCGCCGGCCAGCGCCGCAGCGACTTCGGCAGCCACCCGCTCGCCCGATTCCAGCGCGCCGTCGAGGTAGCCGGTCCAGCGCACGGCGGTTTCGGTGCCAGCCCAGTGCACGCGGCCGCAGGGCGCCCGCAGCGCGTGGCCGATGCTGGTCAGCGTGCCGGGCGTGGTGTAGCCGACGTAGCAGCCCTGGCTCCACGGATCGGAGATCCAGTCCTTGTCGACATAGCCGATCGGCTCGGCCGCCGCCGGGCCGAAATAGCGGCACAGCGAGGCGACCGCCGCAGCCTGTCGCTGCGCCACCGGCTGGCCGGCCAGCCGGCGGCTGTGAGCGCCGTCGAAGAAGCCGACCAGGAAGCCGTGCGCACTGCCCGGCGGCGTGGCGTCGAATACCGGGCCGAACGGGCCGGCATCGCTGATCACCTCGCCGGACAGGCCGCCGGTCTTCCAGAACGGCGTCGGATAGGCGACCAGCGCCTTGATCACCGAACCCATCGGCATCCGGCTGTGCAGCTGCAGCCGCGCAGCGGGCAGCGCGGCATCGAAATGGATGCCGGCCGCCAGCGCCGGTGGCGCGGCGATCACCAGCCGCCGGACGCGCAGGCTGCCGCCGGCATGGCGCAGCAGCACCGTGTCGGCCGACTGCGTCACCGCGTGCACCGGCGCATTCAGCTGCAGCACGCCGGCCGGCAACCGTTCAGCCAGCCGGCGGGCGATCTGGAACGCGCCGCCGCTGACCTTGTACTTCTGCGCGCCGTCGCCGTGCACTTCGGCCAGCGTCTCGATGCGCCCGGCGGCGGCGACGTAGTTCAGGAAGCAGAGCAGCGACACCTCGTGCGGGTCGCAGGTCATGATCGCCCGCACCATGATCGTCATCAGCGTGCGGCCGCCCCGGGTCGGCATCGCCGCGCGCAGCCACTGGTCGACCGTCTGGCGATCCAGCACGGCAGCCTCGGCAGCCGCCCAGGGCGCGGCGGGATCGATGCGGCGGGCGGCGCGGTTCAGCCGCTGCATCGCCTGGTAGGCGTCGAGCAGGCCGTGCAGCGACATCTTCGGCACCGTGCCGCGATAGCGGCGCAGGCGGCCGTCGATCTCCATCAGCCGCCAGCCGTCGGCGAACTGCGGATGCAGCGCCAGCCCCAGTTCCTCGCAGGCGGCGATCACGCGGGTCTGGGTCGGGCCGACCCACTGGCCGCCGACGTCGACCGGCTCGCCGCACAGCAGGCTGCCTTCGGTGCGGCCGCCGACCCGGTCGCGCGCCTCCAGCAGCCGCACCCGCAGCCCCTGCCCGGCCAGCGCCTGAGCGGCGCGCAAGCCGGCCAGCCCGGCACCGACGATGCCGACGTCGATGATCTCGTCCGCAGCAGTGCTCATCGGCCGGCCACCATCGGCAGGGCGTGGCTCGCGGGCATCGGCAGGGCTGGCATCATGGTCGCGACCTCAATTAAATGTACGCGTATATTTATTTCACATGAGCCCCCCCGTTGCCAAGCCCCGAGGGCGTCCACGCCGGCCGGACGCCGACCAGCAGCAGGTGCGCGCGGACATCGTCGCCGCGGCCCGGCGGCTGTTTCTGCGCGATGGCGTCGACGCGGTGTCGATGCGCAACCTGGCTGCCGAGATCGGCTGCTCGCCGATGGCGCTGTACCGCTACTTCCCGCGCAAGCAGGACATCCTGTCGGCGATCTGGGACGTGTTCCTCGACGAACTGTTCGCGCGGCTGGCCGAGGTCGACGAGGCCAGCCCCGGCCTGCGGCTGGAGCGGCTGGCGCTGGCCTATCTCGACTACTGGCTGGCCCATCCGCAGCACTTCCAGATCGTCTTCCTGCAGCGCGACCTGGAACCGGGCGCGACCCGTCAGTACCTGGAAACCTCCGGCGTGACGGCCCGCTACGCGCTGTTCAGCGCCACCGCCGCCGAAGCCATCCAGGCCGGCGCACTGCCCGGACCGGACGCCGAGCCAATCGCCCAGGGTCTGGTCTGCCTGCTGCACGGGCTGGCGTTGAACCTGACCACGCTGCCCGACTACGGCTGGTGCGATGCGACCACGCTGGCCCGGCTGGCCGTGCGCCGCTACCTCGCCGGCGCGGCCGGCTGAGCGACAGCGCTGCGGCCGGCCCCGCCGGGTTCGCCGCCCTGCGGCTGCAAACGGCATAATTCGCCGCCCGAAAAGCACGCCACACCCTTCTCAGCCCGAACAACAGGAAACTTTTCCATGAAGAAGCCCGTCAAGGTCGCCATCACCGGCGCCGCCGGCCAGATCGCCTACTCGCTGATTTTCCGTGTCGCCTCCGGCTCGATGCTCGGCCCGGACCAGCCGGTCATCCTGCAGCTGATCGAAGTGCCGGTGCCGGAAGTGCTCGAGAAGCTGAAGGGCACGATCATGGAAGTCGAGGACTGCGCGTTCCCGCTGGTCCACTCGATCGAACTGCATTCGAGCCCGGAAACCGGCTTCGAAGGCACTGACTACGCGCTGCTGGTCGGCGCCCGTCCGCGCGGCCCGGGCATGGAGCGCAAGGACCTGCTCACCGCCAACGGCGGCATCTTCGGCCCGCAGGGCAAGGCGCTGGCCACCAAGGCCTCGAAGAACGTCAAGGTGCTGGTGGTCGGCAACCCGGCCAACACCAATGCCCTGATCGCCGCCACCGCCGGCTCCAAGGAAGGCCTGAACCCGCGCCAGGTGCACGCGATGGTGCGCCTCGACCACAACCGCGCGATCAGCCAGCTGGCCTCGAAGACCGGCGTCCACGGCAACGACATCGACAACGTCATCATCTGGGGCAACCACAGCTCGACCCAGTACCCGGACGTCAGCCACACGACGATCGGCGGCAAGAAGGCCAAGGACCTGGTCACCCAGGAATGGCTGGAAAAGGACTTCATCCCGGTCGTGCAGCAGCGCGGCGCGGCGATCATCAAGGCCCGCGGCCTGTCGTCGGCCGCCTCGGCGGCGTCCGCTGCCGTCGACCACATGCGCGACTGGGCGCTGGGCTCGAACGGCAAGATCGTGTCGATGGGCGTGCCGTCGGACGGCAGCTACGGCATCGCGCCGGGCATCGTCTACGGCTACCCGTGCATCTGCAAGAACGGCGACTACGAGATCGTGCAGGGCCTGTCGGTCGACGAATTCTCGCGCGGCCGCATGACGGTCACCGAAAACGAGCTGCGTGAAGAGCGCGCCGCCGTCGAGGACCTGCTGAAGTAAGCGGCACCCCGCCTGCGGCGGCCGGATCGGCTTCGGTCCGGCCGCCGCAAGCGCCCTTTTCCATCCTTGCTGTTCCGGCACCGGAGATCGGCCGTGACCACTCCCTGGCTCCGCGTCGCCGCGCTGGCCGCGCTGGCCGCGATCACCTTCCTGGTCGCCATGCCGGCCCGCGCGTTCGAGATCCGCGCGCGCAGCGACAACCCGCTGATCAGCGCCGACGCGATGAAGGCGCGCGCGCTGGAAATCGCCGCCGAGATCGGCACCCGCATTCCCGACGACCCGCGCATCCGCGTGTCCGTCTACAGCCGTTCGCATGATTCCCGGATCGCCGGCTCGCAGATCTACCTGCACCGCATCCAGCTGACCAAGGCCTTCACCAGCACCGCGCCGTATCCGTACGCCGGCTACCTGCCGCTGCGCTCGGTGGAGCGCTACGGCGTGGACGCCGAGGCCGGCGTCCGCGAGCAGTTCGACGAAGCCCTGCGCGCGTTCTTCCGCCAGATGCTGGCGCAGGACCCGAACCGCGAACTCGAATAGCGCCGCCGCGCCCGATGCAGATCTACCGGCTCAACCGGCAGGGCGAATGCCCGGTGCGGCTCGACAGCGTCGATGCGCTTCCGGCCGAAGGCTTCATCTGGCTGGACTTCACCCGCAACGATGCCCGCGAATGGCCGCAGTGGGCCGAACGGCTGACCGGCGAGAAGGTCCACGACGCCCACATCTCCGACAGCTTCAACGGTGATCATCCGTCGTACTACGACGGCACCGAGGACTACGACATGCTGATCTTCCGGGGCCTGACGCCGGAAGACTGCGAATCGGCCACCGATCTGATCGTCACCAAGTCCGCCGCCTTCTTCCTCTTCGACCGCCTGCTGATCACCGTGCACGCGGCCGAGAACGTGTCGTTCCAGCGCGTGAAGGAGAAGTTCTGCGAAACCCGGCTGCGCTTCCCGTCGACACCGGTCGGGCTGGTGCACGCGATCCTCGACATCATGGTTGACCGCTACCTGACCATCGTCGACGAGCTGGAGGACCGGCTGGAAAAGCTGCAGGACGCGCTGCTCGATCCGAATGACCCGTTCGACGACTGGCAGGAGCTGCTCAACTACCGCAAGCAGGCCCACCAGTTCGAGCTGCTCTGCGAGCACAACCTGCAGACCATCGGCACCTGGCGCCGGCGGATGCGCATCGAGCTGACCGAGAACCAGCGCGTGCGGCTCGACGATCTGGTCGAGCATCTGACCCGCGTGCAGGTGCACGGCGACGCGCTGCAGAAGGATGTCGAGGTCGCCGTGCAGCTGCACTTCGCGGCGATGAGTCACCGCACCAACGAGATCGTGCGCACCCTGACCGCAGTGTCGATCGTGTTCTTCCCGCTGACGCTGATCACCGGCATCTACGGCATGAACTTCGAGTACATGCCGGAACTGAAATGGCGCTACGGCTATTTCGGCGTGCTGGCGCTGCTGGCCAGCCTCGGCATCGGTCTGGTGCTCTGGCTGAAGCGCCGCAAGGTGTTCTGAAGCCCGCAGGCCGGGCCGCTACTGCGGCACCCAGCGCTTGGCCAGCTTGCGCGCCAGCGTGCGCCGGTGCATGCCGAGCCGGCGCGCGGTTTCCGAGATGTTGAAATTGGTCTCGGCCAGCACCTCGTGGATGCGCTCCATTTCCAGCGTCTTGATCGAGGTCGGCCGGGCGGTCAGCGGCGTGTCGGCCGCTTCCGCCGTCGCTTCGCCGTTGAACGCCGCTTCGATGTCGTCGGTGTTCGACGGCTTGACCAGGTAGTTGCTGGCGCCGAGCTTGATTGCTTCCACCGCCGTGGCGATGCTGGCGAAGCCGGTCAGCACCACGATCAGCAGCTCCGGATCGTGCTCGTGCAGATGGCGCACCACCGCCAGCCCGGATTCCTGGCCCAGCTTCAGATCGACCACCGCATGCGTCGGTGTCACCGTGGCCAGCAGGCTGCGCGCGGCATCGAGGCTGGCGGCGGCATGCACCGCATAGCCGCGCCGCTCGAAGGAACGGCGCAGGGTACGGGCGAAGGCCTCGTCATCCTCGACCAGCAGCAGGGTTCGGGGGTCGGTCATCGTGTTCAGGCCTCGACCATCAGCGCCGCCATCGGCAGCCGCAGGGTGACCACCGCGCCGCCCTCCGGCGCATTGGCGGCCCGGGCCTCGCCGCCGAGCTTGCGCATCACGTTGACGACCAGGAACAACCCCAGGCCGCTGCCCGGCCTATCCTTGCTCGACTGATACGGCTTGCCGAAATTCGCCAGCATCGCCGGGCTGAAACCGGGGCCACGGTCGCGCACCGTCACCGCCAGCTCGCCGCCGTGGCAGCGCAGGCTTAAACACACCCAGCCCGGCGATACCTCGCGGGCGTTGTCGAGCACGTTGAACAGCATCTGCCGCAGCGAGGTGTCGGAAACGATCGGCGTACGCCGGAACGCGACCTCGTCGAGCGGCGTCTCGAGGATCACTTCCAGCGGCACGCCCGGCGACACCTCGCCCCAGCGGTCGACCAGCGTGGCCAGCGATTCGGCCACCGTGGTCAGCGCCGGCGCCTCGCCACGCGCTTCGCCGGCGGTCATCAGGATGCCGCCGACGATGCCCTTGCAGCGCTGCAGCGCGGCGTCCATGTCGTCCAGTTCCTGGCGCAGGTCCGGGTCGTCGCGGAATACCGCCATCCGCTTCCAGTCGCCGAGGATCACCGACAGCGTGGCCAGCGGCGTGCCCAGTTCGTGGGCGGCGCCGGAGGCCAGCAGGCCGATGCGGACGATGTGGTCGTGCTCCGCCGCCTGCTGGCGCAGATCGGCCAGGCCCTGGTCGCGACGGCGCAGGTTGGCGCTGATCTGGCCGGTGAACAGCACCAGCAGCACCACCACCAGCAGGAAGCAGACGAACATGCCGGCGATATGCAGCTGGAACTGGTGCGCCGCGTCGCCGGCGGCACTGCTCACCACCAGCGGCACGTGGAAGCGCATCAGCAGACCGAAGCACAGGCAGGCCAGCGCCGCCAGCACCCAGGTCGACCAGGCTTCGAGCAGCACCGCGCCGAGCGTCACCTGCAGCACGTACAGGAACGCGAACGGGTTGCTGGCGCCGCCGCTCAGGTACAGCAGCGCGGTCAGCGCGCTCAGGTCGAATACCAGGCCGGCCATCAGCTCGGCATTGCGCACCTCCCCGCCCATGCGCGGCCGCAGCATGCTGACCAGGTTCAGCAGCACCAGCAGGCCGACGATGCCGAACATCGGCGCCATCGGCAGCTGCAGGTCGAGCAGCAGCGTGCCGAGCACGATGGTGAAGGCCTGACCGAACACGGCCAGCCAGCGCAGCTGCACCAGCAGCATCGCGTTCTGCTGGTTGGCGGTTTCGCCGAGCGAGTCGAGCAGCGACAGCCGGCGCGCGGAGGACAGGACTTCGGACATGCCGCGCATGCTAGCGCCGATCCCCACGATCAAGTGCTGCCCGGCAGGTTCCTCGTCGGCCGCAGCAGCAGGCCGATCGCCGCCAGCACCATCAGCGCCAGCCCGTACCAGGTCAGCGCGTAGACCAGGTGGTTGTCGGCGAAGCGGATCACCGTCAGGCCGCCGGCCGGGCCGCCGGGAACGCTCGATTCGGCATCGGCATCGAGGAAGTACGGCGCCACGCGATCCGGCGGCAGGCCGCGGGCGGCGGCGATCGCCGCGACATCGCGCGAGTACCAGCGGTTGCCGGTCGGGTCGTTGCGACGCAGGAAGCCGCCGTTCGGCTCGCTGAGCCGCAGCAGGCCGGTGACGGTAACCGGCCCGGTGCGCTGCGCGGCGGCGCGGGTCGCCGGATCGCGATGCGCCTCGTCGACGAAGCCGCGATTGACCAGCAGCCAGTCGCCGGCATCCGTCTGCAGCGGCGTCAGCACCCAGCAGCCGGGGCCGCGTTCGGTGACCGCCTGCGTGCAGGCTTCGAGATCGTGGTGGAACACGCCTGCGGCGCGCAGCCGGCGATAGGCGTCATCGCGGCCGATGGCCTGCCATTGCTCGGCGCCGGGCACCGGCACCGGTGACGCGGCCAGGTGCTGCGCCACCTGTTCGACCAGCGCCCGCTTCCACTCGCGCCGCGCCAGCTGCCAGTTGCCGAGCAGCAACAGTCCGGCGAAGGCCGCCGCCAGCACCACCAGCAGCGCCAGGCGGCGGCGCTTCATCAGGGCGAGGTGCCCATCTCGTGCACCATCGCCGGCATCATGTTGTCGTTCATGTGGAACATCACCCACAGCGAGCCGGCGATGGTGATCACCACCAGCACCACGGTGAAGATCGCCGCCAGCATGTTCCAGCCGCCCTGCGAGCGGCTGTCGAGATGCAGGAAGTAGACGATGTGGACCAGCATCTGGGCGATCGCGAACACCACGATGATCGCCGTGGTGGCGAGCTTCGACGGCAGCACGTCGGCCATCACCAGCCAGAACGGTACCGCCGTCAGCAGCACCGACAGCAGGAAGCCGATCAGGTAGTCCTTGAACGCGGCGTGGGGAATGCCGTCGTCGTGATGGTCGTCATGCGCCTCGTCGTGGCCGTGGACGAACTCGGCGTTGGCGGAGGCCTTGTGCAGGTCGGCGGCACTCATCGCAGCACTCCCATCAGATACACGTAGGTGAAGACGCCGATCCAGATCAGATCGAGGAAATGCCAGAACATCGACAGGCAGGCGAGCCGGCGGCGCGTGGCGTCGGTCAGGCCCCAGCGCTTGAGCTGGAACACCAGGGTCACCAGCCAGACGATGCCGAAGCTGACGTGCAGGCCGTGGGTGCCGACCAGCGCGAAGAACGCCGACAGGAAGGCGCTGCGCTGCGGCCCGGCCCCTTCGTGGATCAGGTGCTGGAACTCGTACAGCTCGATGCCGACGAAGGCCAGGCCGAACAGGCCGGTGACGATCAGCCAGACGATCGTCGCGTTCACGCGCCGGCGCTGCATCTCGATCATCGCGAAGCCGTAGGTGATCGAGCTGAACAGCAGCATCGCGGTGTTGACCGCGACCAGCGGCAGCTCGAACAAATCCTTCGGGCTCGGGCCCGCCGCGTAGTTGTGGCCGACGACGCCATACATCGCGAACAGGCAGGCGAAGATCAGGCAGTCGCTCATCAGGTACAGCCAGAAGCCGAGCATGGTGCCCGGCTGGGCGTGCAGCTCTTCGCGGACCAGCCAGCGGTCCGCGCCTTCAGCGGCCATCACAGCATTGCTTGCGGACATCGGCTCAGGCTCCGTTCGCGGCGAGCGCACGGGTATGCGCGCCTTCGACGCGCGCGACCTCGTCCGCCGGGATGTGGAAATCGCGGTTCAGGTTGAAGGTGTGGAAGATCGCGAAACCGACCAGGCTCGCGAAGCTGGCCACCGCCAGCCACCAGATGTGCCAGATCAGCGCGAAGCCGACGACCGCACTGATGCCGGCCAGGATGATGCCGGCCGAGGTGCCCTTCGGCATGTGGATCGCCAGGAAGCCGGTGGTCGGCCGCTGATAGCCGCCGCGCTTCATGTCCCACCAGGCGTCGATGTCATGCACGCGTGGCGTGAACGCGAAGTTGTACTCCGGCGGCGGCGACGAGGTGGCCCATTCCAGGGTGCGGCCATCCCAGGGGTCACCGGTGACGTCGCGCAGCTGCTCGCGGCGCTGGTAGCTGACATAGAACTGGATCAGCGAGGCCAGGATGCCGCAGCCGATCAGCACGGCGCCGAACGCGGCGACGATGAAGAACGGCTGCAGGCTGGCGTCCTCGAAGTGGCTGACCCGGCGGGTCACGCCCATCAGGCCCAGCACGTACAGCGGCATGAACGCGAACAGGAAGCCGATCTGCCAGCACCAGAAGCTGACCTTGCCCCAGAACACGTCGAGCCGGTAGCCGAACACTTTCGGGTACCAGTAGCTGACCGCCGCGAACACGCCGAACACCACGCCGCCGATGATCACGTTGTGGAAGTGCGCGATCAGGAACAGCGAGTTGTGCAGCACGAAGTCGGCCGGCGGCACCGCCAGCAGCACGCCGGTCATGCCGCCGACGACGAAGGTGAACATGAAGCCCATCATCCACAGCATCGGCAGCTCGAAGCGGATGCGGCCGCGGTACATCGTGAACAGCCAGTTGAAGAGTTTGGCGCCCGTCGGGATCGAGATGATCATCGTCGTGATGCCGAAGAAGCTGTTGACGCTGGCGCCCGAGCCCATCGTGAAGAAGTGATGCAGCCACACCAGATACGACAGGATGGTGATCACCACCGTCGCGTAGACCATCGAGGTGTAGCCGAACAGGCGCTTGCCGGCGAAGGTCGACACCACTTCGGAGAACACGCCGAACAGCGGCAGGATCAAGATGTAGACCTCGGGGTGGCCCCAGATCCAGATCATGTTCACGTACATCATCGGGTTGCCGCCGAAGTCGTTGGTGAAGAAGTTGGTCCCCACCGTGCGGTCCAGGCCGAGCAGCAGCAGCACCGCAGTCAGCACCGGGAACGCGGCGACGATCAGCACGTTGGTGCACAGCGCGGTCCAGGTGAACACCGGCATCTTCATCAGGGTCATGCCCGGCGCGCGCATCTTCACGATCGTCACGATCAGGTTGACGCCCGACAGGAGCGTGCCGACGCCGGCGATCTGCAATGCCCAGATGTAGTAGTCGACCCCGACGCCGGGGCTGTAGTCGGCACCCGACAGCGGCGGAAAGGCCAGCCAGCCGGTGGTCGCGAACTCGCCGACGAACAGCGACAGCATCACCAGCGCTGCGCCGGCCGTGGTCATCCAGAAGCTGAAGTTGTTGAGGAACGGAAAGGCCACGTCGCGCGCGCCGATCTGCAGCGGCACGATGTAGTTCATCAGCCCCGTGACGAACGGCATCGCCACGAAGAAGATCATGATCACGCCGTGCGCGGTGAAGATCTGGTCGTAGTGGTGCGGCGGCAGGTAGCCGGCCGAATCGCCGAAGGCGATGGCCTGCTGGGCGCGCATCATGATGGCGTCGGCAAAGCCGCGCAGCAGCATCACGAAGCCGAGCACCATGTACATCACGCCGATCTTCTTGTGGTCGATCGAGCAGAACCAGTCGCGCCACAGCCAACCCCAGGCGCGGGCCCGGGTGATCCAGGCCAGCACGGCGGTGCCGGCCAGCGCGGCGACTAGGAAGGTCACCACGATGATCGGCTCGTGATACGGAATGGAATCGAGGCTCAGGCGACCGAACAGCAAGGTCGCCAGCTCGGAGCGGGGTTCGGCGGATGCAGGCGTCATGGAAAGCTCAGTCCGTGGAATCTGGGCGTGAAATCAGGGCGGGCGCGATGGCCGGCGTTCAGGGCGCGAGCCGTGCGCCGCCGTAACGCGGCGGGTCGACCGGGCTCTGGTAGGCATCGGGCGCAACGGTGCACAGCGCGGTGACGTAGCGGTCCGGCGTGGGGGCGGCGCGGTCACGCCGGCGGTCGGCGTCGTAGCGCAGCTGGGCGACGTTGTAGACATTCGCGAGGCCGAGACCGCCGCGCGCGTCGATCGCCATCATGTCGCGCATGCACATCTTGGTCGGGTCGACGCACAGGTTCAGCGCCGCGTCGTAGAGACCCGCGACGACCTTGCCGTAATGGCGCGCCGGCTCCTTCTCGCTAGGCCGTTCGAGCTTCAGGTATTCCTCGCGGCTCAGCTCGGCCGGTGCCGCGCGCACCTGGGCCACCCACTGGTCGAAGGCCGCACCGTCGAGACCCTTGAAGCGGAAGCGCATGTGCGAGAAGCCGGCGCCGCTGTAGTGGGCGGACATGCCCTCGTAGTCGCCGGCCTGGTTGATCACCGCGTGCAGGCGCGTGTCCATCGCCGGCATCGTGTAGATCATGCCGGCCAGGGTCGGCACGTAGAAGGTGTTCATCACCGTCGACGAGGTGAGCTGGAATTCGATCGGCACGTCCACCGGCGCCGCCAGCTCGTTGACCGTGGCGATGCCGTAGTCCGGATAGATGAACAGCCACTTCCAGTCCAGCGCCACCACCTGCACCTTCAGCGGCTGCACGTCGGCCGGCACGGCGCGCGTCGCGTCAAGGCGATCGAGCTTGCGGAACGGATCAAGCGTATGGGTGCTGATCCAGGTCACCGCGCCGAGCGCGATGATGATCAGCAGCGGTGCCGACCAGATCACCAGCTCCAGCTGCGTGGAGTGATTCCACTCCGGCGCATAGGTGGCGCGGCGGTTCGACGCGCGGTAATGCCAGGCGAACCAGCTGGTCAGCGCCATCACCGGCACCACGATCAGCAGCATCAGCACGGTGGACACCACGATCAGGTCGCCCTGCTGGCGGGCGATGTCGCCGGCCGCATCGAGGGTGACGAGGTTGCAGCCGGACAGCAGCGCGGACAGCGCGGTCAGGCACAGGGTGGCGGCAAGGCGCAGCGATCGGGCAGACATGACGGAATTCGCGACGGGCGCAGTGGCAGGATTGCGAGGCGCAGTCTGGGCCGCAGGGTGCGGGCGCGCGATTGGACCAATTGTCCAATGGGCGCAGGCGGCCACCCGTGCGAAAGTCTCGGCGCCGGAAATCCCCGGCCCGCACCCGGATTGCGCCCGATGGCCCTGACCACCGCCCACCCCAGCTCCGCGCTGCCCCCTACGGCCGGCGCGCATCACGCCTCGGTTTCGCCCGGCGAGATCGCCATCGGCGTGGTCATCGGCAGGCTGTCTGAGATGTTCGACTTCTTCGTGTTCGGCATCGCCTCGGTGCTGGTATTCCCGTCGGTGTTCTTCCCGTTCGTCGACGCCCGCACCGGCACCTTCTACGCATTCGCGATCTTTTCGCTGGCCTTCGTCGCGCGGCCGTTCGGCTCGGTGCTGTTCCGGCTGATCCACGAACGTTACGGGCGCGGCAGCAAGCTGACGATCGCGCTGTTCGTGCTCGGCACCGCCACGGCCGGCATCGCCTTCCTGCCCGGCTACAAGACGCTTGGCGAATGGTCGATCGTGCTGCTGGCGCTGATGCGCATGGCCCAGGGCATCGGCCTGGCCGGCTCCTGGGACGGCCTGCCGTCGCTGCTGGCGCTGAACGCACCGGAGAACCGCCGGGGCTGGTTCGCGATGCTGCCGCAGCTTGGCGGGCCGATCGGCTTCTTCATCGCCGCCGGGCTGTTCGCGTTCCTGGTGTCGTCGCTGAAGCCGGAAGATTTCCTCGTCTGGGGCTGGCGCTATCCGTTCTGCGTGGCGTTCGCGATCAACGTGGTGGCGCTGTTCGCCCGCCTGCGGCTGGTGGTGACGCCGGAGTTCACGGCGCTCTTGCAGACCCGCGAACTGGAGCCGTCGCCGATCGGCGAGCTGCTCAGCAGCCAGCGCGCCGGCATCGTGCTGGGCGCCTTCGCGCCGCTGGCCAGCTTCGCGCTGTTCCATGTCGTCACCGTGTTCCCGCTGTCCTGGGTCACGCTGCTGACCACCGAGAAGGTCAGCGTCGTCGAATGCCTGAGCGTGCAGATGTTCGGCGCGCTGCTGTGCATCGTCGGCATGCTGCTGTCCGGCCAGATCGCCGATCGCATCGGCCGCCGCGCCACGCTGGCGCTCGGCGCCGGCCTGATTGCGCTGTTCAGCCTGATCGGCCTGCTGCCGATGTTCGTCAAGGGCAGCCTGATCGGCGCGCTGCTGTTCGTACTCGGCGGCTTCGTGCTGCTCGGCTTCACCCACGCGCAGGCGGCCGGCGCGATCAATTCCACCTTCCCGAGCCGCTACCGCTACAGCGGCGCGATCATCACCTCGGATCTCGCCTGGCTGGTCGGCGCGGCGTTCGCGCCGCTGGCCGCGCTGTTCATCGCCAGCCGTTTCGGCGTCGGCTATGTCGGCCTGTACCTGCTGTCCGGCGCGGTCGGCACCTTGATGGCGCTGGGCATCAACCGCAGCCTGGAAATGCGCGACGACTGACCGCGCGGCACGCGGTCCAGCTGCCGGCCACGACGGTCAGTCCAGCGGCCCGCGCAGTCCTTCCAGCCAGTAGCTGCGCACGGTCGTCCGGTCACCGTCGGTGCGGGTGATCGTGCGGATCAGCGTGTCGGCCTCCGGCGGCACCGGCCGCTCGGTCACCGGCACCCAGCGGCACAGCATCGGATTCCGCGTCCGATCCACCAGTCCGACCCCCGCTTCGCGCAGCAGCGCGACCAGCAGGTCGGCATCCGCCACGCCCGCCCGCTGCAGGGCCTGCAGGGCTCGCCATTCGCCGGCGCTGTCGTCATGCATGAGGCGGTTCCGTCCAGAGTCAGAGGAAAAGGGTAAAGCAAGGCTCGCGCCGGAGGTCCTTGAATGGGCCGCGACATGAGGCGCGCAATCCCGAGCCTGCGCACGGCTCCGGGCACGCCGACTGCGCTGCCGGCGACCCGCCTGCCATGCCCCCCGAACGAGTCGCGGCAAACCCTGAGTCGCGTGATACCGGCGACCGGCGGTGACCACCATGCTGGCCACCGAGATGGACACGTGACAGGCGCCGATCCGGTGCCGGCCGTGGCCATCCGCGAACGGGGGACGCGCATGTGGCTCGATGACAGGCAGATCGGCGAACTGACCTCGCTGGACGATGGCAAGACGGGCTGGCCAGTGCCGACCCGGATGATTTCCAACGGCGAGTTCCTGCCGATCGCGCAGACCGAACAGCAGAAAAGGGTGGAGCGCGAACTCGCCCAGCTGACCGCCGCCCACAGCCGCAGGCTCGGCGTCAGCCGTCGCGATTTCCTGCGCAGCGGCGCCGGCATGAGCGCGGCCTTCCTGGCGATGAACACAGTGTTCGGCAGCTACTTCAACGATGCCGATGCCGCAGCACTCGACCCGGATGCCGCCGAGGCGTTGCGCGCCCGGCTGCGCGACCAACCGATCATCGACGTGCAGCTGCATTTCGTCCGCGACGACTACAAGAAGACCATCGTGCTGGCGCTCGGCGAGTACGCCAAGAACTGGAATCCGGTGATGGCGCGCGAAGGCGTCAGCATCGAACGCTACAAGTTCGACCACTTCCTGAAGGAGGTGTACTTCGACAGCGACACCACCATCGGCCTGGTCAGCGCCGCGCCGTCCGAACAGGGCGACAACGTGATCGTCGGCAATGCCGGGCTGGCGCAGGCGCGCCGGCTGGTCAACGAGGCGGCGGGCTCGCGCCGCATGCTCTGCCACAGCGTGATGGCGCCGGGCCAGAAAGGTTGGCTGGAAGAGATCGACAAGGCCATCGAGCTGTACAAGCCGGACGGCTGGAAGGGCTACACGCTGGGCGATCCGTTCGAGAACTCCCAGTACCCCTGGCGGCTCGACGACGAAAAGCTGATGTACCCGGCCTACGAGAAGATGATGAAGTCGGGCATCCGCACCGTCTGCATCCACAAGGGCCTGCTGCCGGACGACTACCAGCGCACCATGACCCATTGGCGGCACGCGATGGTCGACGACGTCGGCAAGGCGGCGAAGGACTGGCCGGGCCTGAAGTTCGTGATCTACCACAGCGGCTTCCGCAACTTCCTGTCGAGCCCGGACCCGGTGCTCGCCGAGTTCGACAAGACCGGCCAGATCGACTGGGTGACCCAGCTTGCCGAAGTGCCGGCGAGGTTCGGCGTCAGCAATGTCTACGCCGAGCTGGGCACCACCTTCGGCAGCTGCGCGGTCACCCATCCGAAGCTCGCGGCGGCGGTGCTCGGCACGCTGATCAAGGGCATGGGCGCGGACCACGTGGTCTGGGGCACGGATTCGGTCTGGTACGGCTCGCCGCAATGGCAGATCGAAGCGTTCCGGCGCATCGAGATTCCACCCGCCATGCAGAAGGCGCATGGCTACGCGGCGCTGGGCGCGGCCGACGGCAAGATCAAGTCGGCGATCCTGGCCGGCAACGCCGCCGGCCTGTTCAACTTGCAGAAGGAGATGGCCGAACAGCCCTGGCGCAACGACCTGCTGGCCCAGGCCCGGGCCGAGTACCGGGCGGCCGGCGGCAAGCCGTCGAACCAGTATTACGGCTTCATCCGCAAATCCAGCGGGCCGCAGTCGTGAGCAGCAGTCTCGCCGGCCGGACCGTGCTGGTCACCGGGGCGGCCTCCGGCATCGGCCGGGCGATCGCGCTGGCCGCCGGCCGTGCCGGTGCCAAGCTGATCGTCGGCGACATCGCCGCCGCAGGGCTGGCGGATACCGTTGCCCTGCTGGCCGAAGTCGGTGCGCCCGCCGTGTCGGCCCCCTGCGACGTGCGCCGGCAGGCGGATCTCGACGCGCTGTTCGCCACTGGCGCGGCCGCCTTCGGCGACCCGCAGGTGGTTTTCGCCAATGCCGGCATCCTGGGTACTCCGGTGGAGGTCTGGGACTGCCCGGAAGCCGCCTTCGCGCAGGTGATCGACATCAACCTGATGGGCGCCTTCCGCACCATCAAGGCCGCCCTGCCGGCGATGGTGGCGCGCGGCTCGGGCGTGATCGTCGCCACCGCGTCGGTGGCCGGGCTGATCGGCGCGCCGGGGCTTGCCGCCTATGTCGCCAGCAAGCACGCGGTGGTCGGCCTGGTGAAATCGACGGCGCTGAACGTGGCGGCCCGGGGCGTGCGAGTCAATGCGCTGTGTCCAGGCATGGTCGACACCGCGATGCTCGACGCGCTGGCCAGCGATCAGCCCGGCCTGCGCGAAGCGCTGATGGCGATGAACCCGATGAAGCGGATCGCCACTCCGGAGGACATCGCCGGCGCGGCCCTGTGGCTGGCCTCGGATCAGGCGGGCTTCGTCACTGGCCACTGCCTGGCGGTCGACGGCGGCTTCATCGCCCAGTAGGCCCAGCATCCCTTCGGTACCGCATCGCACTGGAGTCGCACATGAACGCCACCCTTGATCCCCAGGACGCCTGCGAACGCCGGGTCCGCGATTTTCTCGGCGCCTGGACTGGCCGTGACATCGACGCGCTGTGCGGCTACTTCGCCGCCGACGCGGTCTACCACAACGTGCCGGTGGCGCCGATCACCGGGATCGCCGGCATCCGGCAGATCTTCGTCGCCTTCCTCGAAGCTTTCGAGGCCGCCAGCCTCGATGTCGTCAGCCTCGCGGCCGCGCCGGGGCTGGTGATCGCCGAGCGCATCGACCGCTTCACGATGCGCAACGGCACCCGCGTGGTGCTGCCGGTGACCGGCGTGTTCGCGCTGCGCGGCGGCCGGATCATCCGCTTCAGCGACTACTTCGATCTCGCCGATTTCGAGCGCCAGAGCGGCCTGAAACTCTAGTGCCGGCCGCATGCCGAGGCGGAATCGCTGCGGGGTATGCTGGCGCCCCCTCGTGCTGCCGGTGACCGCCATGACCCGTCCCTGGACCGCCTCGCCGGACCTGCCCTGGCTCGACCGGACGCCGCAGTGGGTCGAAGCCGGACACGACGAGCAGCGCCTGCGGCGCGCCGAGAAGGACATCCGCTGGCTGCGCAACATCGGCCTGATCGGCTGGTTCGTGGTGCTGCGCGGCCACGGCTACGCGCTCGGTCCGACGCCGGTCTGGGCGGTCCATGCGGCGGGCGTGGTCTACGGCCTGTGGGCGCACCGGGAAGCGGGGCGAACCCGCAACATCCGGCGCACGGCCGTGATCACCACCTTCGGCGATCCAGTGCTGGCCGGCATGATCTGCCTGTTCACCGGCGGCATCGATTCGATCCTGTATCCATTCTTCTACTTCACGCAGATGTCGGTCGCGATCCGCTTCGGCGTGCTCGAATCGATCGGCATCGCCTGCTTCAACTGCTTCGTCACCGTGCTGATCTTCTTCGCCGAACCGCTGTACAGCGGCGATGCCGAGCGCGATACCTGGCTGACGCTGACCACTCAGTTCTTCCTGCTCGGCTTCGCCGGCTTCATGGGCGCGATCCTCGCCGACTGGGCGCGCGAGCACGCCCAGCTGATCCTCGAACACGCGCGCAGCCTGCGCGAATCCGGCGAGCGCTATCAGGCGGTGCTGCGCCGCTTCGCCCAGGTCCAGGAAGAGGAACGGCGCAACATCTCCGGCGAGCTGCACGATCGCATGAGCGGCCACCTGTTCGGCCTGCGCCACGGGCTGGAGCAATGCATGGCCGGGCTCGACGATCGCGCGGCGCTGCGCGAAAAGCTCCTTGAGCTGGAGGTCACGGTGCGCGCCTGCAATCACGATGTGCGCTCGATCATGAACGAGCTGCGGCCGACGGTGCTCGACGAACTGGGCTTCTTCGAGGCGGCCAGCGAACATCTGGCCCGGCATTCGGACATCGCGCCGTACCGCCTGAGCTGCCGCATCGACCCGCGCCTGCGCGACTGGCGCTCGCGGCAAGACGCGATGCTGTTCCGTCTGCTGCAGGAAGCGCTGCTGAACATCCAGAAGCACGCGCAGGCGTCGACCGTCGAAGTCGTGCTCGAACCGCGCCTCGGCCAGGTGGTGCTGAGCATCAGCGACGACGGCCTCGGCTTCGATCCCGATCAGGTGCCGATCGGCCACTACGGCCTGATGACGATGCGCGAACGCGCCGAAGCGGCCGGCGGCCGGCTGATCGTCGAGGCCGGCGCCGGCCGGCGCGGCACCCGGATCGAAGTGCGGCTGCCGGGGAGCGGATCGTGACCGTCGCGACCCGCGTGTTCCTGATCGACGATCACCATGTGCTGCGCCAGGGCATCGCCCGGATGCTCGATCAGGAAGCCGACATCACCGTCGTCGGCCAGGCCGGCGATGCGCAGAGCGGCATCCGCAGCATGGAAGCGCTGCAGCCGTATCCGGACGTGGTGGTCATCGATCTGAAGATGCCGGGCCAGAGCGGCATGAGCGCGATCGCCGACATCATCGCCGCGCATCCGGACACCCGGATCATCGTGTTCACCATGTACGACAACCCCGGCTATGTCTGGAGCACGATGAACGCCGGCGCCCGCGGCTATTTGCTGAAGAGCGCCTCGAGCAGCGACCTGCTGCGCGCGGTGCGCTCGGTGGCCAGCGGCGGCGGCTATCTGCAGGCCGAGATCACAATGCCGCTGCTCCGGCGCCTGGTGCAGGACGCGCGCAGCGCCGACGACCGCGGCGCGCTGTCGGTGCGCGAGATGCAGATTCTCGAAGCGCTGGCCGATGGCCTGAGCAACAAGATGATCGCGCGGACGCTGACGATCACCGAGGAAACGGTGAAGTCGCACCTGAAGAAGATCTACGAAAAGCTCGGCGCCGCCGACCGCGCCCATGCTGTCGCCATCGCGCTGCGCCAGCAGCTGATCGGCTGAGGCGCGTCCCGGTCGTCGGCCACGCGCGTGTTCTAGCGGATCAGCTTCAGCTCGCGCGCGGTGGCAATCGCCTGCAAGCGGCTGCCGACGGCCAGCTTCGCGTAGATGTTCTTCAGGTGGTACTTCACCGTGTCTTCGGACACGAAGATCGCGCGGGCGATTTCGAGGTTCGAGTGCCCGTTATCGAGATGGCGGAGCACGTCGATCTCGCGTCGGGTCAGCTGATCCAGAAGGCGCAGATCCGGGCTCCGCGATCGGGTGTCGCCCGGCCCTTCCGGAAGCGCGCCGGCACGCACCGCGCGCCGTTCGAGATCCTCCACTTCGACCAGCGTGGCCGCCACGCTCAGGCCGCCGTTGATCCGCAGGGTCGCGATGCCATTCGCGATCGACCGCAGTCGCAGCGGGCTGACCTCGAAGAAGCCCTCCAGCGAACGGCCGACGGCATGTTGCTGGGTGATGCCCAGGAGCTGCGCAGCGATCGTGTTGGTGCCGAGGATCTCGCCTTCCTTGCCGACGGCGATCAGCCCTTCCGAGATGCCGCCGAGGCCGCAAGGGTGCGGATGCAGGCGGAGAATCTTCGGGCTGCCCAGTTCGCGCAGCAGCTGTCGCTCCATCCGCAGCACCGCGCTCTGGACCATTTCCACAATGCCGGGCAGCAACGGCCGCTGGTCGCTGCAGACGCCGAGCACGCCCAGCACATCACCACCGGGCGTGAAGATCGGCGCGGCCAGGCATTCCAGCTGCCGCAGTCGGGTCAGAAAGTGATCGCTGCGACGCACCAGGATCGGCTGCCGATCGGCGAGCGCGGTCCCCGGTGCGGTGGTGCCGAAACTGGCCTCGCTCAGATCGACGCCCAGGCGCAGCCGGCGCAGGGTATCGCCGGCGTGGTGGACATCGCCGGCAACGGCGGCGATGAAGCCCTGGTCGTCGATGACCACCAGCACGTGGCCGGTATCGGCAACCGCCCGGGACATCATCTCCAGCTCCTGCCGGGCGACTGCCGCCAGGCGGGCGTCGCGCTGCAACAGCTTGCGCAGCTGGCTGTCGGTCACCGGTTCGAGCGGCAGATCGAGATCGTGATCCAGATGCATGCCGCGACAGCGATGCCAGGACGCGGACAAGCGCTCGAACGCCGCTTCCCTCGGAAAATCGGATCCTTCGGCTATACGCATGAGATCGGTCTCATTTGAGGCCCGGCCACACTATAGAGACGGCTGGCTGTGAGGGGGTGTTTGAAGTGAGACAGAAGGAAAGGCGGGAAGAAACGGGAAGAAACGGGAAATAGCGGGATTCAAAAGACTTTTTCCGACGCTCGACTCCTGGTCTGAACCTAGACAGAAACCGGCTTCAGCCCTGAATGGTCGCAACCGGCTGTTTGATCTTAGACACCGCCCCGAGTCAGGCAACGCGATTGCAGCGACGTTGCAACTACGCTTTCGGCTTCTTGGAAAACACGGCCCGGTAGAAGCGTTCCAGGTCGGCGTCCGTAAGCTCAGTCAGGCTTCCAGCACCGAAGTGCTCAGCCAAGTACGACACCTTCCAGTCCTCAAGGCCAAGCTCCTTCACGCGGGAATGAATCGACCGATACCGCTTGAGACGGTAGTCAGGAACCTTCGCAGGGGCACTCTTCGCCGACATCAGGCGGCCAATTTGCTCGCGTAAGTACGCTTCCGCTTCTTCGCCCTGGCGAGCCGGCATCAGCGGCAGCGTCGAGTACTTGAACTTTCGCCGCATCGCGCCCCAGACCGCCGCGTGGCCACGCGGATCACGCTTCACGGCGGCTTCTACGGTCACGATTTCGTTGACGAGTTGCGCAGCCGGAACGCCATATAGCGGCGAATGATGTTCCGGCTTCCGGGTCGAAAGAGGGAACATCGAGTAATGCCGGCGCGAAAGCCGGAGCATTGGCGCAACTAATTATTTAATAAAAGAAATTAGAAAAATTTAGCAATGAAAGCCGGAACCGAAAGCCGGAACATCATTACCCCGGTTTTGAGCGCCAACGCGGGTACTCGTTGCCCTCATATTTCACCGCCGCCAAGCGCTCGAACAGGATGTTGATCCCGTCCTTGGCGTACACGTCGATCCGTCGATATGTATCCAGAATGAACTGCTCCGCCTCGCTCAATTCGATCAGTCGCGAGCGGAGGCCGGTGAACAGAAACGGCACGTCAACCCCGGCTTCGGCGACACGACGCAGGTACTCGGCATCTGGGCTGCGCTTCGCGCTCTCGTACATATGTTGAGTACCTTTCAGCACCCCTCCTTTTTCCCCCAATTCGGCCTGACTAAGACCTAGACGTTCACGCTCTTCGCGGAGTCGTGCGGAAAAGTTGTTCATTTGGATATCCATCGCTTGACAGTAGCGCAAAAGCGTTACTATTCTCGGCCGTGTTCGTTATTGAACAACAGCCTAGCACCGCAAATGCACCGAGCCGACATCACCGCTGCTCTGAAAAAAGCTGGCAGCAGCCAGTCACAGATCGCCAGGAATCTGGGCGTTACCAGCACGGCGGTGTGCTCGGCAATTGCTGGACGAAGCGAAAGCCGGAAGATTCGGCGTGCGATCAGCAACGCCACGGGGATCCCTCTCGCCGATCTTTGGCCAGCGCGGATGCCGCGCCCATGATCCAGGTGCTGGCGTATATGCCCTCTCCCGAGCGTGATGCAGCAGTGCCGGAACTGCATTGAACGCCATCTTCACAGCCGCACAACTGGCGGATGTCGCGCTCGTCACCGAGCGTGCCATCCGGAAGAAAGCCGAGCGCCAGCAATGGCCATATTTCGAGCGCCCAGTGCTCGGCGGACGGCAGCGCGTCTACCAATTCCGCGACCTGCCAGCCGACATTCAAGCCCGGCTCGCCATCGCCGGCCACGTCACCTCAACCGTCTCCTCCGCACCGGCCGGCACAGCCGGTGCCGCACCTTCGGCAGCTGATGCTGCCGCTTCTTCTTCGTCACCGGCAGCAAGAAATGCTGTCGCCTCCATCGAGAATTCGGAAAGCCTCTGGGCTCGATACGAACGCGCTGCCCCTGGCTGCAAAGCCAGGGCGGAAGCCGCCACCCGTGCCGTTCAGGCGGTTGCCGCTCTGGTCGACCAAGGGCATCCGGTTCGCAAGGCCATCCGCGAAGTCGTCGCACGCGGTCTGGAAACCGAAGGCACGCTGCGCAAGCTCTGGTACGACGTGAGGCCGTATCCCAGGGCCGACTGGCTGGCCGTCTTGACTCCTGGCTGGCTCGGTCGCACGTCGGACAGCGTCAGTCCGGAGGCCTGGGACTTTTTCAAAGGGGACTACCTGCGTCTCGAAGGTCCAACGGCCAGCGCTGTTTACGACCGCCTGACCCGCGCTGCAAAAGAGCGCGGCTGGATCGTGCCGAGCCTCTCCAGCCTGCGTACCCGGTTGGACCGCGAAGTGCCACGCGCTGTGCAGGTGCTGGCGCGCCGGGGTACCGAGGCCTTCGCCCGGACCATGCCTGCCCAGCAGCGTGATCGCAGCGTCTTTCAGGCGATGGGCGGCGTGAACGCAGACGGGCATCGCTTCGACGTGTTCTGCAAATGGCAGGACGGCACCGTGGCGCGGCCTGTCATGGTCGGCTGGCAGGACCTCTACAGCGGCAAGCTGCTCGCCAAGCGCGTGGACCGCACCGAACACAGCGGTCTGGTCCGCCTCAGCTTCGGCGACATGATCGAGCAGTACGGCATCCCCGGCGCGGTCTGGCTCGACAACGGCCGCAGTTTCGCCAGCAAGTTCATCACGGGCGGCATGGCCAACCGCTATCGCTTCACCGTCCGCGAAGAAGACCCGGAAGGCCTGCTGACCAAACTGGTCGGACCCGAGAACGTCCACTGGACAACGCCGTATCACGGCCAGGCCAAGCCGATCGAACGCGCCTGGCGCGATCTCTGTGAGCACGTCGCCAAGCATCCGGCCTTCGCCGGCGCCTACGTCGGCAACAACACGATGGCCAAGCCAGAGAACTACGGCAGCCGCGCGGTGCCGATCGAAGAGTTCCTGGCCGTGCTAGACACCGAGATCGCCGCTCACAACGCGCGCCCTGGCCGTCGCTCGCACGTCTGTGCCGGCCGCAGCTTCGATGCTGCCTTTGCCGACAGCTACCAGGAAGCCGGCGTGCTGATCCGCATGCCCACGGCCGAGCAGCGGCGCTGGTGGATGCTGGCTGCCGAAAGCGTGTCCCTGGCCAGCAACACCGGCGAGGTCTCGCTGCTGGGCAACCGCTATTGGGACGAACGCCTCGTCGACCACGCCGGCGACAAGGCCGTAGTCCGCTTCGACCCCGACAGCCTGCACAAGGGCGTGCACGTATACACGCTCGACGGCCGCTACATCTGCGCAGCGGACTGCTCTCATGCCGGCGGCTTCAACGATCTTGACGCCGCCCGCGATCTGGCCCGCGCGAAGAGCCAGCGCAAGAAGCACGCGAAGGGCGTGCTGGAAGCCGAGCGCCGCATGGATGCGGCCCAGGTGGCAGGCCTCATGCCGCGCAGCACGCCCGTCGTGCCCGCCACAGCCAAGAAAGTCGTGCGCATGGCCACCGGCCTGCCGCATGCGCCAGCCACCAACAGGCCGAACTTCGACCCCGCCGAGGCCACCTCGAAACCGGGCGCAAAGGTCGTTGCAGGCCGGTTTCAGAAGCCGAGTGCTCAATCCGCCGCCGAGATGGAGGCGGCCTTCGAAGAGGGCGTGGCCATGTTGCAGCGGAGGCAGGCCGGCAAGGCACGCCTGTGATCCGCACGGAACCAGAAACAGAAAACCCGCCAGGTGGTGACACACCGGGCGGGCTGACAACCGGGGCGGAAGCCCCTTCACAACGCGAAAGGAGTCTAGCAATGGCTGACGCATCACACGCAGAACACCCGAATTCCCCCGGCGGCACGGCCGCCATCGATAGCGTTCGTAACCAGGTTGCGCAGCTGATCGCCGATCCTGCCGAAAACCTGAGCCAGGCTGATGTCAGTCGCGAAGCGAACGTCAACACCAGCACGCTCAGCCGATTCTTGAAGAGCGCCTATCCGGGCGACAACGCCGAGATCGCAACGAAGCTTGCCAAGTGGCTGGACACCCGGCGTACGCGAGCGGCGAGCCAGGGCCAGCTGCCCACGGCACCGGCCTTCGTCGATACCACGATCAGCCGCCGCGTGCTGGCCGCGCTCGGCTACGCCCAGATGGCGGGCGACATCGCCGTGGTCTACGGTGGCGCCGGCCTCGGCAAGACCAAGGCCACCAGACGCTACGCCGAACAGCACTCCAGCGTCTGGCTGGTGGAAATGACCCGCAGCCACGGCCGTCTGCTCGGCGCGCTGGAGCGCATCGCCGCCACGCTGGGCCTGCGCGGCATCGCCCGCGAGCCGGCGAAGGTCCAGGACAAGATTCACGACCGCGTCGAAGGCACCGGCGGCCTGCTGGTCATCGACGAAGCCCAGCACCTGGACAACGACGCGCTGGAGGCCATCCGCGCCATTCACGATGCCACCGGGATTGGCGTCGTGCTGATCGGCAACGAAGTGCTGTACTCGCGCCTGACCGGCGGCAAGAGGGACGCCGGCTTCGCCCAGCTGTTCAGCCGCATCGGCAAGCGTGTGCGGCTGACCCGCGCCAGCGCCGCCGATGCCGACGCCATCGCCGACGCCTGGAACGTGGAAGATGCCGAGGCCCGCGAGCTGCTGCGCGACATCGTCGCCAAGCCCGGTGCCCTTCGCGGTGCAACCAAATGCCTGCGCCTCGCTAGCGTCAGCAGTGCGGCTGGCGCGCGGGGCATCACCGCCCAGCACCTGGTTCATGCCTGGCAGGAACTGGGAGGTGCGGAATGAGCGGCCCCGGCGCCTTGGGGCTGCATTCCCGCAACATCGGCCTCGTCGCATTTCCGTCCGGCATCGCTTCCGAAGATCTGCTGAGCGAAGCCGACATCGCCGGTCTCGCCTCTTCGAAACACCGTCGAGCCATCGAAGCCGCAGTCGGTGTCGATAACCCTGTGCTGCCGGGAAACAGTGGATTCGCCGTCGGCTTGCTGATGGCGGGCCGGGCACTCGATCGCCTCGACCAAGCTCGGTGTCTGGTTGTCGGCATCGAAGTAGGGTTCCAGTCGGCCACGATCCGGCTCGCCCGGCCGCCGAGCGCGGTGCTGAATCTCCGTGAAGAGCGGGCGTGCCATACCGGGCCGCGTGGCGACCGCATCCACGTCATGCGCACCCACTTCATGGGCGTGACCCTGGAATGGCGCGAGGCGCCACCGCTGTGACCGCCCAGGCGATCACCGACGGGCTGCTGGCCTACCTGCAGCACGGGCCGCGGCCGCTGCTGATGGTGCAGATGCACCTGCAGCGCCAGCACGGCCTGAGCCACGTCGAGGCCAACCGCACGTTGCTGATCGCCCTGAAGTACGGCCGCATCGAGACCCACGGCATGCACTCGCTATTCGTGCGCGCCGCTGGTGATCCCCGCCGCTGGCCTCGCCAGCCCCAGCCCCGGCCACCGCATCGAGGCCCGTGCCTGCATCCCGCCTTCCGTAGCAGCGAACCCGCTGCAGCCTCCACAGGAGTTTCCGCATGAACGCAGTCCCGAAGTCCGTCAGCGCCCCAGACACCACCGTCGCGCTTGCCATCGTTGAAGAGCGCACCAAGAACTACCGGCACGCACGCGATCTGCTCGCCAGCAGGCTTCGTCAGCTGGAAGACGAAATGGATGCGGCCAAGCGCCGCGCCATGCCGTTGATCACCAGCGCGCTCGGGGCTGCCAAGGCGGCCGAAGGCGAACTGTCCGCCGCCATCCAGGAGCGCCCGGAACTGTTTGTGAAGCCGCGAACGCTGATCGTGCATGCCATCAAGATCGGCATCGAAAAGCAGAAGGGCAAGATCATCGTCGACGATGCCGACCGCACCGTGGAGCTGATCCGCAAGTACCTGCCGGATCAGTTCGATGCCCTGGTCAAGACTCGCCACAAGCTGGTGAAGGCCGGCCTCAACCAGCTGAAAGCCCAGGAACTGAAACGCATCGGTGCCGAGGCGACTGACGCCGGCGACGTGGTCGTGATCCGGCCGGTGGATTCGGATCTGGAAAAGCTGCTGAACGCCTTCCTGAAGACCGACGAAACGTCGGTAGAGGAAGACGCATGATCGCGCAGCCGAAGCGGAAGTTGACGGCCTTGCTGGCCTGGCATTCAGAGGCCGCCGAGCGCGAGTCGCGGCGGCGCCAGGCGGCCCGCTTGAGCCCCAGCGTGCAGGTGGACTCCTGGAACGCTGAGCATCCAGTTGGAACGCCGGTTTACGTGCGTCTCGACAACGGCACGGAAATGGAGACCACCACCCGCAGCAAGGCCCAGGTGCTCAGCGGTCACAGCGCCGTGATCTGGCTGGAAGGGATTACCGGCTGCTATCTGCTGGACCGCTGCCGCGTGCGGCAGGTGCCGGCGTGAAAGCCGCCGAACTCGCCGTGCACATCGCCGCCGAGCGGGGCATCACCGTGGCGCTCGCTGCCCATCTGCTTCACGACCTGGCCTCGGCGGCAATCGCCGAACTGCAGGCCGGCAAGCAGGTTGAACTGCCAGGCCTCGGGTTGTTGAAGCCCGAGCTGCAGCCGGAGCGCCGCTGGCGTGACGGCCGGATCAAGGCCCACGTCGTGGTGCGCCTGCTGCCCTCGGCCGATCTCAAGTACGCGCTCGCCCTCGCGCCATCGGCCAGCCGCTGACCATGAGCGACCACCCATCGCCGCGCCGCGCGCAGCCGACGGTCAGCGCGCTGCACAAGAAGCTGGTGCAGCTCGTGCATGTCGGCAAGAGCAAGCTCCGGCTGGACGAAGACACCTATCGCGCCATGCTGGTCACGCATGGCGGTGCGGACAGCACCACCGGCATGACGGTGGCGCAGTTGGAGCGCGTGCTGGCGCACCTGCGTACCTGCGGTTTCATCCCGGCCCGCACCGCCCAGACCCGAGCGGGCAAGCACCGCACGCCGCACAACCTGGGCGCTGGCCATAACGGCGACCTGGTGAAGAAGGTTGAAGCTCTGCTGACCGATGCCGGTCTGCCCTGGACGTACGCCGTATCCATGGCGCAGCGCATGTACCGCAAGGATCGCATCGAGTTCTGCGATTCCGTCGAGTTGGCCGGCATCATCACCGCACTTGAGCGCTCGGCCACAAAGCGCCTGCAGCAGCAGCTGCAAGCAGCGCTGGCCGCAGCCGGCTTGCAGTGGGGGCACGTCAAGTACATCGCCGTCATGGAATTCGGGTTCTCGCCGAAATGGGGCGTCGAGGCGTACCCCCAGGCCATGAGCCAGGTGCTGCGCTTCCTGAAGGGCGAGCTGGTGGGTGCCGGCAAGCTCACGCCGCCGGCAACGTCATGACCATACCGACGACAGACCAGGTCATGGATGCCATCCGCACCCTCCTTGGCAGCCTGCCGCGCGATACCGAAATGCGCTTCTACTGGCAAGACGGCCGACAGTGTCTGGACTGGACAGACCCCGAATCGGGCACCCAGAGCCTGCGTCTGATCCGCCGTCAGGACGATGGCTGCGGCACCTGCGAGCGAATCCCGAATGGCTGACCTGTTCGAGGATCAAGACCTGCCGCTGGGCGCGCTGCCGGAGCACGAAGCGCTGCTGCAGAAGTGGCCATCGCGCCTGGTCGAAATTCTCGACCACCTGGAGCACCAGCTTGGTGCCGAGCTGCGCGGCACCGTGGCACCGGAAACCATCACCCGCATCGCCAGGGAAGCTGTGCTGGCCATCGCCAGCGTCGCTGGCGGTCGCCCCATCTACCTGCCAGCGGCCAGCCACCTGCGCCGCGCCTTGCGAGACGAGCACCTGTGGGAGGGCTTCCGGGGAAACAACTACGACGAGCTGTGTCGCACCACCGGCCTCACTGAAAGCCAAGTGCGCCGGATCATCAACACGCAGCAGAAAGTGCAGGTCGCACGGCGGCAAAGGAGCCTGAAGCTGTGAAGACTGAACGCGAGCGCAAGCTAGACAAGCTCAAGAAGTGCCTGCGCCTGGCGAAGTCCAGCAACGAGCATGAGGCAGCTGCGGCACTGCGCCAGGCGCGGAAGATGATGGACGAGCTCGGCCTGTCCGCTGACGACGTGGCCGCATCGGAAGCGTCAGAAGCCCAGGCGAAATCACAGGCGGGCCGTTCTCCACCGATGTGGGAAACGCTGCTGGCGAGCACGGTTGCGCGGGCCATTGGCTGCGGGCTGTTCTTCCGTGGTCGCTACACCGCCCGCAGCACGATGGAGGGCCACTACGTGTTCGTGGGCTGCAGCGGCGGAGCCGAGATCGCCGGCTATGCGTACACGTCACTGTCTCGTCGGCTCAGGGCGGCGCGGTCGGAGTACCAGGCCAAGCACCTGAACCGCTGCAAGCGGGCCAACCGCGTGGAGCGCGCCAACGCCTTCTGCACCGGCTGGGTGATCGCCGTGGAGACAAAGGTGGGCGCTCTGGTCGTAGCCCCCGAGAATCGGGCAGCGATCGACAGTTACATGGCTCGGCTTCGGCTTCAGCCAGGTCGCGCAGAGAACACAGTGGCCAAGGCCGAGGAGGCGATCAGCCGCCGATACCATGACTTTGCGCAGGGAGCCCGACAGGGCCGTGAAGTGGACCTGCGCCGGCCAATAGCCGGCGGCGGCCCAGCGCCGGAGGCGATCCGCTGATGCAATGCCCGATCCCCGGCTGCACCGATTCGACTCGACCGGGGCAATTGCTCTGTCGCCTCCATTGGTCCGCCGTTCCCACGGAACTCAAGGGCCGGGTGTGGAGCACCTGGCGCGCGTTCACGAAGGCGGTGGGGCACCGCGCCGCCCTCGTCGCCCGCCAGCCGTACCTGGATGCGCGCCAGGCCGCGATCGATCACGTTGCTGCGGCGCAGGGTCCGCTGCTTTGAACGGCTCGTCTCCAGCTTCGGACCTATGCAGTTTCAACCAGACGGCAATTGCATCGAATGCCGCTTTCAGTACCTTCAAAACTTCGATCAGCAGCATGATTTCATCGTGGTTCACCGGCGCTCTCCTGTTGATGGCCGGTTCCGATCATCTGGTCACGACTTCGCTGCGTCTGCGGGGGATCGGCGTTGCAATGAATCTTGCAACCCCTAAACGTCGTGCAACTTGCATGACGCAACCGCGATCCCTGCTTGACAGATCGCGTGTCGTGACGATCGGCACAACGCGTTCGCCATGCGTCTGACCTGCAGGTCCTGCGGTGCCACCGGTTCCGCCGAGACCGTGTTCGGCGATGCCGACGCCGGTGCAGCGCTGCTGCTGGCTGGCGAGCTGCAGCCCGCAGTGGCGCGCCAGGTCTGGGCCTACCTGGCGTTGTTCCGGCCGCGCGAGCGGGCATTGACATGGTCACGCACCCACAAGCTCCTGGCCGAACTGGTGGAGCTGATCCGTCCGGGCACCATCCGCCGCAAGCACGCTGACTATGTGGTGACTCAGGCCATGTGGCTGCAGGCGCTGGAACACATGACCACCGTCCGCGACTCGCTGACGTTGCCGCTGAAGAGCCACGGCTACCTGCTCGATGTGCTGGCCGGCTATGCCGACAAATCGGCCGCGCTCGCCGAGCGCGATCAGGAGCAGAAGATCCGCGACAAGCCGGGTGCTCCGCCGTCGGCGTCGGCGATCACTGCCAGGCAGCTGGTGCACTTCGAGAACGAAGCCCGCAAGCGGCTGAAGATGGCGCCGCTGACCGCCGATGAAGAAGTTGCGTTTATCGCCAAGAGCCGTGATCTGTCTCTCTGAAGCGCAGGCGCGTCACCGATAGAATTTGGCCGAAACCTCGCCCCCACACCAGGACGCACGATGAAGACGCTGGGAAGGATTCTGATGATTCTGCTGGCCGGTATTGGCGGTGCCGTGCTCGTGGTCGGCGTCGTGCTCTGGCAGAAGGAGGACGCGCGCAGGGACGAAGTCCGGGAGCAACTTGCTTCGGCACCCCAGGCCAGCCGCCCCCTGGCATCTCCGGACCACTACTACAGCTACGTTGATGGCACGGAGTACGGCTACCAGCCGGCGCTGTCGGAAGAAGATAGGCAGACGGGCAAGATCGGTGCCGAGCTGGTCATGTTCCGGTATCACGGCATCCGCAATGGCCGCATCCAGCTCGGCACCAACCTGGGCGGCGGCATCAGCCAGGTGGTGGATTGCACCGAGCCCTGCGATACCGTGCGCATCCGGCTGTTCAGTGGCTGGCGCGAGATCAAGCGGGACTACCTCGCGCTGACGCCGGGCATGATCGTCGGGATGGCGATGAGCGATGCACGTCGGGGCAAGATGAAGCTGCACCTGAACCGCGATGGCAAGTACGTTTTCTTCGGCGAGACCCGCGCAGAAGCGACACTCTTCGGCAGTGCCAAGGAAGTGGGCGGCATTTGACCTGAGTGCGAACCCGCGCTTTTTCGCAAACTGACCCGGATGCTTAACTGAAGGCCCGCCACCCAGCGGGCCTTTTGCTTTGCATCCGCATCTGCGAAACCCTTGGGTCCGGGCACGCGCGCGATCCTGCGCGCATGACGCCATCCCAGCTCTCAGCCTTCTGCCCGGCGGCGCAGCCGTACTACCTTGCGCTGCGCGCGGCCATGACCGCCTTCGGCATCGAAACACCTGCACAGGTCGCCATGTTCCTCGGGCAGGTGGCCCATGAAAGCTGCGGCTTCACCCGCCTTGAAGAAAACCTGAACTACTCCGCCGAAGCACTGCTGGCCACCTGGCCGAAGCGCTTCAACGAAGCCCAGGCACGGGCGTACGCCATGCAGCCGGAGCGGATCGCCAACCGCGCCTACGCCAACCAGCTCGGCAATGGCGATGAAGCCAGCGGCCACGGCTGGCGGTATCGGGGTCGCGGCCTGATCCAGCTCACCGGGCTGGACAACTATGGCTGGTGCAGCAAAGCGCTATCGCCCAAGCCTGGCTACCTGTTGAGGAACCCGGAAACATTGCTGCGTCCGCTCTTTGCGGCAGAGTCTGCTGCGTGGTTCTGGCGCGCCAAGAAGTGCAACGACCCCGCCGATGCCGGCAGCCTTGAAGAGGTGACCCGGCGCATCAACGGCGGCCTGACCGGTCTGGCTGATCGGCGAATCTGGTGGGAGAAGGCGCAACACGCCTTGTACGCCTGACATGGCCAACCTGATCGCGAAAGTGCTGGGCGGTACTGCTGGCGAAGTGGTGGACAAGATCGCCGCCGCTGCGGATCGATTCATCACCACGGATGCTGAACGCAACCAGTACCGCCTGGATGCCGAGAGGCTGCTGCAGGCGCGTGACTCCGAAATCGAGCAGACCCTGCGCGCTGAACTCGGCGCCCAGGAACGCATCCTGGTGGCTGAGCTGCAGCAGGACGACACCTTCACCAAGCGCGCCCGGCCTGCCGTTGTGTATGTCGGCTTAGGCGTGATCGTCTTCAACTACTCGGTGGTGCCAGTGCTCGGCTGGGCGTTCAACACCACGCCGCCGCAGTTCAGCTTGCCGGAAGAGTTCTGGTACGCCTGGGGCGGCATCCTCGGCGTCTACAACCTCGGCCGCAGCTTCGAGAAGCGGGATCGCCGCATCAAGGCCCAGAGCACTGTGCAGCCGGTTCGCCTGATCGGGGAGCGGCCATGAGCATGGAATGGATCAAGCTCGGCTGGGAGATCGCCATCACGCTGATTTCGGGCGCAGCGTTCCTGGTCGCCTGGTTCGGCCGCCGTGACAAGGCCCACAAGAAGGCGGTCGAGGAAGTCTCTCAAGACTTGGCGAAAAAGACCCTGAACGAAGCGGCCCGCTACAGCGAGCTGCGGCATGAGATTGCCGACGTACAGGCCCGCATCAGCGTGGTGGAAGAAAACATCAAGCACCTGCCCACCGCCAACGATCTGCATTCCCTGCAGAACGCCATCGGCCAGTTGGCGGCAGGCATCGGCAGGTTGGAAGGTGCCCAGCAGGGCGTGATCCGGCAAGTGGATCTGATGAACAGCTACCTCATGCGGACGGAGAAGGTATGAGCTTTCGCGAACACCTGCAGGCCGATCTGCGCCTGGTGCTGCTGCGCGTGCTGGAGTGCGCGCCGGGCTACGAGTGCAACAGCAGCATCCTGCAGCGATCGGTCGAGGACTACGGGCACAACCCCAGCCGCGACCAGGTGCACACCGAACTGAGCTGGCTTGCCGAGCAAGGCCTGGTCACGCTCGAAAAGCCGGTGGCCACCGTCGTCGTCGCCACCTTGACCGGCCGGGGCCAGGACGTGGCGAAAGGCCGCAGCAACGTGCCCGGCGTCAAGCGGCCGGGGCCGAGCGCATGAACATCCGCCCCGGCCAGATCCTGGTGTTCCCGCTTTTGATGCTGCTGATCGTGTTGCTGCTGCCAGTGGTGGTGCTCGTGCACGCGATCGAGTGGCTTGCCCCTGAGTGGATGTCGTGACCAGCAAGGAGAACGTGTCGATGGAAACCATTACCCAACCGAAGATCACTGGCTATCGGCAACTTAACGAGGCCGAAGCCGCCCTGATGAATGAGATCAAGGCTCGCGGCGTAGAGCTCGGTGAACTGGTCAACAAGCTGCGCACTACTGCTGGCCTCGATCAGCGCTGGATCAGCATCGGCTCAACCGACCTGCAGACCGGCCTGATGGCGCTGGTCCGTGGCGTAGCCCAGCCAACCACCTTCTGACATGCACCGCATCCTGACAATGCTCGGCCTGCTGCTGATCGCCTGGGGCCTATCCAGCGGCTACACCCGGTATCGCATCGCCCAGACCTGTCTCGATGCCGGTCTGTTCGCTGTCGAGGAGCGGGCCTTCGTCTGCGTTCCGGTCCGCGTGGATTCGCCTGAGCCTGCTGCCCCACGACCTTCGAAAGAACGCGCGACGTGAGCCGCAAGAGCAGCATCTCCACGCTCGACCCGGCGATCCGCACCGAGCTGGACCGGCTGCTCAAGGATGACCGGTTCACGTTGGAACAGATCGCCGCGCACCTGCGCCAGCTGGGCGCCCAGGTGTCGCGCAGCGCCCTCGGCCGGTATCACAAGCGATTCGAGGAATCCGGCAAGAAGATCCGCGAAGCACGTGAGGTTGCCGCCGTGTGGGCGGAGCGGCTGGGTAACGAGCCGCAGGGCGACATCGGTAAGGTCGTCATGGAGCTGCTGCGCACGCTGGCCTTCGACGCCACCATGCAGCTCGGCGAAGAAGGCAACGCCGAAGTGCAGATCAGCGGCAAAGAGATCGGCGCGCTCGCGCTGGCCATGCAACGCCTGGAAGCCGCCAGCTCCCTGAGCCTCAAGCGCGAGCAAGCATTGCGACAGGCCGCTGCCGAAGAGGCCGCCAGCCTGGTCGACGCCGTTGCTGCCGAAAAACCGGCCGGCCTGACGCCGGAGGCGGCCGAGGAAATCAAGCGCCGCATCCTCGGCATCAAGTCTGGCGGCGGGTCCTGATATGGCCGCTGCCTCGCCACTACTGCCCGTGAAAAGTGTGCTTGCCGACGCGGCCGAGGTGTTCCTGGGATATCAGGCGCGATGGTCGGCCGACGACTCACCGGTCAAGATCATCGAGAAGTCGCGCCGCATCGGTCTGTCCTGGGCGGAGGCCGCCGATTCCACGCTGCTCGCCGCGAGCCAGCAGGGCATGGATGTCTGGTACATCGGCTACAACAAGGACATGGCCGACGAGTTCATCCGTGATTGCGCGGACTGGTCCAAGCACTATGCCTTCGCCGCGTCGGCCATCGAAGAAGGCGCCGAGGTGTTCAAGGACGGCGACGAAGAGAAGTCGATCCTGACCTACACCATCCGCTTCGCCAGCGGATGGCGCATTACCGCGCTGTCGTCACGGCCGTCCAACCTTCGTGGCAAGCAAGGCCGCGTCATCATCGACGAAGCGGCGTTTCATCCCGATCTCGCCGAGCTGCTCAAAGCGGCCCTTGCGCTGCTGATCTGGGGCGGCCAGGTGCATGTGGTGTCGACCCACAATGGCGAAGAGAACCCCTTCAACGAACTGATCAAGGAAGTCCGCGCTGGCAAGCGGCCGTACTCCCTGCATCGGGTCACCCTGGACGACGCCCTGGCAGACGGCCTGTACCAGCGCGTCTGCCAGGTGCGCGGCCTGCCTTGGACGGCCGCAGGCGAAGCGGCCTGGCGCGCGCAGCTGGTGGCGCAGTACGGCAGCGGCGCGGACGAAGAACTGTTCTGCATCCCCAGCAAGGGTGGCGGCATCTGGCTGCCACGCGCGTTGATCGAAGCGCGCATGGCGCCGGTCGAAGCACCGCTGAAGATCATCCGCTGGCAGGCGCCGGACGGCATGGATCTGTGGGCGGACTATCTCATCCAGGAGGAAATCACCGCGTTCTGCGAGCGCGAGCTGATACCTGAACTGGAACAGCTGGACCCCGAGCTGGCCAGCGGCTTCGGCCAGGACTTCGCCCGCCGGGGTGACCTCTCGGTGATCGCCCCTTACCAGCTCACCCGCAATCTGGTGCGCCGGTTTCCGTTCCTGGTCGAACTGCGCAACGTGCCGTTCAAGGCCCAGGCACTGATCCTGTTCTACATCGCCGACCACCTGCCGCGCTTCTCGCACGGCATGCTGGATTCGACCGGTAACGGTGCTTACCTCGCCGAGGTGGCCCAGCAGCGATATGGCGAAGCGCTGATCACCCGCGTCCATCTTTCCGAACCCTGGTACCGGGACAACACGCCAGCGCTTAAAGCAGCCTTCGAAGACGGCTCCATCCTGCTGCCGCGTGATGTCGAGGTGCTGAACGACATCGCCACCTTCCGCCTGGTGCGGGGTGTTGCCCGCATCCCCGACCAGCGCGCCCAGGACAAGGACGGCAACAAGCGCCACGGCGACGCCGGCATTGCCGTGCTGCTCGCCTACGCCGCCAGCCGCCACGACCCCTACCAGCCCGCCACCTACGAAGCGGTGCAGGCGCAGTCCAGTGATCGCGGTGGCCACCTGTTCATGCGGCCGGACCAGGACGAAGACCGCCCGGAGCCGCGCGGCTTTCATCACCACGGAGTCATCTGATGGGCCAATCCAGAATCCTCGGGCCAGACGGCCAGCCGATCGAAACGGCGGACCTCAGCGAAGAGATCGCACGCGGCGGCGTCACCGGCGTGCGTTCGGTCTGGCACGACAGCGTGGCCCGCAACCTGACGCCAGCCAGGTTGTCGGCGCTGCTGGAAGACGCCGCCAACGGCAACGCCGATGAATACCTCACGCTGGCAGAGGAGATGGAAGAGCGCGAACTGCACTACGCCTCGGTGCTCGGTACGCGCAAGCGGGCAGTGTCGAGACTGCCGTGCACGGTGGAATCGGCATCTGACGATGCCGACGACGTGCGCATTGCCGACGACGTGCGCGAACTGACCCTGAAGCCCGGCTTCCGGCTGTTGCGCAAGGACATGCTCGATGCGCTTGGCAGGAGCTACTCGGTGCACGAAATCGTCTGGCAACGCGGCGCGAAGTGGCTGCCCCAGTACGAATGGCGCGACCCCCGCTGGTTCCGGTTCGATCGAGAGACCGGCCGCGAGCTGCGTCTGAAAGACCCGCAGGCCCCCATCGACGGACTGGCCCTGCAGCCGTACAAGTGGATCGTCCACCGGCCCAGCCTCAAGACCGGCCTGCCGATCCGCTGCGGCCTGGCGCGCCTAGTCGCTTTCGCCTGGATCTGCAAGGCCTACGCCCAGAAGGACTGGAACGCATTCGCCGAAATCTTCGGCTTGCCCCTGCGCATCGGCCGCTACGGACCAGGTGCCACGGCCAAGGACATCTCCGTGCTCCGGCACGCGGTACAGAGCCTGGGCAGCGATGCCGCCGCGATCCTGCCCGCGTCGATGTCCATTGAGTTCCATGAGGCCGCCAAGAACGGTGGCGGCGATCTGTACGAGCGGCTGTGCGATTACCTGGACCGGCAGATCAGCAAAGCCGTGCTCGGCCAGACCATGACCGCAGACGCCCAGAAGACCGGGCTCGGCAGCAACAACGCGTCCGTCCACAACGAAGTCCGCAACGACATCCGAGATGATGACGCCCAGGATGCCGAAGAGACGCTGAACCGCGACCTGGTCGTTCCGTACGTCATCCTCAACTACGGCCCGCGCAAGGCCTATCCGCGAATCACCTTCCCGATCCGCGAGCCCGAGGATCTGGCGGCCCTAGTCAAGAACGTCACCGCCCTGGTGCCGTTCGGCCTGCAGGTGGAAGAAAGCGTCATGCGTGATCGCCTGGGCTTCCCGGAGCCAGCCGAGAATGCCGTGCTGTTGAAAGCGCCCAGCAGGCCCGTTGCAAGCCCGACGCAAGAGCCCACCGAACAAGCGCTCAACGCGCGTCAATCAGCCCCGCTGAACACGCCCGATCGGCAGATCGCCCGGCTGGCCGCGCAGGCGGACCCGATCGTCGCCGAGCTGACAGCGCCGATCGCGGCCATCCTCGCGGCCTGCAATTCGTTCGAGGAGTTCCGTGAGCGCGTCACCGATACCTACCGGGAGCTGGACGACCGTGCACTGTCCGCGCTACTCACCCAGGCGCTGACGGCCGCACAACTCGCCGGCCGCTACGAGTTGCTGCTCGGCGTCTGACCGTGGCCGCGTACGGGAGCCTGCCCTTCAAGGAGCAGATCGACTTCTTCCGGGACAAGCTCAATCTGCCCACGAAGTCCTACACCGACATCCAGGGAGCAGCTCACGACCAGGCATTCGTTGTGGCCGGGGCCATGAAAGCCGACCTGCTGGTGGATCTGCGCGCTGCCGTTGATCGCGTGGTGTCCAGCGGCGTGGGCTTCGACGCATTCAAGGCGGATTTCCGCAACATTGCCGCCAAGCATGGCTGGGCCTACAACGGCGGCGCCAACTGGCGCGCGCAGGTGATCTACGAGACCAACCTGTCCCAGAGTTACAACGCCGGCCGCGAAGCCCAAATGGCCGATCCGGAGCTGCGCAAGCGCCGGCCCTATGGCTGCTACAAGCACTACCAGAGCCCGAACGAACGCCCGGAGCATGCAGCCTGGGACGGTATGGTCGTGCTGCTCGACGACCCCTGGTGGGACACCCACAGCCCGATGAATGGCTGGGGCTGCAAGTGCAAGAAGTTCATGTACAGCCAGGCGGATGTCGAGCGGCGCGGCCTGAAGGTCACGCGCCCCGTGGCCGAGCCGCTGGAAGACCGTGTGATCGGTGCGCGCAGCGGCAACCCGCAGACCGTACGCGTGCCACCAGGCATTGATCCGGGCTTCGACTACACCCCCGGCAAGTCGACTCTGGGCAGGCTCGCCGAGCGCGGCCTGGGCAGCACGGCCCGGCTGCCGGTGGTGCCGGGCGCGGAAGCTTCAGCGCAGATGATGGCGCCGCCCGTCGTTCGCCGCGCCCTGACAACGGAGTTCGGTGCCTGGACGGATCAGGTACTGGCGGTCCAGCGGCCGGGCAACGTCGCATTCAATCTCGGAGCCTTGACCCCGAAGATCGTCGAATTACTCGGCGCACGTGGCCTGGTGCCCGAGTCGGCAACCATCTCCATCCTCGACAAAGACCTCGGGCATGTATTCCGGGATTCAAAGCCGCCGACCCGCGCCGGCCTGCCGAAGAAGCCGAGCCTGGAAGACTTCAAGCGCCTGCCCGAGCTGCTCGATCAGCCGCGCGCGGTGCTGCTGGACCAGAAAGCGAACCGCCTGATCTACGTCTTCGATCCAGCCCCGGCCGGCCGGCGCAGTGCCGGCAAGATCGTGGTGGAAGTGAACTACGTTCTGAAGACAGCGGCAGCCGGAAAGATCAAGACCAATTCGGTGCGTACCGTCACCCTCACGGAGACCATCAGCCTTGAAAAGGAAGTGGCAGCCGGCGTGCTTGAACTGGTTGTGGGGAAACTGAGATGAAGCCAAGGGCGGACGCCACTTCCGCCGTGCAGGTGGTTGGAATTTTGCCACCCGAGCCGGAGCCGGCGATTTCCCGACCGTCATGGCTTCACTTGCAACCTACCACAAGAAGCTCAGGGTGGACGCCACTCCCACCGTGCAGGCGACCTTGCAGTCCCCCGAGCCGGAGCCGGCGATTTCCCGACCGTCAGAGCTTCGCCAACAGATTACCACCGGAGATAAGCCATGGCCGGCGCACTGATTGAACTGGATCTGTCTGGGCTCGCCGCCGCCGAAGCGATGCTCGCAGAATACCAGCGGCTCATCGCCTCACCCAGACCACTACTCAAGGACATCGGTGAATACCTGCTCGAGTCCACCGATCAACGCTTCGATCGCCGCGAAGCCCCGGACGGCACACCCTGGGCAGCGGTCAGCCCCGAGTACGCAAACTACAAAAGCCGGGGCCACGATCGCCAGCGCAGCGCCAGCACCGGCCGGCTGCTCAAGCAGAAGCCCGGCAGCCGCGCCACCCAGCGCAGCGGCGGCAACCAGAACCCGGAAGACATCCTTGAACTCACCCGCGACCTGCGCCGCCTGATCCGCTACCAGGTCAACGGCAGCGAGCTGCTGGTGGGTACCGATCGCGAGTACGGTGCCACCCACCAATTCGGGCGCGGCGGAATCCCGGCGCGGCCGTTCCTCGGTGTCAGCGCCGAGGACGAGCGCGAGATCGCCAGCATCGTCCGCAAATACCTGCAGCTTTGAAGCCCCCTCAACGCAATACCGAGAACAGACTGATGACCGCCAATACCAGCAACGCCGCCGTCGAACCTGTCAGCGGCGCATCCCGCAACGGCCCGAACATCACCCAGCCGATATTGCCGAACGACACCGTACCCACCAGCCCGCCCACCCAGAACCGCCATCCGCGCGCCTGCGTGTACTGGTCGCTCGGCACGCTCGCCATCCTGCTGTCGCTCGCCGGCATCGGCCTGCGCGCCTTGCTGGTGGATGACACGATCTTGATGATTTCGGCCACCAGTTGCATGGTCGCCACCAGCACCGCCAGCGCCGCTTGCAGAGACATCGTTCTCTCCTGGTTCGGGATGACCGCCGAAGGCTAGCGCAGTGGCAGCACGCCAGCCGTGACCCGCGCCGCGCTTGACAGCAGCACCATGACAAGAGCATTTTGGTTGCGAGGACTGAAAACCTTGCTCAAAGCGGTAAGCCGGCCCCGTCAGTCATGCCGGCTTTGTTGTGCCCGTCGATTTATGGTCGGGAGGGCGGCAGCGATACAACACCGGACCCGTCCGGGAAAACTGCCCGCCGTCTTTGAGCGGTTTTCAGCCTCCCGACCGCCTGCTTCCGTGGCTGAAAACACGGATGCGGGTTTCCATCTCACTCAAAGGGGAACCTCGTGACAATCACCAACAGCCTCACCACTTCGGCCGAGTTTTCGGGCCTGATTTTTACCATTCACGATCACAGCGGTTCGCGCTGGATCACCTCGACCGATGTTGGCAAAGCGCTTGGGTATGCGCAGCCAGATAACGTCACCCGCGTTTACCGCAATCACGCGGATGAATTCACGGCAGGCGACACCTGCACTTCCGTTTCGGAAGTCCAGGGTCAGCGACGCGAAGTCCGCCTGTTCTCTGCCACCGGCTGCGTGCTGTTGAGCATGTTCGCCAACACGCCGCGCGCCAAGGATTTCCGCGCCTGGGCCAAGCGGGTGCTGGCCCAGCCGGCGGCGGTGGCCCCGGTGGCCACGCCGTCGAGCATCGAACACCACCTGGCGGAAATCAGCCGCCACATGGCCAGCCTCACGGCGGTCTCCGCCCAGCAGGCGCGCAAGCTGGAAGTCACCGGCCGCTACATTTCCCTGCTGGAACTGAACCAGCGCGGCAGCGTCAAGGTCACGCCGGCACTGGCGGCGGAAGTGCACAGCCTCTCCGCCCAGGGCATGCCGCAGGCGGATATCGCCCGCCTGCTGCGCACCAGCGCCACTACTGTCAACCGCTTGCTCAAGGGCACCTATCCCAGTACCCAAGCCCTGCCGGGCGGGGCGGCGCTCACCCCGCTCAGCGTGGAAACTGCGCTGGAACAGGCCATTGCCAGCGAAGCCGCGCGCCTCACCGGCGGTGCCCGGTGAGCGCCGCCCTGAGCCCGGCCATGAGCCCCGGCGAAGCCTATGACGACCTCACCACCGTGGCCAGCTACTGGCGGCTGATCTACGGCCTGGCCGGCAGCAACGCCGGCAAGCTAGACGCCGTAGACGGTGACGACCTCGCCCTGGTCATGTCCGAACTGCTCGACCGTCAGGACCGGGCACTGGCCATCATCAGCCCCGTGATCCACCAGCGCCGCCACCCGGCGGCGTGAAACCGCCCACGCCGTAGCCACCAAGGCCCGCTCATCGAGCGGGCCTTTGTCGTTCCGGGCTTCCGGCCGCCGCAAACGGCCCTGTGGCGCGCGCAGGCGGTATCGGGCACGCTGGCATGGCGCGGAATGGCACGCGCGTTTTGCAACGGGTTTGCAACGCTTTGCAACGGGGTTCCGCCCGCCTGTTGCTCCGCAGCCATTCGCGCGCGCGAGTCGGCCCGCCCGGGAACTCAGTCGCAGCTGCGAAACCCCGGCCAGGGGCCGCCGCTTCGACACTGGCGGCATGTCGAAAGCCCGCCGCCTTACCGCCCTCTGTTTTGCACTGCCTGCCGGGGCTACGGCTGAGGCCGCTCCGGCGCGCATCCCCGTCATCCCGGCGCCGGACGCCCAGGGCCGCATCGTTGGGGCCGACGGCCGCCAGTGGCGTCTCAGCCGTCCTGCCCAGGTTGCCGCTTCGGCGACCCGGCCCATCCCGATCGACGAGAACCACAGCACGCAGCTTGCGGCGCCGGCCGGCCAGGCGGCGCCGGCCTTTGGCTGGGTGAGCGGCCTGGCCGTCGATGCGGACGGTGGCATCAGCGGCCCAGCCGATTGGAACCCTCGCGGGCTCAACGCTTACGCCAACCGCGACTACCGCTACCTCTCGCCGGTCATCGAATTCGATGCGGCCACGGGCGAGATCGTCGGCGTCAGGAGCGTGGCCCTGACCAACAACCCGAATTTTCCCAGCCTGGCGCTGAATGCCGCACAAGCGGCCGGCGCCCTCGACGAGACCCTGCCCATGCCTGCCCTCAACAAACTCCTGCAGCTCCCCGACGCCGCGAGCGAGGCCGACCAGGTCATCGCCGTGCAAGCGCTGATCGACGCCAAGGCCACCGCGCTGAACGCCGCCAGCCACCCGCCGCTGGACAAGTTCGTGCCGCGCGCGGACCACGAACTGGCCCTGAACACGGCGAACCAGGCGCGCACCGCCGCCGAAACCGCGCTGGCCACCGAGCGCAAGACCCGGCTCGATGCCGAGACCAACAGCCTGATCGAGCAGGCGCTGCAGGACGGAAAGATCACGCCCGGCACCGTCGAGTACCACCGCGCCAACTGCGCACGGCAGGGCGGCCTGGATGCCTTCCGGACCTACCTGTCCACCGCACCCGTCGTCGCGCCTGAAAGCGCCGCGAAGGGGCAGCTGCAGAAGACCGGCGTCGCGCTCAACGCCGAGCAGCTGTCGGCGATGACTGCGATGGGCGTCGACGAAGCCGCCTTCCGCAAGGCCAACGGCCTCTAAGCCCTCACCCATCCACGTCACCGGAGCAAGCCCATGGCTGCACTCACCGCTGGCCGTCGCGTGTTTACCCGCCTCGGCAACTTCCTTTCCGTCGTCATGGCCGCAGGTGCCCAGGGTTTCCAGGGTGGACTGGCGGCGCTCAACCCCGCCGGCAACGGCGTGGCGGCATCCGCCAGCAACACGCTGAAGGTGGTCGGCTGGTACTCGGTGGACGCGCCGGCCGGTACCACGGTGGATGTCTGCAAGGACATCGCGCCGTTCTCCAACTCAACCGCCGGTGATGCGATCTCCAAGGCCGACATCGGTGCGGACTGCTACGTGGTCGACGACCAGACCGTGGCCAAGACCAGCAACTCGAACGCCCGCCCGCGCGCCGGGAAGGTGTTCGACGTGGACGACTACGGCGTCTGGGTCGACTTCCGCTAATCCGCAAACCGCCCCTTTACCCAAGAGAACTCCAATGCCGAAAGTGACCGTATCGCCGCAGCTGATGACGGCGATCTACCAGGGCTACAAAACGATGTTCAACGCCGGCCTCGCCATGGGCGACCGGTTCTGGACGGATCTCGCGATGGTCGTGCCGTCCGGCGACAGCCAGGAGGTCTACGGCTGGCTCGGCCAGAGCACCGGCTTCCGCAAGTGGATCGGCGATCGCATCGTGCAGAGCTTGATGAGCTACGACTTCACCATCAAGAACGAGCACTACGAGAACACCGTCGGCGTCAATCGCGACCAGATTGAGGACGACAAGTACGGCCTGCTCGGCGTCGTGTTCAAGCAGATGGGTGTCGATGCCCAGCAGCATCCGGACACGCTGATCTGGGAGCTGATCAAGGCCGGCACCGCCACGCTCTGCTACGACAAGAAGCCGTTCTTCGCTGCCGACCACCCGGTGAGCGATGCCAAGGGCAAGAACACGCCCACGGCCAACCTCACCACCGAAGCCGGCGGCAAGCCGTTCTGGTACGTGGCCGACAACAGCAAAGTGCTGAAGCCGGTCATCTGGCAGACGCGCAAGGATTACGACTTCGTGCGTGCCGATGCGCCGACGGATTCCACGGTCTTCATGCGCAACGAGGCGGTGTACGGCATCGACGCCCGCGTCAACGCCGGCTTCGGCCTCTGGCAGCTGATGCAGGCCAGCAACCAGGATCTGACCGCCGCCAACTTCAAGGCGATCCGCACCCGCATGCGCGGCATCAAGGCCGACAACGGCCGCCCGCTGACCATCAAGCCCACGCACATCTATGTGCCGACGGCGCTGGAGTCGGCGGCGGAGTTGCTGTTCAACCGCGACCGGATCGACGGCGGCAGCTCCAACGAGCTGTACAACGCGGTCAAGGTCGTGGTCTGCCCGTACCTCGATTAAGCCGAAATGGGCTACTGCACCCGCCAGGACATCCTCAACCGCGAAGGCGCCGACGCGCTTTTCGCGGCTGCGGATCGCGATCGGGACGGCCAGACCGATGTCCTGGCCGTGGACGCCAAGATCGCCGACGCCTCGGCAGAGATCGACACTTACTTAAGCCTGCGCTACCCGCTACCGCTCAACCCGGTGCCGCCGGTGCTGGTTCGTCTGTGCGTCGACATCACGCTGTACCGCCTGAGCCTGTCCGCTGACGCCCTGACCAAGGAGCTGCGTCAGCGCTATGAAGACGCGGTATCGCTGCTGAAGAAGATGGCCGAAGGTCTGGTCGGCCTCGGCGTCCCGACCACGCCCACCGCTGACACCGGCGGCGAGGTGAAGGGCGGCGAAATCCTGGTGTCCTCGAATCCCAGGATCTTTAGCCGCCGTAGCCAGGCAGGCCTGTGACCGTGGATCTGCTCGGCCACCGCGATGCCATTGTCGAGGCCTTGAGCGGGCTGCTGCCATCGTCTGTAACGGTCAGCGGCATTCCTGGCCGGTTCGATCTCGCCGAACTGGAGCGCTACGCCGTGAAAGCTCCGGCCGTGCTTGTCGCCGTGCTTTCCGGTACCGGCGTCGACGATCGCGGTGATGTCAGCCCCAAGCTTGAAGTGGCCGGCTACGTGCTGACCAAGAACGGCCGTGGCGGCGTCGCGGCGGCAACGGGGCTCAAGCTGGTCAGCGTCCTCTTGCACGTCATACGCGGCCGGCAGCTCTCGCCCGAAAGCCAGACCGCCACCGGTCTGGCGTTCCGCAACTTACACAGCACCGGCCTGGGCGAAGAAGGCGTTTGGCTCGCCGCCGTGACCTGGTCGCAAGTCTCGCCGCTCACGCAAGAAGCCGACGACACGCTCACCGACTTCCTTCGCCTGCAGGCGACCTACGACCTCGCGCCGGCGGACGCCACGCCCGAGGCCACCAACCTCATCAACGTGCGAGCACCCGCATGAACATCCAGTTCAACAGCGTACCGGTCAATTTCTATACGCCCGGACAATACGTCGAGTTCGATTCCAGTCAGGCCGACACTGGCACGCCAACGATCCCGCAGAAGATCCTGCTGATCGGCCAGATGCTCGCGACCGGCACGGGCACCGCGAATGTCGCCACGCTGGTCAGCAGCGCCGATGCCGTGGCGCTGCTCGCCGGGCGCGGCAGCATGGCCCACCACATGGCGCGCCAGCTGTTCGCTTCGGCCACGGTCACTCCGGTATACCTGCTCGCGCAGGCCGATGCGGCCGGCGCCACGAAAGCATCGCGCCAGGTCACCATCGGTGGCGGCGCCACCGCCGCCGGCGAGCTGGACCTCTACGTCGGCGACACCCGCTATGCGCTGGGCGTTGCCACCGGTGCCACCAGCGCGCAGATCGCCACCGCAATCGTGGCCGCGATCAACACCGATGCCGATCGCTATGTGGATGCCGTCGTCGACGGCGCCAACATCAGCCGCGTGAATTTCAGCGCGCGGCACGGCGGCATCGACGCCGGCCGAGTGGAGGTGACCCTCAACCGCTACGACGGCGAGCGCCTGCCGCTCGGCATCACCGTCACCATCGCTGCCCTTGTCGAGGGAACCGTCAACCCGTCGATCGCCGCCGGCATCACCGGCCTCGGAGAAGCCTGGTATCCCACCGTCGTCATGCCGTACACCGACGGCGCCAACCTGGCCTTGCTCGACGCCGAGCTTGCGGACCGCTTCGGCCCCCTGCGACAGATCGAGGGCTATGCGCACGTCGGCCGCAGCAGTGACCAGGTGACGCTGCAGGCCCAGGCGGCAGCGCGCAATTCGCCGCATCAGTCGCTGATCGACTGCGCGGACGTGCTGACGCCTGCCTGGGCTGTGGCTGCGGCCGTCGCGGCCGTCGATGCTGCCGAACCGGACCCCGGCCGACCGCGCCAGACGCTCGCATTGCCGCGTGTGCTCGGCCGCGTGGCCACCGGCCGCCGTACTCGCGTTGTGCGCAACCAGCTGCTGGCGGCCGGCGTGTCGACTCTTGTGGTCGACGACGCTGGCGTTGTGCGGATTGAGCGCCTGACGACTACCTACCGGCTGAACGCCAACGGGCTGCCGGACAGCAGCTACTTCGACACCGAATCGCTGCACCTGCTGGCCAACCTGCGCTACACGCTGCGCGTTCGCTTCGCCAACAAGTACCCGCGCCACAAGTTGGGAAAGGACGGCAGCCAAGGTCCGAACGTCATGACCCCGAGCACCGCGCGTGCCGAGGCCATCGCGCTGTACCTGGACTGGATGAGCCTCGGCTGGGTCGAAGGCGGAGCCGCGTTTGAGCAGTTCAGGAAGCAGCTGCGCGCCGAAATCGATGGCACCGACCCCAATCGCCTGAACCTGCTGCTGCCGCCTGACCTCATCAACCAGCTGCGCACCGTCGCTGCGCAGATCCAGTTCCGCCGTTAAGAGGACTTCCACATGGCTTCACGAATCCTGGGCCGCGCCACCATCAAGGTGGATTCGCGCGTGATCCTCTCCAAGCGCGGCAGCACGCTGGATATTGGCGGCGTCAAGCGCACGCCCGTGGTCGGCGCGCTGAAGGTGCATGGCTTCACCGAAGAAATCATGGCGCCGATGCTCGATGTGAAGATCACCCAGACGCCGGGCTTCGGTCCGGAACAACTGCGCGCGATCGCCGACGCCACCATCGTGTTCGCAGGCGATGACGGCATTGAATACACGCTGGTCGGGGCGTTTACCACCGACGTGCCGAAGCTCAGCGAGAACGAAGGCGAGATCGAAGTGCAGTTCTCGGCAATCGAATGCGTGCGGAGCGCCGGATGAACCCGACCACCGCCACCCGCATTCCGCTCGTGCATCCGATCCAGCACGGCGACAAGACCATCACCGAACTGGTGATCCGCCGGCCGAAGGCCCGCGACTACCGCCTGATCAAGAAGCTCGACAACCCGTTCGACATGGTGCTGGACATGGCCGCAGCACTCACCGACCTGCCGGCCGCCGTGATCGACGACCTCGACGGCGTCGATGACCTGCCGAAGCTCATGCAGGTGGTGACCGGTTTTTTGGACGGATTCCCCGAAATTGGCCGGACGTCCTAGGCGACATCGCCGCGCACTTCCATTTCCCGCCGGCCGCGCTGTGGGAGATGGACGCCGACGAAATCAGCTTCTGGCATCACCAGGTGCTGCGGATTTCCGCGATGGCTTCCCCGCCCACGCGCTGATCAGCGGCCACAACAGCCACAGGCCATAGCCGGCCAGCACCGGCTCCGGCCACGGGGTCAGCACCACCAGCGGCAGGAACAGCAGCGCGGCAACCAAGCCTTGGGAAACGTCACGAACCATGAGCGGAAACTAGCATGACCGATCTGGCCGTTGCGCTGAAAATCTCGGCGGTTGACCTGGCGTCGGCCAAGTTCCGCAAGATCGCGACGGCCGTCGCCGCCACGCGCGACCGGCTGAAAGCGGTCGAAGACACGGCCCGCCAGCTGCGCCAGTACCGGGAGCTGGGCGCGCGCACCCAGGCCAACGCGGCCAAGATGCAGGCGGCGGGACTCAAGGTGGCCGAGCTGGCTCGCCGCATCCGTGCGGCGGAAACCCCGAGCAAGGGGCTCGTCCAGCAGTTCGAGGCGGCCAAGCGCAGCGCCGGCCGGCTCAAGGACGCCCACGTCGCCAACACCAACGCCCTCGGCACGCTGGCCGGCAAGCTGCGGGCGGCCGGCCTGTCCACCACGAATCTCAGCCAGTCCGAACGCGTGCTGGCGCTGCGGGCGCGCAAGGCCAACGATGAACTGAAAGCCCAGGCCGGCACGCTGGAACGTGCTCGCAAAAGCCAGGAGCGGCTGCAACGCATCGGCAGCTCGGCCAGGAACCTGACCGGCGGCGCTGCCAGTGGCCTGCGGCGTGCCGGTGGTACCGCCGTGCGTGGTGCCGCGCTGGCCGGCGGCCTCGGCTACCTGTTCAATCGCACGCTGATCGAACCGGCGGCGCAGTACGAGCGCTTCACGCTGCAGCTGACGGCACTCACCGGCAGCGCGGAGAAAGCCCGCACCGCGCTCGGCTGGATTTCCGACTTCGCCACCCGCACGCCGTTCGAGGTGGAAGGGCTCACGGCCTCGTTCACCAAGCTCAAGGCGTTCGGCATGGACCCGCTGGACGGCACGCTGCAAGCACTGGCCGACCAGACGGTCAAGCTCGGCGGCGACCAGGAAATGCTGGATGGCATCGTGCTGGCGGTCGGTCAGGCGTGGACCAAGCAGAAGCTGCAGGGCGAAGAAGCGCTGCAGCTGCTGGAACGCGGGGTGCCGGTCTGGGACCTGCTGTCGGAAGCCACCGGCAAATCGGCGGTCGAGCTGCAGAAGCTGTCATCGGCCGGCAAGCTCGGGCGCAAGGAAATCAAGCTCCTGGTTGATGCCATCGGTCGGGGCGCTTCTGGCGCTGCCGTCAGTGGCGTCAATACCTGGGCCGGCATGGTCTCGAACCTGTCGGACCAGTGGGCGCAGTTCCGCCTCAAGGTGATGCAGAACGGGCTGTTCGACTACCTCAAGTCCCGCCTCGCCATCATCCTCGACACCGTCAACCGCATGGCGGCCGACGGTTCGCTCGACAAGATCGCCCGCCTCTGGGGCGACCGCATCCAGAAGGCGCTGGAGAAGATCTGGGCCATCGTCACCCAGATCGCGCCGGTCATTGAGCGGCTGCTCGGTGCCGTGGATGCGGTGGCCAACGCGCTGGGCGGCTACGACAAGCTGCTGGCCATCTGGATCGGCGGCAAGCTGGTGGCCGGGGCGGTGGCCTTTGCCGGCGCGCTGGGCGGCGTGGCTGCTGCGGCGGGCACTCTGGAAGCGGTGCTGCTGCCGCTCTGGCCGGTGCTGGCCGCACTGGCCGCGGCCGGCGGGCTCGGTTATCTGGCCTACAAGGCGTTCTCCGGGCCTGATGAACCGGCCAAGGGCCTGCCATCGGCCCCCGCGCCCGGCAGCCGGGCGGCATCGGCCGGCACCGGTCTGATCCGGATCGAGCTGGTCGACGGCCAGCTTCGGGTGACTCAGGCGAAGCCGATGGGCGGCATCGATTTCGACTTCAGCGCCGGCCCCATCGCGCTGGGAGCGGGCCAGTGAGCTGGCGCGAGCAGCTGCAGCCGGCCTCGTTCCGGGGCACGCCGTTCTTCGTCGACGAGGCGTCGGCCGAAGGCGCGCGCCGCGTGGTGGTGCACGAGTACCCGCTGCAGGACAAGGCCGAAACCGAAGACCTCGGTGCCCGCGCCAATCGCATCCTGATCAACGGCTACGTGCTCGGCAACGACTACTTCGCTGCCCGCGACGAGCTGCTGCTGAAGCTGCAGATGCCCGGCCCTGGCGAGCTGGTGCACCCGTATCGCGGCACGTTCCAGGCACAGCTGATCAGCTACCGGCTGGCGGAATCCACCCGCGAAGGCGGCATGGCCCGGTTCGATATGGAGTTCGTCGAGGCCGCGCTGGTCACCGGCCCCAGCGAGCGCCGCGACACCCCGCGCCGCGTGCTCAGCCAGGCGGCAGCCGTCGTGGCCGCCAGCCAGACGCAGTTCGTCCAGGCCTGGCCGCTGCAGCTCGCTGCGGAGTTCGACCGCGCCGTGGCCGCCGTGCTCGATGCCGTGCGCAGCGTCGAGACGGTGATCGGCGTTGTCACTGTGGCCCAGGACGAGATCGCTGGCCTCGTCTCGTTTCCGGACCGCATCGCGAACCGCATCCGCGTGGACATCCGCCGCATCCGCGACCTCGCCAGCCTGCGCCGGCTCTTCGCCTACCGCGCGCCGGCCGGCAGCAACACGCGCGGCGCGCTGGCCAACGCGGCCGCGCTGAGCGGACTGGTGCAGCAGCAGGCGGTGATCGCGGCGGCCGAGCTGAGCGCCACGCTGACGTTCGACAGCCAGCGCCAGGCGCTGGCTGTGCAGGACGAGCTGGCCGACGCGATCGAGCGCGTCAGCTTTGCTGCCGACGATGCCACCTTCGCCGAGCTGCGCGAGCTATCGGCTCGGGTCATCGAAGACATCCGCACGCGTGCCGTGGATCTGTCCCGCATCGAGCGCTACACGCCCGCTGAGACCCTACCGGCGCTGGTCATCGCGCAGCGCCTGTACGGCGTTGCAAGTGGCGTTGAAGGGCTGTTGAAGCGCGAGCAGGACATCGTGTCGCGCAACGGCATCTCGCATGCCGGTTTCGTGCGCGGCGGTGTCGAGCTGGAGGTGCTCAGTGATTGAACTGAACACCGACGTCGAGCTGCGCATCGACAGCCGCGTCTACACCGGCTGGACGTCGATCAGCATCGGCATCGGCATCGAGCAGATCGCCGGCACCTTCGAGCTCCAGTGCGCCGATCGCTGGGCGATCAGCGGCGCACGCCGGCCGATCCTGTCCGGTCTGGCCTGCGAGGTACGGCTGCAGGGAGTAGCCGTCATCACCGGGTACATCGATGACGCCAGTCCTGGCTACGGCCCGAACGAGCACAGTCTCACCATCACCGGCCGTGACGCGACCGGCGATCTCGTGGACTGCGCCGCGCGAACGGATGGCCAGAGCTGGGAAGGCCGCACGCTGCTCGATGTCGCACGCGACATCTGCGGCCCGTTCGGCGTGCCGGTCTCGCAGCAGTTCATTGATGGCCAGCCGCTCAAGAAAGCAGCGATCAACCCCGGCGAAACCGCGTTCGAGGTGCTGAGCCGCGCAGCGCGCCAGCGCGGCTGCCTGCTGGTGTCCGATGGCGTGGGCGGCCTGCTGATCACCCGCGCCGCCAGCGGCCGTGCAACGCGCAGCCTACGGCTCGGCGTGGACATCCTGACCGCCAGCGGCACCTCCAGCCACGCCGAGCGCTACTACCGCTACGACGTGGTCGGGCAGGACAACGAGGCCGCGTACGGCAACGCAAACGCGCTGGCCCAGCAGATCAAGGCCACGGCGTTCGATCCAGAGATCCGCCGGACTCGCGTCACCGTCATCGACGTGCCCGACGCCGTCAGCACGGCCGACGCGATCGTGCTGGCCAACTGGACCGCCGCCACCCGCAAGGCGCGCGGCCAGCGCGCCGAGCTGACCGTGCGCGGCTGGCTCGACGGCGCGCAGCCGTGGCGCGCCAACACGCTCGTTCGCATCGACGACCCCTGGCTCGGGCTGGCCGGCGATCTGCTGATCGCCAGCGTGGCCTTCAGCCTCGACGACCAGGGCGGCCAGATCACACGCCTGAGCGTGACGCCGCGCGAGGCGTACGTGCCGGAACCCCTGATCGACGCTGGAGATGACGCATGAGCGAGCCGGTGATCCTGTCGAGCGTGAAGTGCGCCGACACCTTCGGCCCGGTCGTGGTCTCGCTAGATCGTGTGCCGGCAGCCGGCGCGGAAGTGCTGGCACAGCTGAGGGACGCCGTCGACGCGCTGATCTACAGCTGGTCTACCAGCGCCGGCACGGTGGTCATCAGCGGTGCCGACATCGAGCTCGCCGCCGTGCCGCCGGAAGTCACGCGGCTGTGGCCACCCGGCATCCACGGCTTCGAGCTGCAGCTGCGCTCCGGCGGGCGCACCACCACCCAGATTTTTCGCGAAGAGCTCGCGATCACCGTGCTTGGAGACGGCGCGTATGTCAGCTAGCAAAACCATCATCATCCGCGAAGGCGAAGCCGGCCAGAGCGCGTATGAGCTCGCCCTGGCCAAGGGCTTCGTCGGCACCGAAGAGCAATGGCTGGTTAGCCTGCGGGGCGGCCTCAACGGCTGGTCGCCCGTTCCTGCGCTGATCGCAGACGGCAATCGATCCGTCTGCAAGATCATCGACTGGACAGGCGGCAACGGTGCCAAACCTGCGTCCGGCTACTACGTCGGCCCGCAAGGCCCGACGCAGGACATCGCCGAAGCCCTGGATCTGCGTGGCGCGTCGGGTATGCAGGGGCCTGCTGGGGCTGCCGGTTCACCAGGTGCTGCAGGCGCGGCCGGTACCGCTGGCCCGGCCGGCCCGGCTGGGGCAGCCGGCCCGCAGGGGCCGAAAGGCGACATCGGCGACACCGGGCCTGCCGGCCCTGCCGGTGCAGCCGGTCCCGCCGGCCCGCAGGGCGCGAAGGGTGACACCGGCGACACCGGGCCTGCCGGCCCCGCCGGTGCAGCCGGTCCCGCTGGCCCGCAGGGCGCAAAGGGTGACACCGGCGACACCGGGCCTGCCGGCCCTGCCGGTGCGACCGGTCCCGCCGGCCCGCAGGGCGCAAAGGGGGATACCGGAGCCACCGGGCCTGCCGGCGCTACGGGCGCCACCGGTCCCGCTGGCCCGCAAGGGGCGAAGGGCGATACCGGAGCCGCCGGGCCTGCCGGCGCTGCCGGTGCGACCGGTCCCACTGGCCCGCAGGGTGCAAAGGGCGACACCGGCAATACCGGCGCTGCTGGCCCTGCCGGTCCAGCCGGCGCTACCGGTGCCACCGGTCCCGCTGGCCCGCAGGGTGCGAAGGGCGATACCGGCAACACGGGTGCCGCTGGCCCGACCGGCCCGGCTGGCCCAGCAGGCGAAGGCGTTCCCTCCGGTGGCACGGCCGGGCAGGTGCTGGCGGTAGCAAGCGGTGGCGCCCGTACTTGGGCCACACCAACGCGCGCCACCGTGGGCCTGAATACGGCCGACGATCTCCCGGAAAAGACGACCGACCCGGTGAACCGCTGGTTCACCGACGAACGCGCGCGCGCAGCGTTGGAGTCCAGCAACGCCGCGATGGCCACGGTTCTGCTCGCTGACCTGCCTGCGGCTGCACTCGAAAACGCGGATCGCGTGGCCTCTGTGCGCCGCGATATCAGCATCAAGCGGCGCTTCGTGCTGATCAGCGACGGTAGCGCGTGGCAGTACGTCAACAACATCGCGGTGATCGACGCCGCTGAGGCGGAGAGCGCGGACCTGACGCTCACCGCGACGCCGGCCGTGTTCTCTACCGGCACCATCGTGATCCCCGGCAAGCTGATTCTGCCGCGCCATGAGTACGCGCTGGATCTCGACGTGCTGTTCCAGAGCGCATCGGCATCGAACGCGGTGAGTGTCACGGCGAACGGCACCGCTGTCTTCGAGCCGCCTGGCACCAGCAGCACGCGGCGCTACGGCGGCGTCTGCAGGCTGTGGATGAACGCGGCGGGCAACGGATTCCGTACCGGCGGACATCTGGCCGGGTTCGGCTGGGGGACAAACAGCGGCGGCGGGTACTTGTCCGAAACGGCGTATACGCCTGGCAGCGATCTCACGCTGCAGATCCGCGCCCTCGGCGTGGTCGGCGAGATCGCGCGGCTTTGGCGCTGGAAGCTGGTGGCCACCCGGTGACGCGCTTCATTCGCACGCTGGTTCGAGTGCCGCCGTCGTCGGTGCCCACCGCGCCGGCCGACATCCTCGACCTCAGCAACTTCGACCTGGCATTGCCGGTGAGCGAGCCGATCGCCGCAGACCAGGTCGGTGGACCGTACGCGGGCGGTGAGCTCAAGTACTCGAACGCCAGCGCTGCCGATATCGCGCAGTCCGACTGCTGGCAAAGCATCTTCCCGATCGGCCGGCTGACCAACGAGTGGTTCAAGGTGTCGCTCGGCCCGGACAACGTCTGGGAAGTGCCCTGCAAAGCGCCGGTGTTCGGTTCTGTCAGCAACGCATTCGAGGGTTCCGATCACACGCGGACCGAGTGCCGAAGCCGGCTGAAGGGCAGCGCACCAGCCAGCTCAAAGGGTGAGTTCCTGCAAGTCGACAAAGCCCGGCTGCGCGGTACGTGCCGGCCGATGCGGTGGCCGGACAACGATGCGAACGGCCGCCCGGCGAGCGGCGCCAGCGGCACCATCAGCCACAACCTGACGGTCTGCCAGATTCACGATCTCAGCCTGGTGTTCGTGATCGTGCTGCTGCGCAAGAAGACCAATGGGCTGGGCCGCATCGAGTTCACCAGCCGCAACGTCGATCAGAGCGCACGGCCGTCTGTCGTGCTGCATGACGACGTTCCGCTGGCATCGCTGCTGGATTACCAGCTGGTCTGGGGGCCTGACGCCAACCTGTACTGGCGCAGCCGCGTGAGCCTGTGGAACGGCAGCAGCTTCGGCGGCTACGGTGCATGGAACGAGCAGGTCATTCCCTGCGACCCCGGCTGGGCGAACAGGCCGCAGTATTTCAAGGCGTTCGCGTATCACGGGACCGGCCCCGAGTGGTCCACGGACTACCTGCGTGGCGCGGTCGTCAACGGCGTACTGCCCGCTGACCAGGTCACCGACTACATCCAGGTGAACTACCGGTTCATCGCAGTGGACCGCGCGCCGTGAGCCCGCTGCTGAACGCCATCCAGGCGGCCCAGCGCCCGCTGCTGCGCCGGCTGCGCGCGCTGGCCAGCCGCGCCACCATTGCCCGTGTCGACGACGCACCGCAGCTGCAGCAGGTGCAGGTCACCGTGATGGCGGGCGAGCGTCTGACGGGTGTTCAGCGGCTGCAGTACTTCGGCCTCAGCGCCGTGCCGCCGGCCGGCAGCACCTGCCTGCTCGTGTCCATCGCCGGCAGCCGTACGCACTGCATCGTCATCGGCGGCGAGCACGAATCCCGGCCGCGCGATCTCGAACCGGGTGAGAGCCAGCTCTACAACAGCGGCGGCGATCACGTCTGGCTGAAAAACAGCGGTGAAATGGTCGTTCAAAGCCGCGTGCAGGTAACGCTCGACGCACCGCTCGTCCACTGCACCGGCGAGCTCACCGCCGCCGGCCGGATCTACAGCGCCACGGCCGTGCAAGACCCGCTCGGCACGATGCAGGAGATGCGCGAGCGCTACAACGCGCACACGCATGGCGGCGTGCAGCCCGGCAGCGCCAGCACCGCCACCACCAGCACGGTGATGGACTGATGGCCGACCTCGCGCTGCTGCCGATCGCCGCCGACCTCGATGCCGGCATCGGCCTCGACCTCGTCGACGGCGATCTCGCGCTGGATGATTCGCTGCGCAGCGCAGTGACCATCAGCCTGTTCACGGACCGCGAGGCGGATGGCGCGGACCGCCGGGGCTGGTGGGGCGATGCGCTGACGCCGGGGCAGGACCGCATCGGCAGCCTGCTGTGGCAACTGCAGCGGCGCAACGAGAGCCCCGCGCTGCTGACCGATGCCAAGCGTCACACCGAGGCCGCGCTGCGCTGGCTGATCGACGACGGCGCAGCCCGCGCAGTCACCGCCACGGCCTCGTTTCCGGCGCGCGGCCGGCTCGACATCCAGGTCGAGATCGAGCGCCCGAACGGCACGCGCGAGCTGATCCGCTTTGCGGACATCTGGGCGGCGTCGCTGAGCCCCTACCAAAACCGCGTCGTCTCCGAGCGCCTGCTGGCGCTGCAGCAGCTGGCGGCCGACTGGACGTACATCGCACAAGTTCTCTACCCGCAGGTTCACGCATGAGCGCAACGACCGAAGCCGAGCTGCAACAAGCCGCGTCCATCACGCGGCGGATGGTGGAGATCATGGCCGCCGTCGCCCAGGGCGGGCCGGCGCAGACCGTCAACAACGGCCAGGTCGATCTGCCGACGCTCGCGAAGTTCTTCGCGGACGCACAGGCGCAGGTGAATGCCGCCGTCGCTGTCATCGTTGCCACGCCGACCGGCGGACAGAACCCAGCGCCGATCATCCCCAGCGACACCGCTGTACTCGCCGGCCTGGTCGGCGGCATGGAGTTCATCACCGGCGGCCTGGTGGTGATGGAGTTCAGCAACGGCCAGGTCATCCCGCGCACCTTTGCGCCGGGCGAGTTCTACCCGAACAACCCGAGCCGCGTGCGGGCCACCGGCACGGATGTCGGCATCCAGATCATCGGCTACTTCATCTGATGATCCGCACCACCACGCCCAACCGCAGCGGCATTCGGCTGCAGGCGGATTACCGCCGCAACCGCGCATTCGTCGCCGGCCTGCGCAGTTCGGCATCGCCGCTGGCCGGGCTGATCTGCGCACGCGCAGCGGCGGCCACGGCGCAGATGGCCAACGGCACCACGGTCACGTTCGGCAGCAACGTGCTGCGCGCCGTCGATCGCGGCGCAGTCGTCGAGCGTCCCGCGACGCAGTTGATGACCAACCCATCGCTCGCCGGGGCTGAAAGCGGCTCGCCGGGCAAGGTGCCGACTGGCTGGCGTCTGCCTGCCGGCTCGGTGCTGCTGTCCGTCGCCTTGATCACGGTCAACGGCCTGCCCGGCATCACGGTCGAGCTGAGCGCCGTCAACGCGTCGGCAACGGCCGCAGGGCTGACGCTGAATCTGGAACCGGCGGCCGGCATCGCCGTGCCGGCCAGCCGGCGTGCGGTGTTCAGCGCCAGCACGTCGGTGGTGTCCGCCAGCAATGTGGGTGATGTCAGCACGCGCCTGATCGGCCGCAACAGCAGCGGCACCGGTGTGGGCGACCAGGGGCGCGGCACGGTACCGGCCGGCAACCCGGCCCCGATCGTCACCGCTCCCGCAATCGACGACTCGGCCGTGGCGCTGTTCCCGGTGCTGACCTGGTCGGTGGCCGCACTCAGCACCGGCATCCTCAAGTTCACGCTGATCGCGCCGCAGGTGACCGAGGGCAGCAATCCCACCAGCTTCATTCCACGCTCGCCGCCGGCCGAGAGCCGCGAGAACCGCTACCCGAACCCCGGCCTCACCGGGGCCGCCGCCGGCACGCCCGGCACGCCGCCCACGTACTGGTCGAACGCGACGATGACCAGCAGCCGCATCCTGGCGGTCAACGGCGACGGCAGTATCGACATCGAACTGAGCGCCACCGCTGGCGCCAGTGCCGCGATCCCGGCCTATCGGCTCAACGTGCCGCCGCCGGGCGGCCCGGCCGGGCTGATCGCTGCCGCCGCTGGGCAGACCTGGGAAGCCTCGGTCGAAGCGCAGGTGCTGTCCGGCCCGGCAGACGCCAACCCGCGCTTGAACGTCACGGCGCGCAATAGCAGCGGCAGCACCATCAGCGGCTTCAATACGTCGGCGAGCTTCGTGTCGACAACGTCGCTGGCATCGGTCGGCCGGCGTTTCGAGTCGCTGCCGGATGGCGTAGCCGGCCTGCAGATGCAGATCCTGCTGTCGATCCCGGCTGGCGAAACCCGCACCGTGCAGCTGCGCATCCGCGCGCCGCGATGCGACCTGATCACGCTCGTTGCCGGCAGCGGCAGCGCCGTTCGTGAGCAGGACGTGGTCAGCTGGGCCAACCCCAGCGTGTTCGCGGGGCCGAGCACGGTCATCATCGAAGCCGAGATGGCCGCGCTGGATGCCGGCGCCACCCTGCTCGCGCTGGCGTTCGGCGGCGGGCACCGCCTGCGCCTGGTCGCGGGCGACTATGTCGGCGTCATCGTCACATCGCCCGGCGGCCCGCCGGTATCGGCGCTGGCCCCGATCTTCGCGCCGCCTGGCGTGATCCGCCTGGCGCTTTCCTATGCCAACGGCCAGGTCAACATCGCGTTCAGCGATGCCTGCGACGGCGGCGCGGCCTCGCTCAGCGTGCCCGGCCTCGATGTCGGCACGGTCACCGGTGCCTGGTTCGGCTCAGATGCCGGCGCCAACGGCATGACCAGCGCGCTGCGCAGCATCGACATCCGCAGCGGCGCGCGGCCGGCCAGCGACCTGCGCCAGCGCACGCGTGCGGGCTGGTTCGCGCGGACGATGGTCGCTCCGATCGCCGGCCTGCGCTCGCCCGATCTCGCCAGCGTGCCGCCGTACGAGCCGCCAGCGAACATCGTCGTCGGCCCGTCGATGACCTACAGCTGGATCGGCAACCGCTACTGGAAGCGCTCCAACGGCGGCGCGCCGATGTCCGATCACCTGCCGCACGCCAACTCGGTCGGCTCCATCGAAGGCAGCCCGCGCGCAATCCTGGTCATCAACAACGACGCATCCGCGACCCTCACCATCGATTCGCTGGGCGGCAGCATCTACGCGCCGGCCGACGAGGTGCCGTACCTGCTGCCGCCGGTACCGCAGATCGTCGTCGCGGCGCAGAAGCGCGTTTTCATTCAGAGCGATGGCTACGACGGCCCGACCGCTGAGTACGTCACCGGCAATGACAACTGGTGGTACGTCGAGCGCGACAACGACCTGATCAACCTGCAGCAGGCGTACTCGTTCCCGTCGGTCTACGGGCCGGTCAACGCGGAGCTGAACGCCTCCCGCGCCGTGCTGTACCCGCCGGCCTCGTCTGCCTACAACGCGGACATCGGCCCGTGCCGGCAGATGAGCGCCTACGCGGTAGCCGCCGCCAACCGCTGGGTCTACTACCGCTCGGCCTACGACGCCGCCCGCGCCATGCGCACGCTGCGGGACGCCTGTGCCGCCGACTACTGGCGGATTTCGCTGCCGCCGAAGACCACCATTACCCAGCTGAAAACGCAGATCACGTCCACCGGCATGGCGTATCTGCAGATCCGCGATGCCGGCGTCGGCACGGCGCAGGACCACGCTGTCATCCGCGAATGGTTCCGCGATCGAGCCGAGCAGACGATCGCGTTCTACGACGCCGAAGCAGCAGCGGGCACCGGCACCGCGCGCGGCAATCACGTCTATGCCGCAGCGCTGGCCTGCGCCACCGCCGCCGAGATTCTCGACCGGGCCGACTACTACCGCTGGGCGGTCGGCAAGTTCGAGCTGGCCATGCAGGACTCCGCCTCGATCCCCGGCAACACCGGCTCGATGCTGCTGGAGCTGCGCCGCGCAGACAAAGCGGTGCAGTACCACGGCCTGGCGATGACCCAGCTGATGTCGCTGGCTGAATCGCTGATCCGGATGGGCTACGACGCCTATGGCTACCTCGGTGGCCAGCTGATCAAGTGCATTAACTTCGTCGCGGCAACCATCGACAACCCGAGCCTGATGACCGCCGAGCAGCAGCGGCTGGTCAACATCGGCGGCGCGTGGGCGGTTGGCATGGTCGTGGCCACCCAGCAGAGCCTGGGCTTCAGCCGCGACATCGATCCGATCACCGGTGAGCAGCTGTTCAACGAGTCCCGCGTCGCCTGGCTGTTCTACGCCTGCGGCCGGCTCACGGATCAGCAGATGCCATCCCGGCCGGTCTGGGTGCCGCGCCTGGAGGTGTACGACAACGTCTACAACGGCAGCACCGGCGGCGCCTACGCCACGATCCGGCCGTTCCTCGGCATCAACGTGCCACCCCCACCACCGCCGGTGATCGCCTGATGCCGCTCTCCCGCCCAACGCTGGGCGCGCTGAACGCGCGCCTGCAAGCCGATATCCGCAGCCAGATCGAAGGTGCCCAGCCGGCCTTGCGCCGGTCCGTGCTTGGCGTGCTGGCCAGCGCTCTGGCCGCTGCCGTGCATGCGCTTTACGGCTACATCGCGGATCGCGCAAAGGCGGCCGTGCCGCAGACCGCCGTCGACGCCGACCTGGACGCCTGGGCCAGTCTCTGGGGCATTGGCCGCCGCCCCGCCTCGATCGCCAGCGGCACCATCGTGATCACGGGCGGGGCTGGCGCTGAAGTGCCGGCGAACACCGCGCTGCAGAGCACACGTGGCGCGGAGTACCGCACCACGGCAGCAGCGGCGATCGGCGCAGGTGGGGCCGTTGCGGTCGGCGTCTACGCGGTGCTGCCGGGGGTCGCCGGCAACCAGCCGGGCGCGGCGGTGCTCGCCTTCGTCAGCCCCGCCATCGGGGTCGACGTGCTGGCCACCGTTGACGGTGGAGGCATCAACGGCGGCGCCGGCATCGAGGACGACGAAGCCCTGCGCGCCCGGCTGCGCGCGCGCATCAGCCAGCCGCCGCATGGCGGCAATGCCGAGGACTACCGCCGCTGGGCGCTGGATGTACCCGGCGTCGACCGCGCCTGGGTGTTTCCGCTGTACCTCGGCACAGGCAACGTCCGTGTCTATATCGCCGATGACGACTACGTGGGCAGCGCGCTGGCCAGCCCCGCCACCGTTGCCGCTGCTCAGGCAGCGCTTGATGCCCTGCGGCCGGTGACCGCCGACGTCGACGTCGTGGCGCCGAACCGCCAGCCGGTCAACGTGCGTGTGACGCTGGGGCCGGATACACCGGCCACCCGCGCTGCTGTCACGGCCGCACTGGCGGATCTGTTCGCCCGTGAGGCCGCGCCCGAGGGCACGATCCCCCGCACGCATATCGCAGAGGCCATCAGCCAGGCAGCCGGCGAATACGACCACAACCTGATCACGCCCGCCGCCAACGTCACAGCGGCTGCCGGCGCCATCCTCACCCTGGGCACGCTGACGTGGACCTGAGGCCGGCCGACTACGCCGCCCAGCTCGCTGCGCTGCTGCCGGTGGGCAATGCCTGGCAGGCCGGGCCAGAGACCCTGCTCGGCCGCCTGCTGCTCGCGCTGGGCACCGAGCTGGCCCGCGTGCACGCCCGCGCCAACACGCTGCGGCTGGAAGCCGATCCCCGCTCGACGATCGAGCTGCTCACCGAGTGGGAAGCCATCGCCGGCCTGCCGGACCCTTGCGTCAATGTCACCCAGACCGTGGACCAGCGCCGCGCTGCGCTGGTCGCCCGCCTGGTCGGCACGGGCGGCGCCTCGCGGGCCTACTTCATCAGCGTCGCAGCGGCCTACGGCTACACCGTCACGGTGGAAGAGCCGGCAACCCACACCTGGCGTCTGCGCTCGGCCGAAGTGGTCGGCGTCACCCGGTTCCGCGCCGGCCTGAGCACGGCAGGCGACCCGCTGGCCAGCTTCGGGAACGAAGCCTTCGAATGCCTTTTCAACCGGCTTAAACCCGCCCACACGGCGCTGCTGTTCGCCTACGGAACCTGATCAATGGACCGCATCAACCACCCCACCGCGACCCCCGGCCGCCAGTTCACCGAAGGCGATCCGGGCTCTGGCACGCCGGCCACCGTCGTCACCGCGCAGTTCCTCAACGGCATGCAGGAAGAGCTGGTCGGCGTCATCGAGGCCGCCGGGCTGTCGCCCAATGCCGCCCTGGTCAATCAGCTGCGGCGCGCCATCTTCGAGCTGAGTTACCCGGTCGGCAGCTACTACTGGACGCGGCGAACGGACCTCACGGCCTCGCAGATCCTGGGTGGCGGTACCTGGGTGCAGCTGCCGCCCGGCCGGGTGCCGGTGACGCTGAACATCAGCGAGACCGAGTTCAACGCGATCGGCAAGACCGGCGGTGCCAAGACGCATCAGCTGACGCCCGCCCAGATCCCGGCTCACAACCACCGGCCGCCGAACGACGCCACCGGTACCGGCTACGGCTTCATCCCGACCTCGATCTCGGGCCAAGACGTGACGCCGAGCAACTTCGACACCAGCGCATCGGGCGGCGAGCCGAACATCCGCAACCAGCCGGTCGCACCGGTCACGGTTGGCGCCGACGAAGCCCACAACAACCTGCAGCCCTACGTCGTCGTCGGTCTCATCTGGTACCGGATCAGCTGACCTGCAAGGCTGTTGTAGTTCCGATTAAATGCTGTTTCGCAGGCGTCTCAAATCAACCTGCCAACCGTCTCAGACCAATTCGCGCCCTACACTGGCAGCGGGCAAACCCCAAGCCGCTCCCGCCCCCCGAATGGGTCGCCTTCAGCCCTTGATTGCGTGATTTTCCGCACCGCCAGCCAGCCGAACAATGGCGCAGGTCGAAGCGGAGACACCGGGTGTTCGGAGAATCGGCAACTGCGGCGAAGACGGGTCCAGCGTTCAGCGAGCCGGAG